>NZ_JBHIRY010000030.1:0-57724 GCF_042138635.1 Paenibacillus medicaginis | reverse complement strand
CGGAGCGAATCGTCACGAACTCGCTGTGTTCATCAACGAACAGGTAGATGTTCGTGCATCGGCGGTACAATCGTTCCTTCAAGCCTATCGGCTGTATAGACCCTTGCGGAAAGTGGTAAGAGAGGCGTGGAGATCACTGAAGAGTACGTATATAGCCTTAGGAACAAAGCATCTGCAGGCGTACCTCAACGAGTACACTGGACGCCGCCGACTGCGCCTGACCGAAGGGGAAGAAACGATGTGGCAGAAGTTGCTGTACATAGGCGTGGCGATTCCGGCGATCCCTTACCGCCAACTGATTGCGCGCCAACCGATTCAGCCTCTTGCGGCTGCGGCCTAATTGCAGTGCTTGAACGAGGAAAGGTGAGCATGATGTGTGTTGCTTGAACGGTGTGGGCTAGTGTCGGCTAGTATGAACGAGGACATCGGAAAAATTCGAGTTCAAGCGGCAACGAGTTTCGTGCCTCATTTGATCCGTTATTTTCTTTAACGTGCCTAAAGTGTATTTTTGGTTCCCGGTTTTCTGTTTTTCTGTACCTGATCCAACGGGATAATCGTGCAAGGCTTCTGAAAAGCGAGTATCACATGTCTTGCCACGACCGGCTGGCGGCTTGACTGTCAAGCCCTAGAAGGGGATTCGAATTCCTCAGAACTCAGTAGCTACAAAGGTTGAAGTGGATTTTGTGCTCTGCGAAAGTTGAGTAAATAACAAAAGGCTGTTCTCCGGCGTAGTCGTGCCGGAAAACAGTCTTTTGTGCATCCTAATGACCGGCGCTCTTGCGCGGGATGGCCCTGCGCAGAAACAGGGAAAATACCAGTCCGGCAACGGCGATGCCTGCCGCGACAATAAACGAGTCGTTAATGCCCTTTATAGTGGACTCGGTAACGGCAGTTTGATATACCTGCATGAGAGCGAGCGTCTGGCCAGTCTGGGGCGGTATCCCGGCGGAAGCGGCAATTCCTTGACCAAGCTGCTCCAGCCCGGCGCCTGAGCCGCTTACCGCAGATGCGGTATTGGCATAATCAGCCAGATGAATCACGGACCGGTTGCTCATCACGGTGATCAGCCAGGCCGTACCGATCGAACCGGCGATCTGCCGTATCGTGTTCGACATGGCCGTCCCATGGCTGCCCAGATGGGCGGGGAGCTGATTAAGCCCTTCGGTCTGTACAGACATCATGAGCAGGGAGATGCCGAAGCTGCGGATCGTATAGATCAGGAGAATATGGCTGTATGGCGTGGCATCGGTCAGAAAACTGAATTCCCACGTCGTCACAGCGGTAACCAACAGGCCGATGATGGCCAGCGGGCGCGCTCCGATCTTGTCGAAGATAATCCCCGAAATGGGGGACATGACCCCCATCAGCAGAGCGCCGGGAAGCAGCAGCAGCCCGGACTGGAGCGGGGTGAAGCCCCGAATGTTCTGCAAATACATCGGAAGCAGCAGCATGCCGCCAAACAAAGTCATGTTCACGGCAGAGCCGACCAGAGTGGATACCGCAAAAATATCATATTTGAACACCCTGAATTCCAGCATAGGCTGATCCATGTTCAATTCACGCAGGATAAAAAACAAAATGAACAGGATGCCGATGAACAGGCTCAAAATGACAGTCATGCTGCCCCAGCCTTTATCCCCCGCTGAGCTGAATCCGTACAGCAGGGTTCCGAAGCCGATCGTTGAGAAAACTGTACCAAGCAAATCAAATTTGGGATAGGTCAGCTTCGAGACGTCCCTGAGCCAGCGAAGTGCAAACAGAATATCGATCACGGCAAGGGGAATAACAATGATGAACAGAAGCCGCCATGTATATTCTTCCACAATCCAGCCTGACAAGGTAGGTCCGACGGCTGGTGCGAACATCATGGCGATGCCCATCATGCCCATGGCTGCACCGCGCCGTTCCGGAGGGAAGACGGTCAGAAATACGTTCATGACGACAGGCATGATAATGCCGGCCCCGCTGGCCTGGATAATGCGGCCGATCAGCATAAGCGTGAAGCCTGTACTCATGGCACAAATCAATGCCCCGACTGTAAACAGTCCCATAGCTGTAATGAACAGAACCCGTGTGCCGAAGGATTCGATCAGAAACGCGGTTACCGGAATCAAAATGCCGTTTGTCAGCATGTATCCGGTGGACAGCCACTGGATCGTGGTGGCCGAAACGTTGAAATCATTCATCAGATGCGGTATTGCTACATTTAACAGGGTTTGGTTAAGTATCGAAATAAAAGCTCCAAGGAGCAGAACGGTCAACAGCCTTCCGAGGGACATATTTTCCGCCATGGCCGCCACCTATTTATGCACCTTGACAGTAGCGCTCATTCCGGGAACGATGCCGAGTCCTTCATACCCCTGAATAGTAATTTCAACGGGGATCACCTGGGTGACCTTGGTGTAATTGGCGGTCGTATTGCTCGAGGGCAGTAAGGAAAAGGTTCCCGAGGTCGCCAGGCCGATGCGGTTGACCTTGCCCGACACCACTGTATCCGGGAAAGCGTCAATATTAACATCCACCGATTGCCCGACCTGCAGATCACGGATTAGTGTCTCTTCCATATTTGCCGTAACCCATAAATTGTGCATATCATACGCTCTGGCGACAGGTGTGCCTGCCCCGACAATGGAATTATTAACAGCTGTTTCCTGAACAACGGTTCCGTTCGCCGGAATAGTAATGTTAGTCCGCGTGCCTCCTGATACAACACTTCCCAGGGTATCCCCGGCATTAAAGCTGTCCCCTACGTCAGCCTTCCAGTCTACCAGCTTCCCGGCCACCGGGGGAGCGATTGTAATTTGCTGGCCAGATACCTGCGCGTTATCGGTTTTTATGTAGTTGGCAGCCTGATAGTAGTAATAAGCTGCTGCTGCCACTCCAGCCAGAATGATGATGATCACCAGCAGATTGACAAGTATTGCGCGTGGATACATGAACAGTCCCCTCCATATTAGTTGAATCTTAAACTCATATCCGAACTCTGATTCCGCCAGAGCTTTCATATTGTTGCTGTTACTAAGCTTCCCTGATGAAGGTGTAACTATGCCTGAAATTTATAATCATGTTTTTTTATGTATTGGGGATAGTAAAAGCAAAGCGATACGAAATGATATATATAAAGGATGAGGACATTTGATAAAAATAGCGGTGGTATACGACAGTGAAAATGGTCATACGGAGGCTTTGGCTACTTCCATTGCGGAGGGTGCCAGAATCAATGGTTCCGATGTGCGCCTGGAGCATGTCCGCTCAGCCAGGGTAGAGGAACTGGTGGATGCTGACGCGATTATTTGGGGGTGCCCGGGCCATTTTGGAACCGTCAGCAGCGGCCTGAAGGCATGGATTGACCAGTTGGGTTTATTGTGGGCACAAGGCAAGCTGGTCAATAAAATAGGCGGCGTCTTCTGTACTACAGCTACCGTTCATGGAGGATTGGAATCCACGCTTCTCAACCTGATTACACCGATGCTTCATCAAGGCATGATTATTGTCGGGATGCCGTCCAATACTCCTGAAAACGCGCTTTACGGCTCCTATTATGGTGTAGGAGTTACATGCCCTGTGGAAGCCTCGCCGGAGGACCCGCCCAATCTGCCGAGTGCGGCCGATCTTGCTCTTGGCCGGGCATTTGGCCAGCGAATTGCTGAAACGGCCATGAAATTTGCCGGGCAGCGCGCAGAATAGGAGGTCTGCATGTTTATTGCTTTTTTGGTGCTGGCTGCGGTGGCATTGATATTTTTGTTTGTGTATAACACCCGCAATGTCCGGTCTGCTGCAAGGAATTCCGAAAAGAAGGCAGAGCCTGACAAGCCAAGACGCAAGCAGGCAGTACGGGAGCAATTGCAAGAAACTTCCGGGCTTGAGAAGGAGCAAGAAAGCCCTAGCCCTGTGAAAAACACTGCGATAAACGTTGAGCGAATGAAAGAATCTGGAGAGGACAAGGCTTACCGGGATGCGATCCGGAGCTTTGCGGAGCTGGGAAAGGAGGCAGGCCGTAATGTGGAATCTGCTCAGAAGGAGAGGCGGGACTCCGATCTCAGCTACCGTGACGCGCTCCGTTCCATGTCCAAATCCGGGGCTGAAGGAGACGACAAGGATAAGTAATCAGTGCGGCGTGCGTACAGCTATCTGAATTGAAGAGCATAAAAAAGCTGGCTTCCCGGCATTGTGCCGGTGGCCAGCTTTTTTGTACAATCATTGCCGCTGTGCAACTCTTACTTCGCTGCAGCGTAGCGCTTGTTCACTTCGTCCCAGTTAATTACGTTGAAGAATGCGCCGATGTAGTCAGGACGTTTGTTTTGATAATTCAGGTAGTAAGCATGCTCCCATACGTCAAGGCCAAGAACCGGAGTTTGGCCTTCCATGATCGGATTATCCTGGTTGGGAGTGCTTGTAATGGCCAACTTACCGTCTTTGTCGACTACGAGCCATGCCCAGCCGCTGCCAAAACGAGTAGTAGCCGCTTTGGTAAAGTCTTCTTTGAACTTGCCGTAACCGCCCAGCTCGTTGTTGATCGCTTCAGCGATTGCGCCTGTAGGCTCGCCGCCGCCGTTTGGTCCGATGACTTCCCAGAACAGGGAGTGGTTGGCATGTCCACCACCGTTGTTGCGGACAGCAGTGCGGATGCCTTCAGGTACGCTGTTCAGGTCAGTAAGCAGCTCTTCAAGACTCTTGCTTTGCAGTTCGGGAGCGCTCTCCAGAGCTGCATTCAGGTTGGTCACATAAGTGTTATGGTGACGATCGTGGTGAATTTCCATAGTCAGCGCGTCGATATGAGGCTCGAGCGCATCGTTGGAATAAGGAAGTGCAGGTAATGTAAATGCCATGATAAAAATCCCTCCTGAAATTAGTGTTAAATAACCCCAACAACTATATTAAACGCTTTTTGCCTATTTAATCAACTTTTTTGTTTAGAAAATCGGTGGGGGAAAGCATCAATCACCGCAGACTTCAGAGAAGCGCACCACGCTTGGCTAAGTTTTCTCTGCGATGATAAAAATTGCTTAGATCCACAGGCTAAATTTAGCCTGTCCTGTTCCATTACGTTTATACCTGCAGCAGGAAAGAATAAATGTAAACGCTAAAATAAAGCGTTTACAAAAGAAAATGGGTGAAAAATGGAGTAAATTGTGGTTTAATGGTCATGGAGCGGTAAACTCGGCTTTATTGTGTTCTTTTTTGTCGTTTTAGCAACAGGACACATTTTCGAGAAATCGAGAGAGAGAACAGATAGAGAAATATAAAGCTGCAGCATATCATATGTATTGTATGCGGCCATTATTATCTTCATGATATGAAAACTCATGATTTGTGTAAAAAGGCCCTTGGAACGGCCATCAACTGGAACGGCGCCGGTTTTCCCGGAGTCTTTGCAGCTTTTTGCAATTTACAATGCTAACACGAAGGGGATATTAGTATGCGTGTTCGTACTTTTCAGTTGGGCGATGCAAGCCGGGTGACTGAACTGATGCAAATTTCCTTGTCGGAAGATTGTTACAAAGAGACGATTGAGGCATTTGCCCGCCAGCTGTCTTGGGATTCCGACTTGATTCTTGTGGCTGAGGAAGACGGGGAGCTGGTAGGCACTCTGATCGGAACAATCGACCAGAACCACGGCTGCTATTATCGTATCGCCATCCATCCGGATCATCGCCGTCAAGGCGTCGGCAAGGCATTGATCGAATTGATGGAGCAGCGCTTCCACCAGCGCAAGGTTAGCCGGATTTGGGTGGCCGGAGATGAGCACAACAAGGCTGCCATGCCACTTTATGAAGCGATGGGTTATGGGGCAAGCCAAATTCTGCAGGCTTTCCAAAAACTGAGTATATTGGCCCCGAACTAAATTTACCATTAAAGCATATCTCCCCAACCATTGCAATCCGGTGGGAGATATGCTTTTCTAGTTGTACGGGTATTCGTCCGTGAAGTTTCATTAATTTTATTAAATCAGGAGAGGTGACTCGGTAAGATGCACGAACAAACTTGTGTCTCCGGGGCTGCTTCGTATTGGGACACGCTCAAACAGGAAATTCAGGAGGCTGCGCCGTCGCTCGGAATCGATTCCATCGGCTTTGCGAGTGCTGACCCCTTTTTATCATTAAAGTCTATTCTTGAGGACCACCGGGCCAAAGGTTATGAATCCGGCTTCGAGGAGCCTGACATCGAGAAACGGATATACCCGGCGCTGGATGGGGCCCAACCCGCGTCCCTGATCGCCATTGCCGTTGCTTATCCGTCCAAGGTGAAAGACCCGCCCAAATCGGAACCAGGCCGTTATCGCGGCATTCTGGCACGCTCAGCATGGGGGCGGGATTACCATCTGGTGCTGCGCGAGGCGATGGACCGTCTGGAAGCGTTTATTCGGGAACGTGTGCCGGAAGCGATCATCAAAAACATGGTAGATACCGGCGAATTGGTGGACAGGGCTGTAGCGGAGCGCGCGGGAATTGGCTTCAGTGGCAAAAATTGCTCCATCATCTCTCCGGAGCTCGGCTCCTGGATTTATCTGGGCGAGCTGGTGACGAACATTCCGTTTCAGCCGGATCAGCCGGTGACCGAAGGCTGCGGAGAATGCACCAAATGCATTGACGCTTGTCCAACAGGAGCGCTTGTGGGGCCGGGTCAACTGAATGCCCAGCGCTGCATCTCCTTCCTGACCCAGACCAAGGGTTTTCTGGACGAGGAGTTTATGCTGAAAATCGGCAACCGTCTGTACGGCTGCGATACCTGTCAAATTGTATGTCCGAAGAACCGTGGGCTGAACTGGGAGCGGCACCCCGAATTGACGCCAGATCCGGAAATTGTCAAACCGCTGCTGCTGCCGCTGCTTGATATGAGCAACCGTGAGTTCAAGGACCGTTTTGGCAGCAGCGCCGCGGCCTGGAGGGGAAAAAAGCCGATTCAGCGCAATGCGGTTATAGCGCTCGGCAATTTTAAAGACATTACAGCCGTTCCCAAGCTGGCGGAGGTTCTGCTTGAAGATCCCCGCCCTGAACTGCGTGGAACGGCGGCATGGGCATTAAGCCGAATTGGAGGAGAAGACGCGGCGAAGGCGATCAACGAGGCAGCTCAGAAAGAACAGCATGAGAAAGTGAAGGAGATGATCGGTCAGGCGGCTTCCGCGCTTTTGGCGGATCATTGACCAGTGGGAAACGCCTTTCCAATTACAAGTATGGGGCGTACTTGCCGATATATCTTATAAGGATGTCGTTTCCTACAAACCGCCAGGGGGATTCTGATGAAATACGTAAGTATTGAAAACGTGGAGCCAGGCCAGTATCTTGGCAAAACTGTCTATTCATCCAACGGTACGGTGATGCTGTCTGCCGGAGTGCAATTGACGGTTTTTATGATTAACACTCTGAATCGTATCGGCGTTACGATGCTGTATATACAGGACCCGGACTTTGCGGATGTGGAGCCGGAGGATATTTTGTCGGAAGCTACGAAGCAGGCGGTGATTCAGGAAATGAATGACGCTTTTTCAGCCATCCGCTCCGGCAAGGACTGGAGCACCAAGAAGGTCAATGTCAGTGTGGACCGCATTCTGGAGGACGTCATGAATGGCAAGGAAACACTTGTGCAGCTGACAGATATCCGCACAGCCGATAACGCCCAGTATGTGCATGCGGTTAATGTGTGCCTGATGTCCACGCTGATTGGTATCAATATGGGGTTGAATCACGGACAGCTGAAGGATTTGGCGATTGGCGCGCTTCTCCATGATATAGGGAAGATCAGTACGGCAGACACCCCCAAGCAGCAGGATATTCTGAAATCGCACCATACCTGGTCCGGCTTTGAAATTATTAAAAACAAGCGGGAATTCAGTCTCATGGTCGCCCATGTCGCCCTGCAGCACCATGAAAGGATCGATGGAAAGGGCATGCCCCGCAGCCTGTCTGCTGAGGAGATTCATCAGTATGCCAAAATTGTGGCGGTCGCCAACATGTACGACAACCTGGTGAATGATTTCAACGGAGGCCGGATGCTGCCCCATGTAGCCTGCGAGAAAATGATGGCCATGTCGGGTACGGAGCTTGACCGTGAAGCGCTGGTGGAATTCACCCGCATTATTTCGGTCTACCCGAACGGGACGGCCGTGAAATTATCCACGAAGGAAACGGGGGTCGTCGTGCGCCAGCACCGCGGGCTGCCCGGCAGGCCTGTCGTGAGACTGGTGAAGGAAAGCGGGCCCGATCTCGATGTCAAGGAAATGGATCTGGCCCGGCATACCACCGTTTTTATCGATGCCGTAATGGCCTGATTTTTCGTAAAATTTCGTTTGCCCGCAGCTTGTGAAAATGCTATTATATGCTAGTGCTTTAAATCAGCATATTTTCATCAAAAGATAGCAAATATACAGAGGTGACGTCTTCGTGGCATGGTGGAATATTGTCATTCCAATTGTTACCCTGATTGTCGGATTGGTCGGGGGATTTTTCATCGGAGCTTACTATTTGCGCAAGCAGCTTGAGAAAATGCAGAGCGATCCTGAGGCACTGCAAAAAATGGCCAAGCAGATGGGCTACAACCTGAACAGCAAACAGATGCAGCAAGCACAGCAGATGATGAAAAACCAGCAGTTTAACAGAAACCAACCCGGCAACCGCAGAAATCAGGGGCGCAGAAAATAGCGAGCATACAGACAGCACCATTACCTGATGCTGCGTAGGAGGGTTATTGTGGCTGGAGTCAAAGATTACATGAACCGCAGAGTGGCGGATAACCGCGATAAAATTGAGTACCACATCAGCGAAATTTTGAAGCTGATCGGTGAAGATCCGGACCGTGAGGGGCTGCTCGATACTCCCGCTCGCGTGACTCGCATGTATGAGGAGATTTTTGCCGGCTATGAGGTCGATCCCCGCGAAGTGCTGGGTGTGACATTTGACGAGAACCATGAAGAGCTGGTCATCGTTAAAGACATCGTGTATTACAGCCAGTGCGAGCATCATATGGCCCCATTCTTCGGGAAAGTGCACATTGGATATGTACCGAGCGGCAAAATTGTAGGTCTGAGCAAGCTTGCCCGTCTCGTAGAAGCTGTATCCCGCCGTCTGCAGGTGCAGGAGCGCATTACTTCCCAGATTGCGGACACGCTGATGGAAGCGGTTGAACCTCATGGCGTGATGGTGGTTGTGGAAGGAGAGCACCTGTGCATGTGCGCACGGGGTGTGAAGAAGCCAGGCAGCAAGACAGTCACCTCGGCCGTTCGCGGCTCGTTCCGTGAGAACGCGGCACAGCGGGCCGAATTTCTGTCACTGGTCAGGGAATAAGATCGGGGCTGTTTGATTGCAAAAGAGCGAGTATTTTGGTGGTCAGTACCATCAATACTTGCTCTTTTTCCTTATATCAGACCGGTTGAGTATTGCGTCAAGGGGGGATTTGTGTGGCTGAACAGACAATAGACCGGAAATTGGGCGATAGCCTGACCGGATTTCATATCGTGGACAGAGGCGTCTGGGACTTGCAGGGGGATATATGGCGGCCATTCGCCTGGGAGGAACTGGCCTGCCGGCAGGTAGGGCAGGGGGCGGCGCCGCTGCTTCATATGTGGCGCTGCTCGAAGGCGCTCGTGATCGGCCACCGTGATCGCAGGCTGTCCAGGGCCGAGGAAGCGATGGCTCTGTTGCGCGGAGAGGGCATGCCCGTGTGCGTGCGTCCATCAGGAGGGGCGGCGGTGCTGCTGGATGAAGGCGTACTGAACCTGTCGCTGATCCTCCCGAATCCGCAGCATTCGATCAACATCCATGATGATTTTCGCCTGATGGCCGAGCTCATAGGTGAGGCTCTGGCTCCATGGTCCACGGCGGCGGCAGCCGGTGAAGTTGCCGGCTCCTTTTGTCCGGGTGATTATGATCTTGCCATCGGGGGGCGCAAATTTTGCGGAATTGCCCAGCGGAGACAAGCCAAGGCGTACATCATTACCGCTTTTATTATTGTGGGAGGCAGCGGTGAGGCACGTGCTGAAGAAGTAAGGCGCTACTACAGTATGGCTGCACAGGATACGGATACCGGCTATCCTGAAGTCAGACAGGGAACGATGGGAAGCCTGCAGGAGCTGGCAGGGGTGCCGTCTGTGGAGGCTTATGCCGATTCCTTACGCGGGATGCTGAAGCGGCGGAATCTGCTGCTGGACTCCGCCGCTCCGCACGTCATATCTCCCGCAGAGCTGGAGCGGGAGGGGGAAGCTCTGCGGGAGCGTTATGACCGTGAGATCAGAAGCTAGCTGAAAAACCAGCTCAGTAAGGTGCCCATCTGAGCTGTGAAGCATATGCGAACCGTCTGTCGACCGCAGGCCAGTTAACTACGTTCCACCAGTCGTCTATGTATTTTCTCCGTTCGTTCTGGTGTTTTAAATAATAGGCATGCTCCCATACATCCAGCGGCAGCAGGGGGATTACATCCCATTGCGACAGATTTTGGTGCTTCTCGGCCTGCAGGATTTCCAGATGACCGGCCCGCGGGCTCCACACCAGGATAGCCCAGCCGGAGCCCTCCACCTTGTCTGCTGCCTCGCTGAATTGCTTCTTGAAGGCATCGAAGCTGCCGAAATCCTGCCGGATCTGATCGGCCAACGCCCCGACCGGCGTTCCTCCCCCTTGAGGGCTCATCGTTTCCCAGAAGAGGGTGTGCAGATAGTGTCCCGCCCCGTGGAAAGCCAGCTCTCGCTCCCAGTGCTTGACCAGGGCGAAATCATTTGTTTTACGCGCTTCCTCCAGCTTTTTTTCCGCCTGATTCAACCCGTCTACATAGCTCTTGTGATGCTTGTCATGATGGAGCCGCATTGTTGCTTCATCGATGTAGGGTTCAAGCGCGTCGTAAGGATAGGGGAGCGGGGGCAGGGTGTGGCCGCCGATAGGCACAGGCCGGGGGTTGGACGCTTTGCGCTCTTCCTCTGTGGAGCGGGGAAGGTGTCCCGGCGGATGGATGCCTTCTGCAGCCATCTGGTAATAGGCGCTATCCTCTTCCGCCCGCTGCAGCAGCGCTGCTGCGGTTGGCGAACTGCGGAGCGCGGCGCTGGTGGATTGAAGCAGGGATAGCTGTCTCCGGAACTCACGGGACTGCCTGGCGGACTCGCGCAGCAGATATTGCAATGTGCGGACTGTTTCCGGATCTTCACCAACATCCCCCGTATCCTTTTCAGACTGCAATCCCGACCGTTCCCATATCTCGTCCAGCGCTTCGGCGGTGATTTTCCGAGTGGCATCGAATACCCGCCCCCAGTCATCCAGCAGCTGCACATAGGCAGGCTCCAGATCAGGCATCGTTTCCTGCAATGCGCTTATATAGCTTCTTTCGTTGCCCTTCCAGCTATCGATTTGCTCCAGTATCCGAACAGACGGCATAGAGCCGTGTGTATCTGTCATTAAACTGGACCTCCCTTCCGGCATCCTTTCATTCCAAGGATGTGACAGCGTATTATATTCGGGAGGCCCCTGTCTTATTCGGGTAGCCGGGAACAAACCGCGATTAATTTACCGTCATAGTTGCAGCGCCGTAATCCTCAATTTGTATCTTTGTACTGTATGTGACGGGAATGTTGACGAAGGCGTTGTCCCAGTCGTTCTTGACCTTCTTCCATACTTCCGGGTGTTGAATACGCAGGGCCTCGCCGAAGCCTCCGACATCAACCCGCAGCTCACGCATTCTGGCAGCGGCATTTTGGGCAAGCTCATTCACCTTCTCTTCGACCCATTTCTTTTCCTGAGCCATCAGCCTGTTGTTGCTCAAGTTTTTAGCCGGCTTGAAGCTTTCTGCTATACGTCCGTTGGAGGTCATGTGCACGTGAAAGGAAATGTCGTCTCCATCCATGATGGCTTGAATTTTACTTTTTGCTGATTTAATCTCATATTCAATTATTTTACCGGACTGTGGGTCTGCCTCCTTCACGATCCCTCCGGCGATATCGCCTTTAATCCACTGCAGGCCCTCCACCTCGGTTTCGCTCAGGAATCCGGCATACTTCTGGGTTTTCCCTTTGATGACCCCGGCCCCGGCTACCTTGATTTCATGATCTGTGGTAATGACATTGGGCAGGATGAAGCTTTTGTTTGACTTTAAAGGACCAATGATTTTGGCTAGCGGAAGCGGTTTGGCCATGCGCGAGTTGCGTTTGCGATTGTCGAATAGTTCCTTCAATGCAAGGGCGGGAACCTGACCGGGCACAGTTGTTTTCTTGAGCACATCACTTGCAGTCCCGGTGCTGATCATGACCTTCAGGCTAAGCCGGATATCGTTGTCCCGCAGAAAATAGTCAAGCAACTCGTACATGGAAATTCGGCTGAGCAGGCTGGAGCTGATAACAATCGTCTTTAGGTGAAATCCGGCAGGGGAATTGGTTTGCAGATAGGTTTCACGGGTGATTTCCATCATGGAATCCCCTGTTTCCACAAGGTTATAGAAGTTTTTCGCCTGAGAAGGCCCTCCGTTTGAACCGGAACCCCCATGTGCTTCCGGTAATTCGAATTGCACGGTTCTGCGTATGAGCTCCTGCTTCGGATATCCGCCCCCTCTTTTCTGCAGCCTTTTTTCTTCGCGGGATTGTGTTCCCGTATCCAATGCAATCCCGACCTCCAGATTGCGGTCTTCGATGGGAGAGCTGCTCCAGCAGCCTGTAAGCGTTGAACAGAGCAGAAGGGCAGTCATTGCAGTTAGGCCTGATCGGAATTTAATCATGGCCAAGTCGCCTCCAATAAGTGATCAGTAGCAGGATCGTGGGAACCATAGCGAATAAAATGCAAGCTGCATACCCAAGAACGATGGCCATAGCGGATATTTCATTCCTGTTCTTGGGAATGTGGGATACGATGTAAATCAGCGGGAGCAGAAAAAATAAAGTTTTCGCATAAGAAACCTTGAAAATTTGCGATATCCCGAGTGCCGCACAGTAATAAGCCAGCGTGAAGGTTGAGAAAATCTGCAAAATCCAGATGGAAAACAGAAGCGCTTCAAGCCGTTCCAGCAAAAGAAATTCCACTTCAACACTGCGAACCAGATCGAAAAAAGGCCAGATGCGTGTGATCACGCCCTCAACTGAAAAAACACCAATACAAATGATGGTTGACACCGTGTAAAACAGCACCACGATCCCCAGCCCCATTCCGGCAACCCTGGTCGCTTGCTGAGGCCTCTCCATTTGGCAAAGAATAAATAGCAGGCACTCGCTTCCCGCAAAAGCCAGCGGGGTGCTTTTCATGGCCTTCCAAACCGGGGACAATCCTTCGGACAGCACGGGGCGCAAATGGTTGGGCTCAAATACATTCACACCCAGAAAGCAGATGAGTATAGAAGCAAGAATGATAATAGGAAAGATGATTTGAATTATTTTCCCTATTCCGTATATTCCAGCAAGGCAAAGGTATAACGATATCCATAATAGCAAGGATGACAGCGCCCATATGGGTGTTCCTTCGAGCAGGAAAAAGGAAGTCACCTCATTGACAGAACGGAGTTCAAAGCCGCTTATGCTCACATAATAAATGGCGATCAGCAGCCCCAGACCTTTTCCAATGAATTTGCCTGTAATCTGCTGTACATATTCATAGAAAGAGACAGATGGGAAAAGCCGGCTCAGCTTGATCCCAATCCAGACAAACAGAAAGGTAGCGCATCCGCTTAATATGATCGAAAGCCATACATCCGCTGTACGGGCAAGTTCCACAGTTTGACGGGGCAGGGTGATCAATTCTGCGCCCATGATAAAACAAACAAATATGGCTGTTGTCTGTGCGGTAGTGAGCCGTTTGGCCTTGGTTTTGCGGATCGTCACCTTGCACCACTCCTGACGGTTTATTTTCTGCGTTTGGGATTCATACTCTTTAGCAGAGCTGGCCGGAATCTCATGAACTGAAGCGGTGCCCGGATGAAGAAATCCTTCCAGCTGCTGAAGGAATGGGGGGAGGCCAGCTCCAGATAGGAAATGCCAAAGCTTTGCAGCTTTAACATATGGATGCACAGAAACACGAAAAACATGACTACTCCATACAGGCCGAACACCGCTGCCGTCAGCATGATCGGAAAGCGCAGCAAGCGCAGAGCAATTCCCGCGCTGTACATCGGTGCGGCAAAAGAGGAAATGGCCGTGACAGAAACGATAATAACCAGAATGGGACTCACGATTCCGGCATTTACCGCCGCCTGGCCGATAATAAGCCCCCCGACAATCCCCATAGCCGGACCAATGGGCTTGGGCAGACGCAAACCGGCTTCACGCAAAATCTCGATGGAGATCTCCATAATCAGGGCTTCAATCAGCGTGGGGAAGGGAACACTCTGCCTCGTGCTGATGATAGAGATGACCAGCTTCGTCGGTATCAGCCCCGGGTGAAAAGAAATAAGGGAAATATAGATAGCCGGAGCAAATAAAGAAATCAGGGCGGCCATAAAGCGCAGTGAGCGAATAAGAGAGCTTGCAATCCAGCGTTCATAATAATCCTCGGGGGATTGAAGCATCATGGAATACGTTACCGGCATGATCAGCGCAAAAGCGGAACCGTCCAGAAGAATGGCCACCCGTCCTTCCAGCAGTGCCGCCATGACGCGGTCCGGCCTTTCGGTGCTTTGAATTTGCGGGAAAGGACTGAGAAAATTGTCTTCGATCAGATGCTCCACATATCCCGATTCCAGGGCTTCATCCACATCTATCGTGCTTACACGGCGTTTGACTTCTTCTACAAGCTCAGGATCGGCTATATCCCGAAAGTAGACCACCTTGAGCTCTTTTTCGACCCTGGTGCCGATCCTGTAGGACAGCATGGCCAGTTCACCGCTTTCACCATGTCTGCGCAGCATGGCTGTATTGTCGCTGAGTGTCTCCGTGAAGCCCAAGCGGGGACCACGAAGCACGGATTCCGAGATGGGCTCTTCTACAGCGCGGGTGTTCCCCTTGGGTCCCCCGAGCAGGATCGCTCCCGGCACCCCGTTTATTAAAAGCAGAACTGAGCCGAACAATACTTTTCTTAAAGCAGCCTTCACATCCTGTGTGTATCTGGTTTCAGAAACGATCAATACCTCTTCAACGAGCATGGTCCCGAATTCTTCGCCCTGTGGCAGAAGATCCAGGTCCTGCAAAGAGTTTCCCCACTCCAGCAGCGGTTTGATCGTATGCTCCTCCAATTCGATTTTGTCCATAAGTCCTTCTACGAAAAATAGCGCTATTTCGATATTGGGATTTTTCAGAAATATTTTGTGTTCATTCACATCGGACATATCGGTCGCAGCATTTCTGAATAGCGTGATATTGGTTTGATGATCCTCAGTAAAACAATGAACTCTCTCTCCTTGCTCAGTAGACACAGAAACAGGCTGTGCCGCCTCCGGGTGTGTCTTGTAATACTCCAGCTTCTGTTTCCGTCTGCTTGTTCTGCCCTCCATGACTTTAAATCTTCTGATAATCAGATAAACAAGCAAAGGAGCCAGTGCAAGCAGAAGAGCCTGCAGAAAAATGATCAGTTTAGGGAAATGGTCTACAATGAGCTGCCACATGGTTCTACCTCCAGCTGATAATCCAAGCCAGATATATCTTTTGCCAATATGAAAAAATCATGCAGGATATGTTTAAAATAGAAAAAATCCCTTCCGGTTTCCAGTGATTGAGTCATTTGAGCATGACCTCTTGTTCACCGTCGCCGTGAAGGGATAATATAAATCCACTACGAATAGCTATTCTGTTGGTTTTTTCGGAAGCCTATGGCTGCTGCACATTGCTTAGAAACGTGGATACTCTGCGCAAATATTCGCGCGGGTGCTCCCGGAAGATGAGCTCATGCAGCCCATTCTCCACAATCCAGACGTCCGAGGCGGGATGGGTCTGGCTGGCTGCCAGCGCTTCCGCGATCGGATACGGAGCTTTCTCATCCTTGGTGCCGTGGATAAAGAAGATCGGGAAAGGGTAATCCTCCGTCTTCACCTGCTGATAAGGAATTTGCTGCAGACCTGTCCCGTTCAGAACGGGGAACAGCAGCTCCAGAATTTCAAGTGAAGGATGACGGGGCAGATCAATCTGGTTCCGTATATTATGATACAGCGTGTCAGGCTCCAGCAGGAAGGTGCTGTCCAAAATCATGGCGTCCACGTCCTTGGTTTCCAGGCCCGCTTGCAGCGCCGTACCGGCCCCCATGGAAAAGCCCCAGACGATAATTTCCTGGGCTCCCCGCTGTTTAGCAAGCTGAATGGCGCCGAGCAGCTGCCGCGACTCGGCTCTGCCGCCAGTAGCGACCTCTCTGTTGGTTTGCGAGGCAAAGCCGTAATCAAACATAATAACATTAAAGCCCTGCCTGTGCGCATAATGGGCCAAATCATACATGGGAATCCAGCTTTCCTCTCGATTGGCGCCGTAGCCGTGGCTGAAGACAATCGTTTTGCTGGAATTCTGCGCAGGAATATACCAGCCCTGCATCATACGGCTGCCGTCCTTGGCGGGAAAGCTGATTTCCTCATATGCCATGTCCTTGGCCTGCAGCGGATTGGAATACAGCGGAGCTACGGTCGGATTGGACAGAAACCAGACAATATAAGCATGCAAAGCGATAAAACAGAACATTAAAAAGAACACAACCGACAAACCAAGCGCGATGACGATATGCTTAAACCGGATTAACCGGGGGGAAAGCTGGGCGGACGGCTCGTTGACGGCAGGCTGCACCGGGGCGCCGCCTTGAGGTGACGCAATCATCGAAGAGCCTCCTTGATCATTAATAAAGTCAATTCCGGGTGCCAGCTAACAGCACTATTCCTTTAATCGTAAAAGGCAGCAGCTGCAAAGTCAATTCGACAGTAATTGATAATATTTTCCTCCTTGAATTATATACCGGGCTGTCGCTAAAACAGTTTACAGTCTGTCCTGAAATTTTATATAATTTATGTAACCAAGTTTCATTGAGTGAAACGGTTAAGCTCAGAAAAAATGACTGTATCCAGCCATGATCGGTCTGTTGGAAAATATTGATAAACACAAGAGAGAGGGGGCAGCCGCCGTGGAGGACCGGAAGCTGACTGTCCGTGCTGTCGAGCGGGCTTTGGACATCATGATGTGTTTTACGGAAGCCACTGATTTGGGATTGACGGAAATTGCGGCAAAAATAGGGCTGCACAAAAGCACGGTTCACCGTCTGCTCACGACGCTGGAGGAAAGAGGCTTTATCATCCGCAATGCAGCTACGGAGAAGTACCGGCTGGGCATTCGGATCTGGGAGCTGTCGACCCATATGTCACGCAATGAGGATCCCGCGGTTCTGCTGCTGCCTTTGATGGAGAAGCTCCGTGACCGTCTGGGCGAAACAGTGAGCCTGTATATCCGGGACGGGGATGAACGTATCCGTATCCAGGCTGTGCAGAGTGCGCAGGCCATCCGCCGGGTAGCGACCGTCGGGGCCCGCATGCCCCTGTCCGTTGGTGCATCCGGCAAGGTGCTGGTAGCCTTTGCTTCATCGGAGGAACTGGAGCAGTTGAAGAAGGGACCTGAGCTGCAGGCTTTGGCCGGGGATGAAGCTTACTGGAAGCAGCTTGAGGAAATACGCGTCAAGGGTTATGCGACTAGCTACGAGGAGCGCGAGCCGGGAGCGGCGGCTGTGTCCGCCCCGATTATGAATCATAAAGGGGAGATGACGGCAGCGCTCTCCGTTTCCGGGCCGGTGAGTAGACTTTCGTCCGAGACCTTGCATGAATTTGCTCCTATTATCGTGGAAGCGGGGAAGGAAATGGGAACGCTGCTCCCTTAGGGGTTGCCAAACTTTTCTTTTTAGGCTAACCTGAACTGGAAGGCGGAGGCATCCGTCTGTGAAACAGCATAGTTATAATGGCGGCATGATGCTGCCGAAGTTACTGGGGGGGCCCGTAATACCGGGCTGAGATGGAACCGTTCCAGGTTCCGGACCCTTTGTACCTGATCTGGATCATACCAGCGTAGGGAAGTAACCGGCCAATGAAATCATATGGATAGGCAGCATGTGCAGCAGCCAGGGGCATACCTTGGTAATGCATGGAGGCCTGTTTGCATACAGCCGGTTCCTTCGGGAACCGGCTTTTTCATTTTGCTGCAAAATTCGTTTCGCACCGCCGTCCGCCGCAAGGACAAGACAGCGTGCTTGGCCCGTATTTTGCAGCTGGCCGACAGCATCTTTTTTTCTCCGGTATGATCCCGATGAGGAATATGACGACTCGGGAGGAGCAAGCAGATGACAGAGAGCAAACGGAAAACAGCAGCAGCGGGAGGAGCCAATACGGATATCGGAGCCTTTCCGGCAAGCAGCAAGGTCTACATCCAGGGATCAAGACCTGATATTCTGGTGCCCGAAAGAGAGATAACGCTGCATGACACCCATACACCGCAGGGAGTTGAGCATAATGCCCCGCTGCGTGTGTACGATACAAGCGGGCCCATGACCGACCCGGCGAATCAGGCGGATATCCGCAAGGGGCTGCCCAAGCTGCGGCAGGCGTGGGTTGAGGAGAGAGAGGATGTCGCTCGTTATGAAGGAAGGGCAGTGCAGCCCGGGGATAACGGACTTCGGTCGGGGACCCGTCCTGCCGAGGAATTCCCGGGCGCTGTCAGCCGGCCGCTGCGTGCGCTGCCGGGGCGTAACGTTACCCAGATGCACTATGCCCGCCGGGGAATCATAACACCGGAGATGGAATTTGCAGCAATCCGGGAGGGGCTTGATCCGGAATTTGTAAGACAGGAGCTGGCGAGCGGAAGGGCGATACTGCCCTCCAACATCAACCACCCGGAGAGTGAGCCGATGCTGATCGGCCGCCATTTTCATGTCAAAATCAACGCCAATATCGGCAACTCGGCAGTAAGCTCCTCCATTGAGGAGGAGGTGGAGAAGATGACCTGGGCCGTAAGATGGGGAGCGGATACGGTGATGGACCTGTCGACAGGCCGCAACATTCACACGACGCGTGAGTGGATCATCCGCAACTCTCCCGTGCCGATCGGAACGGTGCCGCTGTATCAGGCGCTGGAAAAAGTCAATGGGGAGGCCGAAGCGCTGACCTGGGAAGTATACCGCGATACGCTGATTGAGCAGGCGGAGCAGGGAGTGGATTATTTTACGATTCATGCGGGCGTACTGCTCCGTTATATTCCGCTGACCGCCAAGCGGATGACAGGCATCGTGTCGCGGGGCGGGTCCATCATGGCGGCTTGGTGCCTTGCTCATCACCAGGAGAACTTTCTGTATACACACTTCGAAGAGATATGTGAAATTATGAAGACCTATGATATCGCCTTTTCGCTCGGGGACGGCCTGCGTCCGGGAAGTATCTATGATGCCAACGATGAAGCTCAGATGGCCGAGCTGGCGACGCTGGGTGAGCTAACGCAGATTGCCTGGAAGCATGATGTACAGGTGATGATTGAGGGGCCTGGTCACGTGCCTATGCATAAAATCAAGGAGAACGTAGATCTGCAGATGGAAATCTGCAAGGAAGCACCATTCTATACGCTGGGGCCGCTTACGACGGATATCGCCCCCGGATATGACCATATTACCTCCGCGATTGGCGCTGCCATGATCGGCTGGTTCGGAACCTCCATGCTCTGTTATGTCACACCGAAGGAGCATCTTGGCCTGCCGAATAAGGACGATGTGCGTGAAGGGGTGATCGCCTACAAGATCGCCGCCCATGCCGCGGATCTTGCCAAAGGCCATCCAAGGGCACAGCAGCGGGATGATGCGCTGTCCAAGGCCCGCTTCGAATTCCGTTGGCGCGATCAGTTCAATCTGTCCCTCGACCCGGAACGTGCGCTTGAGTATCATGATGAGACGCTGCCCGCCGAGGGGGCGAAGAATGCACACTTTTGTTCGATGTGTGGCCCGAAGTTTTGCAGTATGCGCATCACACAGGATATCCGGGCGTTTGCCGCAGAGAAGGGAATCGGCGAGGAGGAGGCTATTGCCGCAGGTTTGGAGGAAAAAGCGTTGGAATATCGCGGGGGTCGGAGCAGCTGATACCATAATGAATAGATGAAAGCTGTGCTGTAAAAGTAAAGGGCGCCCTTTATAAACTGGTACCCATAGACTGGACACTTTGAAAAAAAAGTGTTTGGGCTGTGGGTACCTTTTTGCATACATCGCTAGAGTCAGCGAAAAATCCATATTATATTTCGTAGTTCACGGTTACCACCTTCTCTTGAACTCCAAAAATATATTTAGCAACTTCAAGATGTGCAGGATGTGCAAGATAAGCATTAAAATCCTCTTTTGAATTAAATTGTGCCACCATCGCTATATCATAAGAAATTTGAGTGTGAGTAAAGTCCACCCCAACCGATAAATCCTTCAGATGTTCAATTTTGCCCTTCATTCCCAGCAGCTTGTTTTTTACGTTGTTTATTGTTTCTTCATTGCGGTTCTTAAGCTTAGTTAAATCATAATATACCCTCCAGTAAGTGAGCTCTAATTGCCAGACAATATGTCAAGCCATTCCTTAAGCAGTGCAGTTTCGGAAGCTCTTAGAGCAGAAATTTGGACTTTGGATAATTCATGCCGCAAAGTAGAAGCGGCTTCTACGATTTGTGGTGAGACCAACTGATCATCGTATGAGGGGGCGAGCCCAATTAAGATCGAGATCAGCATGTCGCGGGTAATGGAGACCAGAGGATGGTGAATGTTGCTGTTCGAGCGGATGAGATGAAACGTTAGCCCTGTCGCGACCGACTCTAAAAGATCGGTTGATACGTTGATCGGTAACCGCAGCCGGCCGACATCTTCAATATGACGCATGAACTCCATTACCTCCGAGCGGGCGGTAGCGGCGGCTGGTGACACCGTGTGTGTGGATGCCCGACAGTACATCAGATCATACAGCGCCGGATTATCCAGTCCAAAAGTGATATGCATATCCCATAACTTTTTAAAGTCGGCAATGAGGTCACCTGTATGTTCAATCTTTCTTTTTTGAGCGAGGTACTGATCAAATGCCTCCTTAACCACAGCATGTAATAAAGCCTCTTTATCGTCAAAGTAATGATACAGCGTCGGTGCTTTTACTCCTGCGGCTTCGCATACCTCGCGGTTTGAAATGTCACCGGCTGGTGAAGCGGCCAGCAACTGGGCTGTAGATTTCAGAATTCTTGTACGCGTCTCGTTGGGCCGTTCATTTCGCATTAGCTTAATCACCCCTATTCTTGATAAGAAGTAAAGAAAAGAAGCTCATTTCATATATCAATGATATACAATTAACATATATTAGTCAACTGCCGATATAAAATAACTCTAAATTCCTGACAACAGCGGCAGTCCAAGACTTTATTTATCAAGTCTTGGTCCGCCGCTGCAGGCCCCGTTGGATGGATCGGATTTATCAGATTTATGCAACGTTTTTTAGTGCTGTCGAATGGTACTTTATCTCACTGCAATATAAATGTCCGCCTGTCCGCTCCCGGCATCTTCCGCGAACTCATTGTAAAGCTCGAAGTCTCCGGAAAAGGTTCGTTCCAGCCCCTGAACAGACGCAGGCCACTGCCATATGCGCTGCCAGGCTTCAGCTACAACCTGATGAAGCGGTCCATATTCGGTCCGGAAGACAGCATATCTGGCAGCAGGCAGGGTAACTGGAGACAGCCCATCCGGAATCTTGTCACCAGGAGGCGCAATATGTCCTAACAGAAAGGTATATTTTCCGTATACTCCGTTTTCATAGTCTGTGTAGCACGCGTAAACGGGCCCGGAAGGCTTATGCTCCTTATCTTCCTGGAGGAAGGAAGCCCATAGACCGGGAATGAGGCCTTGACCTGTCATTTCTGCGGCATTGGTTGTGCGAACTGCCTTCCCGGCCAGTGTAAAGGCTTCTTTTTCAACGAACTCTAAAGGCTGGATCAGGCTTCCGTTTGCAGCGGTACCTGCCAGCTCTTCACTGTTAATAGGCATGCCGCAGCTTTGACATTGTTCATTAGTTCTCATTTCATGTGCCTCCTTTGAACTGTATATATGTTCCTCAGTATATGGAGGCAAACATGACAGCATACTGTCATGTTCAAGTGGTGCCATCGTAATTATGCTGCATCTGCTGCACCATAGTGCGAATACGGTCCCGTACGTGCGGAGGCTCAAGCACTTCCACGTGTACGCCAAAGCTGAGGATAAAGCCGTACAGCCAATCGTTCTCCGGGAAGCGGCATGTTACGATGATTCTCCGGTCATCATCCTCCTCCAAATTCTCATGGTCAAACCATTCTTCGGCAAGATGGACCCCGTCAGGACTAAAACGCAGCACCAGCCTTATCTGGTTATCCGGCTTGTTCCAGCTTTGCTGCCAGGGCAGTTCTTCAAGCACAATCGATTCACGGACAAATGTAGAGTCTTCGGCAATAGTGACCTCACGCATCCGGATCAGCTTGAACATCCGGAACTGCTCGCGTGCCATACAGCGGCCGTACACGTACCATTGATGATGCTTCAGCACCAGTGTATAAGGCTCAAAGCTGCGGGAGCTTACTCGTCCCTCTGCGTCCTTGTAGCGAAAGTGGACGGGGTGAAGCCCGCTGATGGCCTGCTTGAGCAGGGAGAGGACCCCCTGCAATTCCCCGCGGCTGCCCCAATCGGAATAATCCACGATGAATTGCTCGGTACGGAAACGAAAATGCTCCGCCCTGGAAGCGGGGATGATTTGCTGTATCTTCTCCAACAGCAAGGAGGGATGGTCCGCCTCCGGATCGGAGGTTGCCAGGCTGCGTAGAGCGGTGACGATGGCGGCCAGCTCTTCATCATTAAGCAAAGCCCGGTCAAGACGGTAGCCTTCGCTCAGGCCGATTCCCCCGCCCGCGCCCTGATAGGTCACTACAGGGATGCCTGCACGGGCAAGCGCATCAATATCGCGGTAAATGGTCCTGACCGATACCTCAAACCGTTCGGAGAGCTCCTTGGCTTGAATCATACGCCGGTTCAGCAAAAGGATGACAATGGCCAGCAGGCGATCTATTTTCACGATTTATCCGCTCCTTGGGTCTCGAATCTGTTGTACATGATTATAAAGCCTTGGAAGCACAGCAAAAAGCCCCTCAGGACGTTGGAACGTCCTGAAGGGCTTGGAATAACGGACAAATATTACTTGTTGTTCTGAATCATCTGACGCAGTACGGTTTGCAGAATGCCTCCGTTATGGTAGTAATCGACATCCACCATGCTGTCGAGACGGGCCGTTACCGGGAACTCGAATTTTGTGCCGTCTTCGCGCTTCACGATAACGGTGAGGGTTTGACCCGGTTTCACTTCGTTATCGAGGCCGAGAATATCGAAGGTTTCCTGGCCGTTCAGCCCAAGGCTGGACCAGCTATTGCCTTCCTGGAATTGCAGCGGCAGCACACCCATACCGACCAGGTTGCTGCGGTGAATCCGTTCAAAGCTTTCCGCAATGACGGCCTTCACACCAAGCAGGAATGTACCTTTCGCCGCCCAGTCGCGGGAGCTGCCTGTGCCGTATTCCTTGCCGGCGATAACGACCAGATTCTGTCCAGCTTCCTGATACTTCATGGAAGCATCGTAGATGGACATGACTTCGTCCGTTGGCAGATACTTGGTCACTCCGCCTTCCGTGCCAGGGGCAACCTGGTTGCGGATACGGATATTCGCGAACGTGCCGCGCATCATGACCTCGTGGTTGCCACGGCGGGAACCGTAGGAGTTAAAGTCCTTGCGCTCCACACCATGCTCGGTCAGGTATTGGCCTGCCGGGCTGTTCACCGCGATATTGCCCGCCGGGGAGATATGGTCGGTTGTTACGGAGTCGCCCATCAATGCAAGCACGCGTGCGTTGCGGACTTCCTGAATGTCCTTCACGCCGTCCTGCAGCCCTTCGAAGAACGGAGGGTTCTGGATGTAGGTGGAGTTTGAGTCCCACTCATACAGCTCGCCTTCCGGAACGTCAATCGCGTTCCATTTCTCGTTGGCTGTGAATACATTTTCATACTTCTTGCGGAACATATCCGGGCTGAGAGACAGACTGATGGCTTCCTTGATTTCCTCGGAGGACGGCCAGATATCCTTCAGGTAGACCGGCTGATTCTCCTGGTCATAACCGATCGGATCATTCTGCAGGTCAATGTTGACCGTGCCTGCCAGCGCATAGGCGACAACCAGCGGAGGAGAAGCCAGATAGTTGGCTTTAACCTGTGCGTGGACACGGCCTTCGAAGTTCCGGTTGCCGGACAGAACGGCTGCAACCGTCATATCGTTATCGGCGACAGCCTGGCTGACTTCTTCAGGCAGCGGACCGGAGTTGCCGATACATGTTGCGCAGCCGTAGCCTGCAACGTGGAAGCCGAGCGCCTCCAGCGGCTCGATCAGACCGGCCTTCTGCAGATACTCGGTGACGACAAGCGAACCCGGAGTCAAGCTGCTCTTCACATAGCTCGGCTTCGTGAGGCCACGCTGTACGGCTTTCTTGGCAAGCAGGCCAGCGCCCAGCATAACGCTCGGGTTGGAGGTGTTGGTGCAGCTTGTGATGGCTGCAATGACGACCGCGCCCGTAGTCAGCTCGCTTGTGGAGCCGTCTTTATGCGTAACCGGCACATTTTGCGCGATTTTCTCGTCGCTCAGGCCGTAGCCGCCTTTATCAACCGGCGTACGGATAACGCCTTCCCAGGTTTCTTTCATTTGCGTAAGCTCAATCCGATCCTGCGGACGCTTAGGTCCTGCAAGGCTTGGCACAACGGATGCGAGATCCAGCTCAATTGTATCGCTGAACACCGGATCAGGGGTATCGGCTGTACGGAACATACCTTGAGCTTTGTAATACTCCTCAACAAGCGCAACCTGCTCATCACTGCGGCCCGTGCTGCGCAGATAAGCAAGCGTCTCGGCATCTACAGGGAAGAAACCGATCGTTGCGCCGTATTCCGGAGCCATGTTGGCGACCGTCGCGCGATCTGCGAGGCTGATGTTCGCCAGACCCGGTCCGTAAAATTCCACAAACTTGCCGACAACGCCCTTCTTGCGCAGCATTTCCGTAACGGTAAGCGCCAGGTCCGTCGCTGTTGAGCCTTCCGCAAGGCTGCCTGTCAGTTTGAAGCCAATGACATCAGGCGTTACGAAATAGAGCGGCTGACCAAGCATGCCTGCTTCAGCCTCAATGCCGCCAACACCCCAGCCTACAACACCAAGACCGTTAATCATGGTCGTGTGGGAGTCTGTTCCGACCAGGGAATCGGGGAATACAACCGTCTCGCCGTCCACGGTTTTGGTAGCGGCCACGGAAGCCAGGTACTCCAGGTTCACCTGATGCACAATACCGGTGGAAGGAGGAACGGCGCGGAAATTATCGAATGCCGTCTGTGCCCAGCGCAGGAAACGGTAGCGCTCCTCATTGCGCTCGAACTCGACGCCGATGTTATAATCCAGCGCATCCTTGGAGCCGAAGGCGTCGACCATAACGGAATGGTCGATAACCAGGTCGACCGGCACAAGCGGGTTGATTTGCTTGGGATCGCCGCCGGCTTTCTTAACAGTATCCCGCATTGCCGCCAAATCAACGACAACCGGAACCCCGGTGAAATCCTGCAGCACGATACGTGCAGGAATGAAAGGGATTTCTTTATTGGCATCACGTTCTTCCGCCCACTTCGTCAGCTGCTTGACATGCTCTTCCGTAATGGCGCGTCCGTCAAACTGGCGCAGCGCCGCTTCCAGCAATACCTTGATGGAGAAGGGCAGCTTGGTTACCCCCGCTTCACCCTGCTCTTCCAGAGCCTTCAGGCTGTAATAACGGTAAGATTTGCCGTTAACATCCAGGCTGCGGGCTATTGAAAACTGGTCTTTTCCTGACATTAAAATACCTCCTCGACAGAGTTGTTTCACTTGATGAAACTCTATTTCAAAATAAGAGCTTTTGTTATAAGTATACCGTTTTCATGCTTGTTCGTAAAGGGTTTTAAATGCCCTTCATAGGATTCCTTTTGCGCTCATACAGATAAGATAGGAATGTCCCAGATGTCGGGCAAGCCAGGTCAGAAAAGGGGGAGAGGGCATGCTGCACCCGGATTGGAAGCAGGCATTATTCACATATGCAAACCAGTTCAACAGATGCGAGATCGAATACGGTCCGCTCAAGGAGGAGAATGTGGTTACAGACCTGCGTTTCCTGATGGAGAGAGGAGAGCGCATGGCCAGAATGAAGGAATGGCACTGGGAACGCGGCACTACTCCGCTTCACGCCGAGACACGGGTCAAGCCGGTGCGCATGCTCCGGGAGACGGAAGCGGGGGTCGTAGCCGACGTCCTTCTTCATGTCCGCCTTTTTTATGACAAGGCCGGCATGACTCACCGGGAGGAGCGGGTGGAGTGCGAGCGCTTGACCTTCGGAAGGGAAGGCGCGGAATGGAGAGTGAGACGGGTGGAGAGGGTGGCCGGAGAGCAGCGGCTGTCCGGCGCGGAAGCGCCGTTTGAATCTGTGGCATACATCCACGCCGAGAATATGCCGCTGCTTAATCATAGTGTGCTCGGTTTTGGCAGTGCGGCAAGGCAGAGCAGATACCACCGTGAAGAAGCCGCCGCTTATGCGGACCGATGGTGGAACGGTACCAACCCCGAGTTTGAAAATTTTGAAGCGAATTGTACTAATTTTGTCTCCCAATGTCTCTTTGCAGGGGGGGCGCCGATCCACTATACTGGTAAAAGAGAATCGGGCTGGTGGTATAAAGGAATGGCGGGCGGACGCGAATTGTGGAGCTATAGCTGGGCCATGGCGAACAGTCTGGGACTGTACCTGCGCTCCAGCACCTGGGGACTTGCTGCCAGTGAAGTAGCAAGACCCGATCAGCTGACGCTTGGAGATGTAATTCTGTATGACTGGGACGGGAGCGGCAGATTTCAGCACAGCACGATCGTGACGGCTTTTGATGCGGGCGGCATGCCGCTGGTTAACGCCCATACGGTATGCGCACGCCACCGATACTGGGATTATCGAGATTCCTATGCGTGGACGGAGAATACGGTCTATCGCTTCTATCATATAACGGACCAGTTTTGATTTGCTGGCACCGTCATCAGCCTGTTCAACTTGAAGAAGGAAAGCGGAGGTACATATGGTTGAGAAGAGTCTGGCCGTAGGCTTGGTATACGGGGGAAAATCGGGTGAACACGAGGTCTCGCTGCAGACTGCATTTGCCGTGATGAATGCATTTGACTTCAGTAAATATAAAATTATTCCTTTTTATATTACGAAGCAGGGCGAGTGGAGAAAGGGAGAGGAGATGGACGCACCGTTTGCAGAAGCCTGGGAGCTTAAGCTGGAGAATGCATCCGGCGGCACGAAGGCAGCCATGGACTCCCTGTTCTCCAGACTGTATGGCGGTCCGGCGGGACCGGATATCATGTTCCCGCTGCTGCACGGCACCTTTGGCGAGGACGGGACGATCCAGGGGCTGTTCGAAATGGCCGACATGCCTTATGTGGGCGCTGGCGTCCTGGCTTCAGCCGCCGGGATGGATAAAGGCGTCATGAAGAAGCTGTTCGCCCAGGCGGGGCTTCCGCAGGTGCAGTACTGCTATTTCAGTCATGCCCAGTGGAAGAACGACCGCCATGGCCTCATTCAGGAAATGGAGGATAAGCTGGGCTACCCAAGCTTTGTAAAACCTGCGAATCTGGGCTCCAGCGTCGGCATTTCCAAAGCGCGCAACCGGGAGGAGCTGGAGCAGGCTGTAGAGTTTGCGTTCCGCTATGACTTGAAGGTTATCGTCGAGGAGTTTGTCGATGCGCGCGAGATTGAGGTCAGCGTGCTCGGCAACGAAGAGCCGATGGCGTCGGTGCCCGGCGAGATCATGTCTTCGGCGGAGTATTACGACTATACCGCCAAATACACGGATGGCCAGTCCGAAATGCTGATTCCTGCGCCGATAGACGCAGAGACGGCAGAGCAGATCCGCGCAGCGGCGCTGCACGCTTTCCGCTCGATTGAAGGCTGCGGAATAACCCGTGCCGACTTTTTCCTGCGCAAGTCTGACGGCAAGATTCTGATCAATGAGGTCAACACGATGCCGGGCTTCACGCCTTACAGTATGTACCCGCTTTTGTGGCGTGAGACGGGGCTGCCCTACGCGGAACTTCTGGACCGCATGATCAGCCTGGGGCTGGAGCGTTATGAACGCAGATCGAAACTGAACTACGAGAACATTTAACCGCAGGAGATATGCCGGACGAAGGGAGTGCATGCTCCTTTTTTCCGCTTGACGGATTGAATCGCTGAAGCTTTTTCCGGGTAAGATTGGTAAGGAGGCCCCACCGCATAGGGGGACAAGCGTGCATCAGCAGCGCGGTTTGAGGAGCATGGCATTGAGCCGTAAAGGCAGCAGATCACCTGAATTCGGATTTAGGCGAAACTTTGCATCAGGCACGGCGTATCCTGTTTAAAGCATCAGTGTATTGCTCGATAGAATGATATAGAAAGTAGAGTGAGCGTTTTGAAGGAGAATGGCGTAGATAAGGTTCCCTATGTCGTATCAAGCAAAAGCTATACCGCTGTGGCGGTCAACGCCGCCTCCAAGGCGGGGGAATGGATCAAGAGCAGACTGGGCACCGTCAAGCAGCTGAACACGAAGCATTCACCGCAGGATCTCGTAACCGAGGTGGATAAAGGTGCCGAGCAGATGATTCGCCGGCTCATCCTGACCCATTTTCCGGATCATGCCATCCTTGGTGAAGAAGGTGTGGGGCCTGGAGCAGAGGCGTCAGCCCAAGCACTTGCCGCCGCGCTTGAAGAGGAGTATCTCTGGATCGTTGATCCGGTGGACGGAACAACCAATTTTGTGCACGGACTTCCCTTCTACTCCGTCTCAATTGCCCTCGCTCATAAGGGTGAGGTTATCGTGGGGGTCATTTACGACCCTTCACGGGATGAGATGTTTGTGGCCGAGAAAGGCAAGGGCGTCTATGTTCATGGCAATCCCATGACCGTATCCGGGGAGAACCGTCTCTCTGACGGTCTGGTGGCTGTCGGCTTTCCGCCGGACCCCGGCTTTGCTATGCCTGTCAACATGCGGGCTGTTCAAGCCCTGGCTCCGCAGGTCAGAAGTCTGCGTGCTGTCGGGTCGGCTGCCCTGCATTTGGCTTATGTGGCTGCCGGGCGACTCAGCGCTTATACGGAGGTCGGGCTGAACGCCTGGGATTTGGCCGCTGGTGCGCTGCTGGTACAGGAAGCAGGCGGCACCGTCACGGATACGCTTGGCCAGCCTTACGATCTCGGTGTCCGGCATGTGATCGCCAGCAACGGGGCGATTCATCAGGAGCTGGCTGCCGTCTTGAAGCAAGCAGGGGCAACCGGACAGGAGTAATCCGGCCAGCGTATATACATGGCTGCAGCCATAACTGCCCATACTGAATTCACGGCTGCACGATGCGGCCGAAGGAGGAATGAAGTTATGGAAAACCCGGAAGAACTGGAACGCAGGCTGCGTGAAATGCTGACAGAAGGCGAAATGCAGACCGGGGACAAGAAGGAGCGGGAACGGGTGAATCTTGCGCCCAAGTACGAGGTCCGCATTCAGACCCGGCTTGATCCCATTGTTGAGCATACGCTGAAGTATCGCAGTATGGCCAGGGAGCTGGACGACCGCTACGAAGATTACATGAAACGGGCGCAGCAGTCCAGGCCGACGGATGAGTGGGGTCAAAAATGAAAGATATGGTACATTTTGTGAAAATACCTCTTGCCTAAGTTCAGGGCATGGGGTATTTTTTTCTTAAAGCTTATCCGCGGCTCTGTCCCCGCACCGCATGAACCGTGAAGGAGGAGATATGATGGCGCATTTCATTAAAAACGCTTTCATACATGCCGGGATTCATCGTAGGATGATGCTGCTCATTTCAGTGCTGATGCTTGTCAGCTTTATTATTTTTGCGGCGGTGCTGGGTTATGTGTTCCGGATTTATGATGAGCAAATGTATCTCAAGACATCTGAAGTGCTCAATATGTCCTCCATCGGAATAGAAAATCAGCTCAAGGATATGGAGCAGCTTACCTTCAAGGTCGTGTCTGATGAGCAGTTGCAGGAGTATCTCCGGCAGCTTAAATATGAGACGTCCCCTTACGACAAATTGGTGCTGCGCAGGAAGATTACCAACCGGCTGATTGCGTTCGCCGGATCGGAGAAATATGTCTACTCCATGATGCTGATCGACAATCAGCGTTATGTGATGTCTGCGGGCAATAGGGAAGGCATGTCCGAGCAGCTGCAGTCAGATCTGACCAGGCTGGCAGAGGGCAAGAACGGCTCCAACGCCTGGTATGCCGGCGTTCATTCCTCACTGCTTGCGGTCCGCCAGATCAAATCCTTCAGCGACTCCTCATTTTCTCTGGAGGGCCTGGGGACATTGGTTATGCGCATTCGGATCGACCGGATCGTCAATGACCGTGTTCATGATGAGGATACGGGTCAGCTTATCATCACAGACGGTACGCAAATCATTTATCCGGAAAAGCCGCTGCTTCATCCGGATGAGCTCAGAACCGAGCTGGGGAGGGAGCAGCCCTACGGAATCGGCACTTATGCGGGGGGAACGTATTTTACGGCACAGGCACGCTCTTCCTACACAGGCTGGACCTATCTTCATACAACCCCGTTTGACGATATGTTCCGCAGCATTGCAATCATTAAGCAATTGATAACTGTAATTTTTATCCTGTTGTTTATCGTTGCCCTGGTTTTAGGAGCAAGGCTGTCAGGCAGCATTACGAGGCCGATCCACCAGTTGATCGGGCACATGCGCAATATTGAGAAGGGCGATCTGGACAGGCTTGAGGAAGAAGCCCTCGGGTTCATTCCTTCTACATCCCATGATGAGGTGCGGTTGTTGCACCGGACATACAGGAAGATGATCAGTCGCATCCGCGAGCTGATCAACGAGAATTATGCCAAACAGTTGTTACTGCGGGAAACAGAATTGAAAGCGCTTCAGGCGCAAATTAATCCACATTTTTTATATAACACGCTTGAATCGGTCAATTGGCTGGCCAAGGTGAACAAGCAGCATAAAATATCGGAAATGGTCGAGGCGCTCGGTTTTCTGCTGCGCAGCGCGGTAAGCTTTCGGGAGCAGTTGATTCCGCTTGCAAAGGAGCTGGACATTGTCCGCAGTTATGTCACGATCCAAACGACCCGGTTTGAAGAACGTCTCCGGTTCAGCCTGGATATCGAAGATGGCCTGGACAATGCCCTCATTCCCAAGCTGACGCTGCAGCCGCTGGTGGAGAACGCCATCCATTATGCGCTTGAGCCGCACATTGATCCATGCACTATTACAATCACTGCGCGTCAGGAGAACGGTGTGCTGCTCGTCATAGTGCAGGATGACGGTCCGGGAATGAGCAGCGAGTTCCTTGCCAGGCTGCGCAGCGGTCAGGTCCGGACGCGCGGGCAGGGCATCGGCCTGAACAATATTCAGGAGCGCATCCATCTGACCTTTGGACCACAGTGGGGGCTTGAGCTGGACAGCCGGCCGAATGAAGGAACGTCGGTCACGATAAGGATTCCTTTAATCGAAGGGGGAGAACAGCATGTACAAAGTGCTGCTGGTTGATGATGAGCGTGTCATTCTGGACGGCATTTCACAGGTCGTGGATTGGAGCAGCGCCGGCACCCGGCTTGTAGGAACGGCCCGCAACGGCATCGAGGCTTTTGACCAAATCCGTACAGTCCAGCCCGATATTGTGATCAGCGATATTTCCATGCCCGGCCTGGACGGCATCGGTCTCGTTGCCAAGACGCATGAGCAGTTCCCGGATATCCGCTTTATCATGCTTTCTGGCTATAAGGATTTTGATTATGCCTGCCGGGCGATGCAGTATGGTGTAAAGCATTACCTGCTGAAACCGTGCAACGAGCAGCAAATTCAGGAGGCGCTGGCGGAGCTGTTGACAGAAAGGAAGGAACAGCATGAGCGGGAGACCTTCGTCAGCCGCATGAAGCAGGATTTCCGCAAAATGCTGCCGCATGTCAAAGAGCAGTTTCTCCGGGAGCTTGTTACCAACAAAACCTACGGCAGCCGTGAGCTCGAATATTATCAGCAGCTGTTCGGCCTTGAGCTGAGCGGGCGGGAGGTCAGGATGCTGCTGCTGCGGGTGGAGGAAGCGCATGAGCAGGAGCATTTGTTTGCGTTGCAAAACATTGCCGCCGATCTGCTGCAAGGTGTGCTGTTCAGTACTACGATCGAAGGGCAGCTGCTGATCGTCATGGAGAATCCGGCCGATTCGGCGGCGCTGATCCGGGACATCGAGATGGTGAGAGCTACATTCAGCAAGTTTTACAAGCTGGAGGTGACTGCCGCGATTAGCGAAGGGGACCGGATGCAACATGCGAGGCGGATGTACAAGGAGACGCTGCACTGTATGAATCACCGTTTTTATACTGGAAAAGGCAGTCTGATCACCAAGGAGGATATCGCTCCGGCGGAGGCCAGAGAGAATGCGGATTTTGAAATGGATGAGGACAAATTTTGCCTGCTGGTCAAGGCGGGCAATGTGGAGGAAGCAGCTGCCGAGGTGGAACGCCTGTTCACGATCATGGCACAGCAGAGGTACGAAATTACGGTCACTCGTTCCTATGTGTTGCAGCTGTACGCGGCGCTGATCCGCATCTGTCCGCAGGAGGAACGCCCGCTCTTTACGGCGCGTATGGCGGAGCTTGCGGAGATTGGCACGCTGCCGGCTTTGCAGACCTTTGTGAAAGACGCGGTGGAGCGGCTGACGTTTATGTACTACAGGCGGAACATTTGCCGCCAATCCTCCACGGTGGAGAAGATGCTCCTGATCATCGAAGAGAACTATGCCAATGCGGAGCTTTCACTGAACGGTGTTGCCAGCCAGATGCTGTATATGAATTCTGATTACCTTGGAAAAATATTCAAAAAAGTCACTGGAGAAACCTTCTCGCACTACGTCAACCGCTTCCGGATTGAAAGGGCGGCGGAGTACATCCGTGGTAGCGGAGATGTGAAGGTGTTCGAGCTCGCGGAAATGTTCGGGTTTGGCGGCAATGCGCAGTATTTCAGTCAGGTGTTCAAGAAATGGACCGGCATGACGCCATCCGAGTATATTAAGTCTCATGATTAGCCTAAAATACAACGAGATTTATCTCAACGACTATGACAGTTCGAGAGAAACGCGGCAGTCGGAAGGGAGAATATTATGAAAAGAGTTGGAATTATTACTGTTTATTATAAAAACTATAATTACGGTGGCCAACTTGGAGCTTATGCACTGCAAAAAGCTATAGCTAAGTTAGGATTTCATTGTGAGCAAATTACATTCAAGTGGCAAAACGAATACTACTTACAAGCATGTGAAAGTGCTAAAAGTGCTGAACATTTTAGGACTTTTTCCGAAAGCATTACCCACAGCGAACGTGTATATACAGTATCTGATATTGCAGAATGTGTTGATGATTACGATATTTTTGTTTGCGGTAGCGACCAAATATGGGGTATTCCACATGTTCTTTCCGATGACAATTTACCCTGTATGGCACTTTCTTTTGTTCCAGCATCAAAAACGAAAATTGCATACGCAGCAAGCATGGGAGGAGCAGAAATAGAGCCCCATCGAAAAAATATCCTTGCTCCACACGTTAATTCCTTAGACTTTGTTTCTGTTCGTGAAAAAAGTGCAATCCCTTTTGTGAAAACGACGAAAAATGGAGATGTTACTCATGTATTGGATCCTGTAATGCTTCTTGATAAATCCGAATGGGATGATATAGCTGCTACTCCGCCAGAAAAAGCCTATATACTCACTTATGATTTACGAGATACAGGGGTTCAGGAATATGCTGAAGCACTTTCACAAAAGTACGGATACGAGATTATATCTCTTGCAACTGCTGGAGCAGCTACGGTTGGTCCGAAGGAATTTGTAGGGTACATAAAACACGCTAAGTATTTTATTACTAGTGCTTTTCATGGGGCAGTTTTTGCCATTTTATATAAGGTTCCATTTTTGGTTTTCCCGGTATCTGATAATCCACATGACCCCAAATCAATGGATTCAAGACTGATAGCCCTGCTGGATGTGTTTTACTTATCTTCTTGCTATGTTTATGATACATTAAATATTCCAAATATTGATAATGTTACTTTTCATCATATAGACGAATCAAAAACAAGTGCATATCGTAATAATTCACTTCAATTTCTTAAAGATGCTTTGGAATCTTAAAATAAACCAAAGCATGTGTGCGCCCCTCTGTTTTTTGAAGATTTGAGGCCGGATTTGTGTATTCAAAATAGCGGGATGATTTGAGACAATACAGCCAGGAGCAAATGAAAGCGTTAACAACAAATAAGGCATGTTTCGGTTGGGCTCCACTATACCAGCGAAAAGGGGAGAGCTACATGAAGAAAAAGAGTCTCTTGGTGGTCATGGTTCTCATGCTCATGCTGACTGCAGCCTGCAGCGGCGGAGGAGGAAGCGGCAATAATACCGGACAAAGTTCAGGCGATGGACAGGTTACACTGCGGATTGCGTGGTGGGGGTCGGATAAACGCAATGAATACACACAGCAGGTCATCGACCTGTATAAGCAAAAGCATCCAAATGTGAAAATCGACGTGGAATACGCCTTGTTCGACGACTACTGGAAAAAGCTCGCGCCACAGGCGGCAGCCAATCAGCTGCCTGATATCATCCAGATGGACGTGTCTTACATTACCCAGTATGCGAAAAACGGTCAGCTTGAGGATCTGGGGCCTTATGTAAACCAATCGGTCCAGCTTGGAGATGTAGCAGAAAACGTCCTGAAAACAGGCATCGTTGAAGGCAAGCAGTATGGAATTCCTACCGGAGTTAATGTGCTGGGATATCAATATGATCCGGCCAAGCTGAAGGAGACCGGGTTGGACATTCCAGAGAACTGGACCTGGGATCAGTACAATGAACTGAACAAACAGGCAGGGGCAAAAGGTGTCTATTTCGACAATGGTATGCAGGCGGATATTTTCTTTAATTACTTCCTCCGCACCAAAGGGCTCTCACTGTACAATGCGGAAGGCAACGCGCTGGGATATGATGACGACCAGCTGTTCGCAGATTTCTTCGGGGCTATGGCTGAAAACATTAAGAGCGGCGGTACACCATCACCGGAAATTACAAGCCAGACCAAAGGCATTCTCGAAGAGAACCAGATTGTGAAGGGCAAAGGCATCGGCGAATGGCAGTGGTCCAACCAATATGTGGCATTGCAGCAGGTGGCCAACAAACCGATGGAGCTGGCTCCGATGTTCGGTCCCGACATGGAAAAGGGGATCTACATGCAGCCATCGATGTACTGGTCCATTGCCTCAAGCTCCAAGGTGAAGGAAGAGGCAGCCAAGTTTATCGACTTCTTCATCAATGATCCGGAAGCCAACAAGCTGATCAAGGGTGAACGGGGCGTGCCGATCTCCAGCAAGATCAAGGAAGCGATCGCGCCTGAGCTGAGTGAACAGACACAGCAGGTATTTGATTTTGTCGCTGCCATGGAGCCAAAGGCTTCACCGATGAGTCCTCCGCCTCCGGTCGGATCGCCTGAAGTGATCGCGGCCCTGACGGACTATGTGGAACAGGTTAACTTCGGGCAGATGAAGCCTGAGGATGCGGCAGCCCGATTCCGTGCCGACGCGAACGGTATCCTGGCGAACAATATGTAGTCGGACGGATAAAAAAAGCACGGCTCCGCATAAAGGGCAGGTCTTGGGGACAGGTGTCCGTTGCCTGTCCCTTATGCGCCCGCCGTACGAACAGCGTGATATACCGTGTGCCCGGCTTACGCGGGGAGCCGGACGCATTTAAGGAGGTTGATCCTTTTGAGGCTGAAGTCTACGCTCAGGGCGGATTTGACGGGGTACGCTTTTATCAGCCCGTTCATCATCGGCTTTCTGGCTTTTACGTTCATTCCCATGTTCATTTCACTGTATCTTTCCTTTACGAGCTACAATCTGTTCACCTCGCCCCGCTGGATAGGGCTGGACAATTACGAAAAAATGTTTACAGGCGATCCGAAATATTGGACTTCTATTAGAGTTACTTTTACTTACGTATTTCTCGGGGTGCCTTTAAGGCTGATCTTTGCTTTGTTCATTGCCATGATTCTGAATACGAAGTCACGCATGGTAGGGGCCTACCGGACCATGTATTACCTGCCTTCCATTATCGGGGGCAGCGTGGCCGTGTCCATTATGTGGCGGAATATTTTCAGCAACGAAGGTGTGATCAACAAGCTGCTCGCCCTGTTCGGGGCGGGACCTGTGCGCTGGTTCGGGGATCCTGACGCCGCCCTGGTCATGCTGATTGCGCTGTCTGTATGGCAGTTCGGTTCCTCCATGCTTATCTTTCTTGCAGGACTGAAAAACATTCCTCACGAGATGTATGAAGCCTCCAGTGTGGACGGCGCCAGTCCTGTGCGCAAGTTTTTCAGCATCACACTGCCCTTGCTCAGCCCGATCATTCTGTTCAACCTGATCATGCAGACCATTAGCGCCTTCATGACCTTTGTGCCCGCATATATCATTTCCAAAGGCGAAGGCGGCCCGCTGGACGGCACGATGCTCTATTCGTTGTATCTGTTCCGTCAGGCGTTCATGTTTAACAATATGGGCTATGCCTCCGCGATGGCCTGGATGATGCTGATCATTATTGGGATTTTGACGGTTATTCTGTTTATAACCTCTAAATATTGGGTGTTCTACGAAGCGGAAAGGGGACGCTAAATTATGGTCTGGAAAACGGTCAAATGGCCTCTTTACCATGTGCTTGTAGCCGCGCTGGCCATAGCGATGCTCTATCCGGTGATCTGGATGCTGTTCAGTTCATTCAAGGAAAGCCGCACCATTTTCGTTACGGCAGGTACGCTGTGGCCTACAGAATGGAAGTGGGAGAATTACCCGATTGGCTGGCAGGGCGTCTCCGGTTACAGCTTTGGCAAGTATATTTATAACTCGCTTGTGCTAGTTGTCATTTCGACCATCGGGGCGGTCATATCCTCTTCCCTGATTGCATTCGGTTTTGCCCGTCTCCGTTTCCGGGGGCGAAACTTCTGGTTTGCGCTCATGATGGTGACCCTGATGCTGCCGCATGATGTGGTACTGGTGCCGCAGTATATCATCTTTTCCAAGCTGGGCTGGCTGAATACGATCCTGCCCATTGTTGTGCCTGCCTTTTTCGGGATGCCGTTCTTCATCTTCCTGATGATTCAGTTCATCCGTACGATCCCAAGCGAACTGGATGAGGCGGCTACCATTGATGGGTGCGGCAAATTCCGGCTGTATGCGCAAATTATTTTGCCCTTGCTGAAATCGTCACTCGCTACAGCGGCTATCTTTTCCTTCTACTGGAGATGGGAGGACCTGCTGGGACCTGTGCTCTATCTGAACTCTCCGGAAAAATACACGGTATCCATGGCGCTGAAAATGTTCCTCGACAGTGAAGCGGCCTCGAACTGGGGCGGGATGTTCGCCATGTCCATCGTAAGTCTGGTTCCGGTCATTGTCGTATTTTTCTTATTCCAGAAGCAGATCGTTGAAGGAATGAGCACCAGCGGGTTGAAGGGGTGATCGAATATGGATCAGGAGCTGAGCCGGGCGGAAGGCTGGAGGTTCGATTTCGGGCCGGGTGATGCAGCAGAAGGTTATACGCCTGTTGGCTTGGATTGCCGGTATGATGCAGATAAAGGGTATGGCTTTGAAGCTGGCGGCAGTGTCTATGGCCGGGATCGGCGTCTGCAGGAAGACGGTGGAAAGGCAGAAGAAGCAGGTGGTATTGCTGTTCCGTCGGGAGATGCTGTTGTGGTACGTCTGCGGAGCAGCTTCTGCATCCCGCTTGGCGCCGTTTTCCGTGCTGATCTGCCGGATGGCACTTATATGGTGACCATGCTGACCGGAGATGAGCTGGCAGATACGCATACGGTGGTCAAAGCGGGGGGCAGCAAGCGCATGCTGCCGCTAATCCGGACGGCTGCAGGGCAATTCGTAGAGCACCGCTTCTCCGTTCCTGTATACGGGGGCATGCTGCGGTTGGCCTTTTCGGGCAAGACGCCGCGTGTGAATGCGCTGGAGATTGCTTCGGTACCGCAGACGCTGACCCTTTTTCTGGCTGGTGACTCTACCGTTACAGATCAGCCTGCTTCCGGTTATCCGTACGCAGGCTGGGGACAGATGCTGCCCGCTTTGTTCAAGCATGATGTATGTGTGGATAATCACGCGGTTTCAGGCAGGAGCTCCCGCAGCTTTATTGAAGAGGGCCGGCTGGACGCGCTGATGACCCGTATGAAGGCGGGCGATTTTCTGCTGATCCAGTTCGGGCACAACGACGAGAAGGCCGATCCGCAGCGGGGCACGGATGCGCATACGACGTATAAGGAATATTTGCGCAGGTACATTGATGCTGCTCGGTCGGTGAAGGCCCAGCCGGTGCTGATTACACCGGTGCAGCGGAGATATTTTGACGAAGTGGGACGGCTGCTGGACACGCATGGGGAGTACATTCCAGCTGTGCGTGAATTGGCCGTGGAATGCGGCGTGCCGCTGATCGATCTGGCGGAGAAGACACGTGTACTGCTGGAAAACGCGGGCCCGGAAGACAGCAAGGAGCTGTTTATGTGGACGCTGCCGGGAGAATATCTAAATTTCCCCGCCGGGACGGAGGATAACACCCATTTTCAGGAGACGGGTGCGGGCAGGATTGCGGAGCTGGTGGTGGAAGCTGTTCGTGAGCTTCAGCTTCAGCCTTTGCTGATGTATTTGAGATAACGGGGAGTAGTGCACTGATGCAAATTAATGATCGGGAGGAGCTGTTAGAAATGCCGGCACTTGTTTTTGATGAGGAGCACGTAAGACAGGTCATTGATCGGGTAGTCGAGAGGACCTTCAATATGGATTTCAGCTGGGACTGGCCCGGCGGAGTGGCATTTTACGGGGTATGCGAGGCCTATGATGCCACGGGGAAGGAGGAATACCTGCACAAGCTGAAGGCCTGGGTGGATGAAAATATCGAGGAAGGGCTGCCAAAGCTGTCGGTGAACGGGGTGTCTATCGGGCACTGTCTGCTGACGCTGTATCAGGCGACCAATGATGAGACATATCTGAATATTGCCAAGGAAATGGCGGAATTTTTGGCCCACAAGGCGGAGCGGTTCGCGGACGGCATTTTCCAGCATACCGTCAATTCGCTGCATGACGTATTTCCGCAGCAGGCCTGGGTGGATACGATGTTTATGGCTGGGTATTACCTGCTCAGAATCGGCCATTTGCTGGATAATAAGGAATACTTCAACGATGGTCTGAAGCAGTATCACGGCCACGAGGAATTTCTGCAGGACCCGGATACGAATCTGTATTATCATGGCTGGGATCATGTGAACCAGAATCATATGTCTGGCATGTATTGGGCGCGCGGCAACTCCTGGGCGTCCTTGACGATGGCCAAAGCGTTGAAGCTGATCGAGGTGCAGCATCCGTCCTATATGATCATCGCCGGTTCTCTGCGCGATCAAATGAGCGCCCTTGTCCGTCTGCAGTCGCCGGAAGGGCTGTGGTATACGGTTCTGGATGACGAAACCTCCTATCTGGAAACGTCGGGCTCAGCGGGTATTGCAACGGCGCTGCTGATGCAGGGCCGGCTCTACAATAAATATTCACAGAAGGCTATTGACGGCATTCTGTCCCGCATCAAGGAAGACGGCACGGTCACAGGCGTGTCGGCAGGTACAGCTGTTATGAACGATATCGACGGTTACCGTGAGGTTCCTTACAAGCGGATTCAAGGTTGGGGTCAGGGGCTTGCGCTGGCATTTCTGGCGGAGCTGCTGCGCACGAAGGAAAATCCTTTTGGATAATGACTGGGGATTTGCATGACGGACGGGTTTTTGGGTAATGCAAAGTTTTCGGTCAGGAGGTTGAAGCATGAATGGTGGAGCGTTGAACAAACAGACCCAAAACCAGGGAAGCTGCTTCTGGGTCATTCCCGACGGTTACATTCCGCCAGACAGCAGCGGGGAGCTGGTCAGTCATGAGAGCATCTGTGTGCTGAACTGCGGAGAGGCGGCGGCACAACTGCGGATTCATATTTATTTCGAGGACCGTGAACCGCTGGAAGGAATTAAGGAGATCGTTGAGGGAAGGCGTACCCGCCATATCCGCACTACTTCGTTGGAGAAGGGCGGCGAACGGATTCCGGAGGGAGTGCCTTACGCGATCACCGTTGAAAGCGATGTGCCGGTGTTCGTTCAGTACAGCAGGCTCGACACGACCCAGCCGGAGCTGGCCTTGATGAGCGTGATGGCTTACCCGGCGGACAAGTGAAACAATATAGCTGCAAAAGCTTGAGGGGAGCCCCATAAGGTCCATTGGCCAGAGGCTCCCTTTTCTATTTAGTCAATTTGTCAGGCAAAGAGTCCGCCTAAACGGTCATCGGCAGGAGGAGGAAGTGTACTTCTGCCTCCATTTGTTTCCGATCGTGGCAAGGCATGTGCACTCGCTGTCCGGTGGCTTTGCACGATTATCCCGTTGGATCAGATGCAAAAAAAAAACGACCCTGAGGCCAAAAATACTTTAGGCACGTTAAAGAAAATAACGGATCAAATGAGGCACGAACATGCCTGTGGTTACGCGATTCAAGACCATTGAGGCGCACAATCAGTCGGCGTAGGGGATCACCGGAATCGTCACGCCCATGTACAGCAACTTTTGCCACATCGTTTCTTCCCCTAGCCCCCCCAACCCTCAACTCCCGCATTCTGAGCAAAGGGGATAATCGTGCAAAGCTGTATGGAAAGGCACCAGACAACACACTAACCTCACTCTGACTACCAGACTCGCTGTTCGACCGTCGCAATCGGCAAATTCAATTAAATGAGCTGTAAATTCCGGGGGCGCAGCGCACGTTCACTATAGCTTCATGCGAAAATCGTTACTTGTCACTTGCCGCACAGGAGTTTCAACGGTTCTTGATTCAGTATTATAAGAAGCTGTGAAAATTTACTTTTCAAATTAGATACTTGATAATGTGAATGAATAGCGTTATTATAGACTCGTTAAGTCTTGAATAAAGGTGTGACTTCATGAAATATTCACAAGCAACCGACTATGCGCTGCATGCGATGCTCTATCTGGTGGCTGCCGCACCGGATAAGCCTGTGGGGGTAGCGGTTTTGGCCGAGAAGATGGGCGTTTCCCAAACCTATCTGTCCAAAATGCTGACCAAGCTGGTCAAAGCCGGGCTGATTCAATCCGTTTCAGGTGCAAACGGCGGGTACCGGCTGCGGCGCAGCTATGAAGATATTTCTTTTTTGGACGTGATTCATGCGATCGAAGGAACAGCCTCCATGTTTGAATGCAGCCTGGATCACGGCAGCGAATGTCTCGTTCAGCAGGTGGTGGTCGAAGCCGAGCAGCAGTTGGAGCAGTTTCTGGGCAACAAGAAAATCGCTGATGTGGCGAAACGAATGAAGGCGGAATAGTCATCCGCCGTTTTCATTGGCTGTATTGTGGATATAAAGAGTCTGTTATAACCTTTACTAGAGATTGTTTTGCTAGAAGGATGAGCTTAACTGGATTTCGATGAATACAAACTCAAATACAGAAAGGATGACTTTGATGACGATGGATACGCTAGACCCGCGATTTTGGGAGGAAGCCTGGAAGAACGATCCACACACATTTGCTAATCGGATGGAAAAAGCGGGTCTTGATCCCGCTCACAGCTTTGATCACAAGGCCAAGGAATTTAACAAGCAGGTGTTCAGCGAGGAGGGGGTTCGGAGAACAGAGAGGATTATCGGCTGGCTGGAGAATCAAGGTGTTAATTTTGCGGGAGCTTCCGTGCTGGATGTAGGTGCGGCGTCGGGCGGCTTCGCGATTCCTTTTGCCGAGCGTGGAGCGAAGGTCACTGCAGTGGAGCCAAACGTCCCGTTGTCTGATTTGCTGCTGGAAAATGCGGGCAGGCTGGATTCCGGGAATGTACGGCTGGTGCGGGAGACCTTTGAAGCGCTTGATCTTGAAGCTGCGGGCTGGAGGAATGCATTTGATATCGTATTTGCCTCCATGTCCCCGGCGGTCAGGGATTGGCAAAGTGTAGAGAACCTGATCAGCTGTGCCAGCCGCTTCTGTTATATCAGCCTGTCAGCAGGCGGCACTGAGCATGGACTGCTGGATGCAATCATACCGCTTATTACGGGCCGGAGAAGAGAGCATGCTAATTCAGAGATGTATTACTTGCTGCAGCTTCTGTACCTGAAAGGTTATTCCTATACATCGCTTGTTACCCGGGAAATGAAAACCGTTGAAAAGTCCATTGAAGAGGCTGTTCATGAAGTGATGGCCATGCTCCGTGTACAGCAGCAGCCTGATGACCAGCGTGCCCTGGGCATCGTTACAGACTATTTGCACCAGACTTATCCTGACAACAAGGTGGTTTTCCAGCAGGGAGGGCGTTTCGGCAAAGTGCTGATTCAAACCCGTGATCAAAATATGTACAGTAAACAGGGATAAAAGAAGTTAGCCCAACAACCATAGGTGTTACGGACTGTAGGGGCGTTATTTGCGAAATTTCGCTAATAAAATTAAGTTTGCGGACAGGAAAGATCTTATTCGCCTAAAACAGTTAACGAACAGCAGATATTTCCGCATATAACTGCAACTCAGTCCGGGTGTGGGTGAAATATGCCTTATTTCATAACAATAAGGGCTTCCCTGTCCTTTTTGTAAATGTCGCTCATTGTCCTGAATAGGAAAAGGTCTGCCCAAGGCACTGTATAACCTCTGGGGCAGACCTTGAATTTTTTCATTAAATAACTCAGGCGGTTTCAATCCCCGAAATAGTTGATTCCCATTGCCTCCCGCACCTCGAGCATCGTCTCGCGGGCAGCGGCGCGCGCTTTGCGTGTGCCTTCCACCAGGATTTCATCGATATGCTTCATTCTCCCTGCAAAGGTGCCTCGCCGCTCCCGGAGCGGCTCCAGCAGTTCATTTACCGCTTGGGTGGCAAGCCTTTTGCAGTCCGTGCAGCCGATCGCGCCTTTGGAGCACAGCTTATGAATGTCTGCGCATTGCTCCGGTCTAAAGTGGCGGTGATATTCGTATACCGGGCAGATATCGGGATGGCCCGGATCATCCTTTCGAACGCGCGCGGGGTCCGTCTTGGCCTTGGCCAGCTTCAGCTCAACCTCTTCACGGGAAGAGTCAAGGTATAAGGCGTTGCCCAGGCTTTTGCTCATCTTACTGCCTCCGTCCAGACCAGTCAGCCTGCCGCCAATCAGAATGCGGGGCTCCTTGAACACAGGCCGGTAAAGCTCGTTGAAGCGGCGTACTATTTTACGAGCCTGCTCAATATGCGGAATCTGATCTTCCCCCGCCGGAACAAGGGTTGCCTTGCAGAAGGCGATGTCTGCCGCCTGGCTCACCGGATAGCCCAGGAATCCGTAATACAAGTCATTATAGCCGCGTTCCTTGGCCTCACTCTTCACCGTTGGATTGTGACGTAAGGAATTGACGGTAACGAACATGGAGAAATATTGGGTCAGCTCCGCAATTTCCGGAATCATGGACTGGATGAACAGGGTGGCCCGCTCGGGATCAATCCCGATGGACAAATAATCGAGTGCGACCTGTCTCACACTGTCCGCAATCAGCCGGGGATGTTCGAAATGCGTAGTCAGCGCCTGCACATCGGCGAGCAGAATGAAAGTAGGGTATACATGCTGAAGCTCGACGCGGCTGCGCAGGCTTCCCACATAGTGGCCAAGGTGAAGCTTGCCGGTCGTCCGGTCTCCGGTCAGAATAATATCGCTTGTCATTGCAATTCCTCCTTGAATGGATATTTGTGATCAATTTCCACCACCAGCCATCCTCCATGGCCACCACCTCCTTTCAAGTCATTTGCCGCTGTTCCCGGTGTGCATCCAATGCCAAAAAGACTCCGTCCCTGAGCGTGTCATTTTCATGTGAAAATAACACGACTCCAAGGACGAAGCCTTCGCTTCGTGGTGCCACCTTGCTTGACTGCCGGAGCAGTCCGCTCGCGGGTACGGGAGAAACCTGCCGGATTCGCCGATACCATGTCCCTTGTTAACGGGTGGACGATCCCGCCTCACCTACTGCTGCCGGAAGCAGCTGTTCAGCTTGGAGCTCCGAAGCCCATTTCAATACAGGCGGAACACCGGCTCGCACCTTCCGCCGGCTCTCTGCAGATCCTTCCCGCACCTACTTCTCTTCATCATCGCTGCACGTAATTTCTTCCAGTATATCCTGATCCGATCTTTTTATCCACTCAGGATTTTCAGTCTGGTGCTGTTTTTTAATGGCGCTTAGTCCAAAAAAAATTGCTTACTTCCCTTGCGCCACAAGGCGGAGCGACTCGTCGGCCGCTTCCAGTGTTGCGTCAATGTCGGCGTCCGTATGGGCAGTTGTCAGGAACCATGCCTCATACTTGGAAGGGGCCAGATTGATGCCGCGGTCCAGCATATGGCGGAAGAAGGCGGCGAACGCCTCGCCGTTCGTATCCTGTGCTTCCTCATAGTTCGTCACCGGGTGGTCGCAGAAGTGGGTCGAGAACGCCCCGCGAATCCGGTTGATCGTCAAAGGCACCCCATGGTGCTCTGCAGCAGCCTGCAGTCCACTGGTAAGCTTCACGGCCAGCCGCTCCATTTCCTCGTACACCCCTGCACCCTGCAGCACCTCCAGGCAGGCGATGCCTGCCGAGATGGAGGCCGGGTTGCCTGCCATCGTGCCTGCCTGGTAGGCCGGGCCGAGCGGTGCTACCTGCTCCATCACCTGCTTGCTGCCACCGTAGGCGCCAATCGGCAGTCCGCCACCGATGATTTTGCCCAGTGCCGTCAAATCTGGCTGAATAGCGTCCATGTTGTCCAGGCCCGCATAGGTTTGGGTGGAACCGTAATGGAAGCGGAAGGCGGTGATGACCTCATCGTAAATGACGAGTGAACCGTTGGAGCGGGCCATGCCGCACAGCCCTTCCAGGAAGCCGGGCTGCGGCATGACCATGCCGAAATTGCCCACAATCGGTTCAACCATTACTGCCGCGATGTCCTCGCCCCAATGCTCCAGCGCTTGACGCAGACTGTCCAGATCATTGAAGGGAACGGTAATCACCTCATTAGCGATGCTGGCGGGAATGCCGGCGCTGTCCGGAATGCCCAGCGTGGAAGGTCCCGAGCCTGCGGCTACGAGCACGAGATCGGAATGACCGTGGTAACAGCCCGCAAACTTAATGATTTTGTTGCGTTTCGTATAGGCACGCGCCACGCGGATCGTGGTCATGACCGCCTCGGTGCCGGAGTTGACGAAGCGAACCTTGTCCATGGAAGGAATGGCTTCCTTCAGCATGCGGGCCAGCTTGATTTCCAGCGCGGTCGGCGTCCCGTACAGCACTCCATTGGCAGCGGCTTCGGCAATGGCCTGGGTAATATGGGGATGGGCGTGGCCGGTAATGATGGGGCCATAGGCAGCCAGATAGTCGATATACTTATTGCCGTCCGCATCCCAGAAGTGGGCGCCCTGCGCCTTCTCCATGAATACGGGAGCTCCGCCGCCTACCGCCTTGAAAGAGCGGGAAGGGCTGTTCACGCCTCCGACAATATGTTCAAGAGCTTCCTGGTACAACGTTTCAGATATTTTCCGGTTCATCATATGTAAATTCCTTTCTTGACATAATAAAAGAGACATTTAAACAGCATACCTGTTCATTATACCAGACTATCCTTCCTCATAACGTGATATATCCTATATGCCGGAAACCGTGGAAGATGAAGATCGGAGTTCGAACATATAGCCAAAGCAAAAAAGCAGCCCGCAGGCTGCCTTCAGCTTAAAGCTCTCTTCCGCTTGAACCGCTGCTGCCGCTCTCCGTAGAGGAGGGATTCGCATCTGTGTCTACTGTGGAGGAGCTGCCTGACGTGTCGTCTTGCCCGCTTTCCGCCTCACCTGACGAAGGTATGGTGTTCATGAGCTCCTGCACATACTCTTTCAATTTATCGGAATTCTTGACTGTCAGTACGGCGGCGCCACCGATTCGCTCTTCATTGAGCAAGTTCATAGGGGGCACTTGTTCGCTGCCCGTAAAGCTGCTCTGATATCCAACACCGGCCAGCTTCAGCATATCGGTAACGTTCAGGTTGGTGTCAATATACGGATTAACCTGCTCCATAATGCTCGGCAGCTTGGCTAACGTTGTAGTTGTCTGCATTTTGTCGGCAACGGCTTCCAGGAATTCGCGCTGGCGACTGGTGCGGGAATAGTCTGAGAGGGCGTCATGGCGGAAACGGACGTATTGCAGCGCTGTTGCTCCATCCAGATGCTGCATTCCCTGCTTCAGATCAATATCGTATTCGTGATTGTCCGCCTTGCTCGTATAGAGCATATCCTTTTCCACTTCAAAATCCACACCGCCGATGGCATCCACCAGCTTGATAAAACCTTGAAAATCGGTATATACATAGTATTGCACCGGAATGCCCAGCAGGTCGCTTGCCGCCTGCATCGCTGTATTCGGGCCATGGGTGATGGCTGTGTTGATCCGGTTGGTGCCATAACCGGGAATCTCCGTATAGGTGTCACGGAGAAGGGAAAAGAGGCGGATTTTCTTCTGCTCCGGGTCCAGCGAGACTACCATCATACTGTCGGAACGTGGAACTTCACCTTTACTTGTTCCGCGCGCATCGACACCCATCAGCAAAATGTTCACCGGCTCGGTGCCTTCCCATTTGGGCGGGTCGGGAGTTATCGTCTTGTCTACTTTCTCAATGTTGCGGAATGGGGAAGCCTCCCCTGTCTTTTGCAGCTGATCCAGTTGGTTATAAATAGAAGTAAAATAATAGGCCGAAAAGCCGATAACCGACGCCAAAATTATGGCTACGAAGGTCCAGATCGTCCTTTTGGTCTTCCTGGTCATAATGAGCTTCTCCCTTTCGCTTTTCAATTCATTACATTATAATTTCTTTTTGGGCCACAATCAATTTTACAGCGAGGTAAATTTATGCTAGCGATAGATGTAGAAGATTTGCGTAAAACGTTTCAAGTCCAGAAAAACCGTGAAGGTCTGAAGGGTGCCTTTCTTGATTTATTTAAGCGTGAATACCGGGAGGTAGCGGCTGTCAAAGATATTTCCTTTCAGATTCCGCAAGGCGAAATTTGCGGTTACATCGGCGAGAACGGGGCCGGGAAATCGACAACCATCAAGATGCTGACAGGAATATTGGTCCCGACCTCCGGGCGCTTGAAGGTGGGCGGTTATGTGCCTTACGAGGAGCGCGAGAAATTCGTCCGCAATATCGGGGTAGTCTTCGGCCAGCGCAGCCAGCTTTGGTGGGATATCGGCGTCATTGAATCGTTCCAGTTGCTGCGTAAGGTGTATCAGGTGCCGGAAGCCGATTTCAAACGGCGGCTGGATGAACTGGTGGAGCGTCTGCAGCTGCAGGAACTGCTGAACCGTCCCGTACGCAAACTGAGCCTCGGTCAGCGGATGCGCTGTGAGCTGGTGGCTGCGCTGCTGCATAACCCGGCGATCGTGTTTCTGGATGAGCCGACCATCGGCCTCGACATCGTCGTGAAATCCGAAATCCGCGAGTTTCTGAAGGATATGAACCGTGAGCATGGCACGACGATTTTGCTGACGACTCACGATCTGCAGGACATCGAAGCGTTATGCTCGCGTGTCATTATGCTGGATGACGGGCGGATTATTTATGATGGCGGACTGGATGAGCTGAAAGCCAGATGGGGCACCGGGCGGGAAGTTCATTTTCAGTTCGGAAAGCCTACGGCCAAAACGCTGCTGGAGCAGTGGACAGCCGGCATGCCCTTGCAGTGGTCGGCCGAGAACGACCTTGAGGCCAAGGTGTGGATTCCGCTTGAACTGAACGTATCCGACGTGCTGGCGAGTGTGGTCGGGCGTACGGATATTACCGATATCAAGATCATTGAAACGAATACCGATGATATCGTCCGCAGCATTTATCAGTCCGGTTCAGCCGAGCGCAAGGATGGGGAAAAGGTGCTTGAGGGGGCAGACGCCCATGCTTAGCGCTTACGGTGATTTTATCCGTATCCGGTTTTTGACGATGCTGGCTTATCGGGTGAACTATTACTCCGGTATTTTGATCTATACGCTGAATATCGGCGTATATTACTTCACGTACATGGCGATATACGGGGAAGGGGACAGCATCGGCGGTTTCACAAGCATGCAGATGACGACCTATGTGGCGGTATCCTGGATGGCGCGGGCCTTTTACTTCAACAACCTGGACAGGGAAATTTCGACAGACATCCGGGACGGAAATATCGCTATTCAGATCATCAGGCCTTATAACTATGTGCTGGTGAAAATGATGCAGGGGCTCGGCGAGGGCATGTTCCGCTTTCTGCTCTTCATGATTCCAGGCATGGCGATTGCAATGCTGCTGTTCCCGATCCGGCTGCCGTCCGATCCGGCGGCATGGATTGGTTTTCTGGTCATGCTGTTTTTCAGCTTTCTCATCAACTCCCAGATCAATGTCATTACAGGGCTGGCGGCCTTTTTTGTGGAAAATAATGAGGGTATGATGCGCATGAAGCGGGTCGTGGTCGATCTGTTTTCCGGCCTTATTCTGCCGATCAGCTTTTTTCCGGGCTGGCTGGCCGCGCTCTCGCAGTGGCTGCCTTTTCAGGCCATTACCTATCTGCCGGGTTCGGTCTTTACGGGACGCATTCAGGGTGTGGGCATCTGGCATGTGCTTGGCATACAGGTTGTGTGGTTTGCTGTGCTGCTCGTGCCGATGGTGCTGATCTGGCGGATGGCGCGGCGACGCCTGTTCATTCAGGGAGGTTGAGCGGATGAGATATTATTTGGGCCTGATGGGCGAATATCTGAAAAATTATATGAAGACACGTATGACCTACCGCGCCGATTTTTGGGTGGAGGTCGTGTCTGATCTGCTGTTCCAGGCGGTCAATCTGATTTTTATTCTTGTGCTGTTCATGCATACAGACAGCCTGGGTGGCTGGAGCCGCAGCGAGATTATCTTCGTGTATGGTTATTTTATGGTGCCTTATGGCATTTTCAGCTGCTTTATCAACCTGTGGGGTTTTAGCGAACGTTATATCGTAAAAGGTGAGATGGACCGGATCATGACCCGGCCGGCGCATAATCTGTTTCAGATTTTTCTGGAAAATGTGGACCCGCCTGCACTGGTCGGCTCGGTGATCGGCCTTGTCATTATGGGCATCAGCGGCGCGCAGCTCGATATCGTTTGGGAATGGTGGTTCATCCCTGCGTTAATTGTGCTCACCCTCAGCGCGGTTGCTATTTATACCGGTATTTATACGACATTGACTTCCCTTTCATTCTACTCGGATGCGCCTACGGGGATTTTACCGCTGATGTTCAACATTCAGAGCTATGGACGTTATCCGATCACGATCTACAATCGTGCGCTGCAGGTGCTGTTGACATGGATCGTTCCGTTTGCCTTTGTCGGGATCTATCCGGCATCGCTATTCCTGGGCAGGGAGGAAATGAGGCAAATGGCGCTTCTGACCCCGGTGATGGGAGCCGTGTTTCTGGCCATCGGTTTGACGGCCTGGAACTACGGAGTGCGACGTTACCGCGGAGCAGGCTCTTAAAGAGGTAGTTCACTAAATTTATAACAACGGATGTGAAAAAGATGACGACAGAGATCGGCCATGTGGCCCCCGATTTCGAGCTTCCAGGCAGCGGCGGCAAAAATGTGAAGCTATCCGCTTACCGTGGCAAGCGGGTGCTGCTCTATTTTTATCCCAAAGACCTGACGGCAGCCTGTACTTCCCAGGCCTGTGATTTCCGTGATCATCACGGGCAGTTTGCCGGGCTGAATACCGTCATTCTGGGTGTCAGCGCCGACCCGCTGAAGCAGCATGAGAAGTTCATTGCCAAGTACGGCTTGCCGTTTGAGCTGCTGGCGGATGAAGACCATCAGGTTTCCGAAGCCTACGGGGTATGGCAGCAAAAGCAAATGTACGGCAGACAGTTCATGGGCATCGTGCGTTCCACGTTCCTGATTGACGAGAACGGTACTCTGGTGCGCGAATGGCGCAAGGTGAGGGTCAAGGGGCATATCGAAGAGGCGCTTGAGTATATACGCCAACTGGATAATAAATAAAGCTTGCATGGTTCACACCCGTATTTGCAGCGGATCGCTGTAAATACGGGTGTTTTGTTTAGTCCGTGTTTCCACTTTCCTTCCCTTTTACCCTAACAGGCGATAAGCGGCGGAATATACGTTTCCTGTATCTGAACAGGACGATAAGCACGATGGCTGCGCCCGCAATTGCGATAATCCGCACAGCGTACGTTTCGGCCAAATGAAAAACCGCATCCCATTGCGGACCGAACATCTTGCCGATACTGATGAACAGAATGACCCAGACTAATGCGCCGCTGTAGGCGTAGGCTGCGAATTTGCGGAAGGGCAGTGCGATAATGCCTGCGAAATAGCCTGTGAAATGCCGCACGCCCGGGATAAAGTATCCGATAAAGATTAGCCAGTTGCCGTATTTTTGAAACCATATTTGCGTCTTCTCGAGCTTGTCCGGTTTTAAAAACACCCATTTGCCGAAACGGAGAATGAAAGGCAGCCCGGCCTTGCGGCCAATCCAATAGGTGATGGTCATTCCGATGGTTGTGCCCCAAAATGCTAGAACAATTAGTAGATAAAAGTTAAGTGCGCCCGTATAGGAGAGATAACCGGAGTACGCCATGGTCGTCTCGCCGGGAAAAGGAAGGGCGATAAACTCCAGCAGCAATCCGATGAACAGCACGCCATACCCGTAGTTTTCAAATAAATGCCCGATCCATTCGAGCACATCCATAGCTTTCACTCCCGCCTTCATATGCAAAAATAAAATTATATAATTCTAGTCTATTTCTATTCTTTGCTTCATATACTTTACTATATTCCTAGAAAAGTGTTCCCATGTCGGCTGAATCGTGGCAACTATTCGCGGACGGCGGATATCCTTGATTTTATCAAAATACACCGGGTTTATGAAATGTAGGAGGAGAATATGAAGATGAAAATGAAGCTGACTGTGTGCATGCTCGTAATTTTTCTGCTGACAGCTGTGCTTCCGTTCGCAGCATCGGCACGTTCTGTTCAATTAAAACAAAATACGCCGACGGTGTATTTAACATTTGATGATGGTCCAGGAAAATATACAGGAAAGGTGCTGGATATTCTCAAAAGCAACCAGGTACGGGCTACCTTTTTTGTATTGGGGCAGCAGGCAGAGCGTTCCCCTGAGCTGATCCGGCGTATTGTGGCGGAAGGCCATGCCCTTGGAAATCATACATACAATCATAGCTATAAGGAATTGTACGGGGATTTTAAAACCTTTTGGAAGCAGGTCAAACAGACGGAGGATATTATTTATGAAGCTGCAGGCTATCGTCCGCAGCTGGTCAGAGCTCCTGGGGGGACCTATGGGCATTTTGACAACGCTTATTTCGACCTGCTGCAGCAGGCAGGATATAATGTGGTGGACTGGAATGTGGATAGTGGCGATTCGAAGCACACCGGCGTGCCGGCGGCCCAGATTGAGGCGGGGGCAGTACAAGCCATTGCGCATCCAGGGGACAAGATTGTGCTTCTGCACGATGGGGGTGCGCGGGGAGAGACCGTTAAGGCCCTTCCGGGCATTATAAAAAAATATCGTGCAGCAGGCTATTCCTTCGGCATCCTTGGGCCTGACCAAACCAATTGGAAGTCTCCGGTGAAAAAAATGGCCAGTTCGAGGCCAACGCCGGATGCAAATTGGATTGCCAAGCATATTCTGCCCAATAAATCGGCGCTTTTTCCTGATAGAAAACCGCTCGTTCTTGAAATAGGCAATACAGAATCCATACTTGCTGTCGGGGAATACGAGTTGGACAGGGGAGAGATCATCGTTCCGCTGCGGACGGCAGTCGAGCGTCTGGGTGGAAAAGTGACCTGGGATTCTGACACCAGAACAGCGTCAGCCGTTTGGAACGGCAGAACGATGCGCGTATATGCTGATACGGGGAAAATGACAAGCTGCAGCAACGCGAACCAGTGCGTATCTGGATCCCTCAATATCGCCCTCCGCGCCGGGACTATTCAGGTTCCGCTGCGTGACCTGTTGGAGTGGGCGAGACAACCGGTTAATCAGCTGTACTTTACTCATGCGGAATACAGAGTTACAGCGGTGCAAGAAGCACTGCAAGAAGCACTGCAAGAAGCACTTCTGCCTTCCTTGACGTCCCGAATTGTCGTTGCGTATAATGAATCCAACAATTGAGGGAGGCACGGTAATGAATAAGCCTAATGAAATAGTTGTTGTTCTCGATTTCGGGGGACAATACAACCAGCTGATTGCAAGAAGAATTCGGGATCTCGGTGTGTACAGCGAGCTGCTCCCTTACAATACTCCGGTGGACAAGCTGCGCGAGCTTGCGCCCAAAGGGATCGTTTTCTCCGGCGGGCCTTCCAGCGTGTACGCTGAGAATGCTCCGCATGTAGACAAGGCGATTTATGACCTGAACATTCCGATTTTCGGGATCTGCTACGGTATGCAGCTGATGGCACAGCAGCTTGACGGCAAAGTGGAGCGGGCAAACAAGCGTGAATACGGCAAGGCGGATGTGCAGTTCAACAAGGATGCCGCATTGGCCAAAGGGCTTGATTCCTTGCAAACCGTATGGATGAGCCATGGCGACCATGTTACGGAAATGCCTGCAGGCTTCAAGCTGGAGGCAGGTACGGAAAGCGCGCCAATTGCCGCGATGAGCAATGAGGAACGGAAGCTGTATGCAGTGCAGTTCCATCCGGAAGTGCGCCACTCTGTGAACGGCAATGAGATGATCAGCAATTTCCTGTATGAAGTGTGTGGATGTGAGGGCAAATGGACGATGGAGTCGTTTATTGAGAATCAGATCCGGGAAATCCGCGAGCGTGTTGGGGATAAAAAGGTATTGTGCGCATTGAGCGGCGGCGTGGACTCCTCGGTAGTGGCCATGCTGATCCACAAAGCGATCGGGGATCAGCTGACCTGCATGTTTATCGATCACGGTCTGCTTCGTAAAGGTGAAGCGGAGAGTGTTATGGAGACATTTGTCGGTAAATTCGACATGAAGGTTGTCAAAATCGACGCCCGTGAGCGCTTTTTGTCCAAGCTGGCAGGTGTGGACGATCCGGAGCAAAAGCGGAAAATGATCGGCAACGAGTTCATTTATGTTTTTGAGGAAGAGTCCGCGAAATTTGACGACTTTGATTTCCTGGCTCAGGGAACACTGTATACGGATATTGTCGAAAGCGGTACGGCTACGGCTCAAACCATCAAGTCCCACCACAATGTTGGCGGGCTGCCTGAGGATATGAAGTTCAAGCTCATCGAACCGCTCAACGCCTTGTTCAAGGACGAGGTCCGCAAGGTTGGCGAGGAATGCGGTCTTCCGGCGGAAATCGTATGGCGTCAGCCATTCCCGGGTCCGGGTCTCGCAATTCGCGTGCTCGGCGAAGTAACCGAGGAGAAGCTCACCATCGTCCGGGATTCGGACTACATCCTGCGCGAAGAGATTGCCAAAGCAGGACTTGACCGCGAAATTTGGCAGTATTTCACGGCACTGCCGAATATGAAGAGCGTCGGCGTAATGGGCGATGCCCGTACGTATTCTTACACCGTCGGCATCCGTGCCGTAACCTCCATCGATGGCATGACCGCCGACTGGGCACGTATCCCTTGGGACGTGCTGGAGAAAATCTCGGTACGCATTGTAAACGAAGTAGATAACGTGAACCGGGTCGTCTACGACATCACCTCCAAGCCGCCAGCAACCATTGAGTGGGAATAAATTGGACTCCATTCGAAAAGAAACGAATAGACGCTGCCAGGCTTACTGGTAGCGTCTTGTTTTTTTAGAAGGAAATCCTGCTTCGTTGTTTCATACAATATCTAGGCCAAGATTCCTTTGGCACGGGCTTCCTTGATCCATGTTGGAAATTCATTGAGAAGCCGGTCGTATAACTCCTCGTCGCTAATACCTGAAATATCGTCCAGCGCAAAGAAATTAGCGTTATCGATATAGCGCCCAGGCATTTCATCGAGATTTTGCAGCACCCCGTAATTGGCCTGTCCCAGACCGACAAACTGCCAGAACAGATTTTTGGTGGAGCTTTCGGTAATAAGCCGTGAGATTTTTCCTTTCTGACTCACCCCGCCGTCGCTGAAAAAGATAATGTAGGTTGGTATGCTCAGATTAGGCTCCTCCACAGTGTACTTGCGGATGACATCCTCCATCACCGGAGGCTCATTGTTCGTGCCGCCTTTACTGCCTAAAGTATATGTACGGGCAATGTAATTTTCAAAATCCCTGGCTGTAACGCTCGGTGCACGCAAATAATCTTTGGCGAAAAACCATACATCCAGTTCGCCGTTATCATCAAATGTCGCAGCAATCGCCAGTATACGTTCAAACGCTTCCTGCACGGTGCCATTGCGATATAGTTTATACATAGAGCCAGACGCATCAAATACAACGGCCACACGTGCTTTGATTGGCTCAATCTTCTTTTTCTCAAGAGTGAGTGTTACTTTTCGTTTCAGCAGATCGATTTTGCTCAGATTCACAGGTACGGGTGCAGGTGCAGGATTCGGACTTGGAACGGAGGCAGGGGCGACAGGTGCCGCCGCAGTTGCAGCCACTTCAGCAGCATGATCTTCCACCTCAACGCCAAATGATTCGGCAAGCGGCTTCAGTCCTCCAAAAAATCCGCGCCCGATGGCCCGTACTTTGAGATCGTCGCGGTGCTTGTAGATTTCAATGAAAATAAGGGCCGTTTCTTGCGTTGCTTGGGTTATCTCATATGTAACCTGCTGGGAGCCTGCTTGTACAATGGCTTGGCATTTCTCCACCAGGGCAAAGGTCCCCCCTTCAAGGGTAGCGGTAAAAACGCATTTTTCCACAGGAGCCTGCCGAAGCTTATGCGTATCAATAAAAAAAGTACATTTCAGTTTTTTGATCTGTTGTAAAATCACACTTTGCTGCGGATCGGCAGTCTGATTATAGAAAACAAAATAGTCGTCCGATGGCACTTTGCCGCTCTCGTTTACCATAAAGCAGCTGATATCAAGTGCTGACGGAGCTGAGGCACATTGAATGGTAATTTGCAATTGAGTTGATGCATGAAGGCTGGTGTTCTGACCTGTATTCAGGCTGACGATAGGATTTGACATTGCGATTCGCCTCTTCCTCTAACTGGTGATTGATACTGTCTATTCGAATTCTGAGGCAAATGTTTCCATAAGTCAATTGTTTTGCGCCTTTTCCTGCTTGCGGATATTGGATTTTGCAGAAAAAATGCGCTTTCAGTTTATTTTCCGAACAATAAATCAGTAACGTACAAACAACATTCGTTTTTATTATTGACATATGCCCAATCACGGCCTACAATAACGATACGAATATGATACAAACTTGATTGAACGACAATAATAAAGATATGCTTTCGTATAATTCCGGGGATTGGCCCGGAAGTCTCTACAAGGTCACCGTAATGATCTCGCTACGAAGAAGGGCTTCACTGATCCGGTATGCTGGACGCTTACCGGCTCGACGCTGTTCGCTGCCTTGAGCAGCGGCAGTGCAATGGAGGCCACTCTGCCGGTGCATCAACGACCTGGGGGAATCCATTCTTTCCGGGTCTTTTTGTCGTTCACAACTTTTAATCAAAGGGGAGTTTTGAACAATGGATCGCTTCTTTAAATTAAAGGAGAACGGTACCAACGTCCGCACAGAAATCATTGCGGGCATTACGACATTTATGACTATGGCTTATATCCTGGTCGTAAACACGATCTTCCTTGGACCAAGCGGTGCGGGAATGCCTGGTGAGGCAGTGTTTTTTGCAACAGCGGTGGGCGCAGGCTTAATTACGATTTTGATGGGCCTTTTCGTAAATGTGCCAATTGGCATGGCCCCTGGCATGGGCTTGAACGCTTATTTTATGACAGTCGTGTTAAGCTCTAATGGAGCTATTACGTGGCAGGCGGCTCTTGGTGCTGTTTTCATTTCAGGTATCATATTCCTCATCCTAACAGTGACGAAAGTGCGGCAGATGCTGCTGGTGGCTGTACCTGAAAGTCTGAAAATGGCGATTACCGTCGGAATCGGATTGTTTATCACCATTATTGGTTTGAAGCTCTGCAATCTGGTTATGGTGAACATTACGCCGGGAACGGATATTACGCACAGTGTCCCTGGCTCCGGCTTTAACCTTACTTTGGGCAACCTGCTGGTACAAAAAGACGCCCTGCTGGCTTTGATCGGCCTGCTGATTATCGCGGTGCTGATGGTGCTGCGTGTTAAAGGGGCTCTGTTGATCGGGATTATCGCTACAACTATTATTGGCATCCCGATGGGGGTAACCAACGTGAGCTCCCTTTCCGGGGCAAGCTGGTTCCCTAGCTTCAATAACTTGGCGGTCGGACAGCTTGATCTGGTGTCGGCTTTGCATCTTGGTTTGTTTGAGATTATCTTCATCTTCACTTTTGTTGAGTTGTTCGATACGTTCGGCACACTGGTGGGAACGGCGACACGTGCCGGAATAATGGAGAATAAAGCAGAGGGCGAGAAGAAAGTCGGTAAGGCGATGCTCGTTGATGCGGTAGGCGTAAGCGCCGGCGCGGTACTCGGGACAAGTACGATTACGGCTTACGTTGAGAGCTCCTCCGGTGTTGAGGCAGGCGGACGCACAGGTCTTACCGCAGTAACCACAGGCATTTTGTTCCTGCTTGCCTTGTTTATCTCTCCGTTGGCCCTGCTCGTGCCGTCAGCTGCAACTGCGCCTGCGCTCATTATTGTCGGCGTGCTGATGATAAGCCAGGTGCGCAAAATCGATTGGGATGACTTCACGCTGGCATTTCCATCATTCCTGACCATCGTATTGATGCCGTTCACAGGCAGTATTGCCAACGGAATCTCAGCTGGAATTTTAACTTATGTGATTCTCGCTCTGTCCGGTAATCTCTTTGCAGGCCGCAAGGTCAAGATACACTGGCTGATGTGGGTGCTTGCGGTCATCGTTATTATTCGTTTTGTGTTCATGGGATCGGAATGAAAAACTGAATCAACCTTAAGAGAAACCTCCGGGCGTGCTTGTACCGGAGGTTCTTTATATTCGAGAACATATTTAGGCCCATTCCACTGATACTTCAATAGTGTTTCAAAAGTGTTTTAATAGTGTATTAACTATACGGAGAGAATTAAGTCGAGCACGCTGCAGTTGGGTGTAAAACATTATATTAAATTTTCTCTTGCCAGCTCATTGGATTCATGGTATATTCTAATTCCGGCCAAATGAGCTATTGAAAATTGCTCGGTAAAAAACTTTTGAAAAAAGTGCTTGCCAAAATGGTCGTGAGATGATAAGATATAAAAGTTGCTGACGCGATGATCTGAAGCAACAAACGAAGTTTGATCTTTGAAAACTGAACAACGAGTGAGTAGATTTCACGAAGTGAAATCGCCCCGCGAAGGTTTGTGTTACATGTCTATGACTGTATGGAAACCGGAGCGGATCATTGAGATATTAAATCTCGTCAGATTCAAATGAGCTTAATCGCTTTTGCAATAGACTGCGTTCCATTCATCCGCTCTGTACGAGATGGACCGAATGGAATGCAGAGACGATCATCCTTTGGATGATCTTTATTGGAGAGTTTGATCCTGGCTCAGGACGAACGCTGGCGGCGTGCCTAATACATGCAAGTCGAGC
>NZ_JBHIRY010000002.1:0-330275 GCF_042138635.1 Paenibacillus medicaginis | reverse complement strand
TCGACTACGGCACTTTAAAGGGTAAAGTTACCGGGTGGATTTGAACCACCTAGATGGTGCGACTGTGAGGCGCACAAGAAATCGCGAATCTGTACAGAACGCTGTCTTCAGGAATTGGGTCCGACCCAGCCGCTGCATACAGCGGCACCGCGGGCTACTGGGTTGGTAAAGTACGACCAAAAGGCGCCTGGGATTACAAGACAGTCCCCGGATATACACCTTATAACAAATTATGGACAGCTCGTGTGAAGAACGGCACCGAGTTTCGCACTTCCGAATGGTTTGGCAATTATAACTATGGTTTTACAGGAAAAGAGCTGTTCTCTCTAAGCATGCTGTTCGCCGGTGGCGATGGAGCAGGAATTCTTTTCGGAAATGGGCCTGACAATGAGGAAGACAAAGCTTCAATTAGACAAGGATACAATGAATCTCCCTGAATAACAGAATAGACATTTGATAAAAGCAACAGCTCCCCTATTTTTATGAGGAACTGTTGCTTTTTAATGCTAATTGAAAGGAGTTAATAAGCAGATCGGCTTTCATTCAATAAATCATGACTATAAAAACTCGTAACAGGAAAAATTTGGAGGGTTACATCTATGAACGTGGTTCCATTTCCCGCCAAGTCCGACATCCAAAAATGGGTTGGAGGATACCATGATCAGCTGCAGGGGAAATCTGATAAGACGGTCGAGGCATATGTTCGCGCGGTCCGGCAGTTTGTGGAGTGGTTGGCGGACAAGCCTGGGGGCGCAGTCGGCTTTCGCCCGGAGTTGTTTACCCAGACGGCTGTGGCCACGTATCTGCAGGAGATGGAGGAGCTGCGGCTGAGTGTCAGTCATCGGAGCCGGGTCAAAAGCGCCCTGAGTGGTTTTGCAGATTGGCTCATTGATGAGGAGCTGCTGGCAAAGAACCCAACGCGGGACGTGGATATCCCGCCGCAACCGCTGCTGGCGCCAAGGGTGCTGACGCCGGATCAGCGATATATCCTAAAAAATCTGGTGGAGCGTGATGGCACGACACGCAGCGAAGCGCTGTTTGCGCTTGGCTACTGGGCAGGCTGTCGTGTATCCTGGCTGCGGATGGAGGACACCCAGATCGGTCCCAAAGTGGGGGCGCTGCGGGTCGGCTACAAAGGGAACAAGCAACGTGAAATTGACATTTTGAATGAAGTTAGGCGGCCGCTGTATGACTACATTCACGGCGAGCGGGCCAGGAGCCCTTTTTGGCCAGCAGCCCCTATGTCTTCGTTTCGCAGCGGGGTGAACGTCTAACCGAGCCGGGCATTCATCACTGGTTCCGGACACTGAAACGGGCCGCGACCAAGGATGAATGAGATCCACGAGATTTATGAAATCATCACCGGGCGCATTATCGAGGAGCTGAAAAAGGGGGTACGTCCTTGGGTAAAACCTTGGAAGCCGGGCTTTGAAGCGATGAATTGGGTGTCAGGGCGTGCGTATAGAGGCATCAACGTTTTCCTGACGGATCCTGGCGGGGAATATGCAACCCTCAAGCAGGTGAAGGACGCGGGAGGCAGGGTGAAGCCGGAAGAGTTTAAAAAATTATACGGTTCTGGTGTTTTACAAGGATTATGAAAAGGAGAACGAGGACTTTGCTCTGATTGCATCCGGCTTCTAAAAGATTCAGCTCCCCAATCCATCAACCCTGAAAAACCAACTCGTGAATTACCCACCAAATCTAAGAGAAGGAGCTGTCCACCCTTCTGGAACAACATCCCCGGATGAGCCAAAGCGAAATTGCAGCCATGATGGATTTATCACCAGGCCGTATATCCCAATTAAAAAAGTTTATGAATAATGAACAATTGATGCCTTAAAACTATTTTACCTGGGATTCCACATAAACTGATAAAATAAAAGGGCGAGGGAACCTGGGAAAAGTTTCTCGCCCAAAGTCGATTGTTCAAGCAATCGGCTTTTTTATTTTCTCTTTTCCTAACCTGTTATACTGATTGATCAACTCATCCAGTCGCATGGATTGCTCAAGTACTCTTGGATGCCCCAGTCCATGCTTCTGCACCTGCAAATGCAATCTTTTCCGCGCCCGCTCAATGCGGATTTGAAGTACTACCTTGTAATTGCTTATCATTGGCTTCAACCCTCCCCTCCTTATGTGGTATTTTAGGTTTTTATGTCAAATAATTGCATAAGGCAGAAATAGTAAATCCCGAGTCATTGTCTACCTTCTTTTCTCACTTCCCCGTTCATTCCGGATGAGCTGCAGCTCATCTCTCCTGAGTTCATCCCCTAATTGCCCTGACCTTTCCATGCTGAACAGGCTTGGTTGAAACCAAGCCCAGGTTGCAACCCTGCCCGAAAAAAACTACTCTTCCGATGCAAGCTCCGGAAACGCAAAAAAAGACCTTCCGCAAGGAAAGTCTTTTAAAAATACTGAGTATGGAAAAATTAGCCTCCGCCCACCCCATGCCCCATTGTAGTTATAACCGTCGTAACAACTCCAATAAAACTACTCGTAACCAAGGATAACCAAATGCCTATTTTTCTCATTGATCCGATTCACCTCACCTGACAGCAATTTGAAATCCTGCTTTTCTTCCTTACTCGCCCATTCCCGGTACATTTCAAATCGTGTCAAACCGTTAAGAATATTCTTGATACTGTTGATTCTAACAGCTAATCGCAAACCTTCGAGTATGAAACTTATTGCATTACCATGCCCCCTCTTGAAACGATATACACCTAAATCGCTAAAAAATTGGGCGAGCTTTTCCTTCACCACAGAATTGTTATACGGACCATACCTTCCCTCCGCCTCAATAGAAGGAATATACGCCGAAAAGCGCTCCAATATGCGGTCGATATCAAAATCAAAACGGTTAGCCGCTTTGACCATGAAGCCCAACGCTATAAAGATTTCATCGGGCCGGGAAGCAACAAAATCGGCGTATTCGCCTAACGCCTCAGCTTCACCAGATAGTACCCGGTACAAATATCTATTGGCCGTTCCCCATTCAGCAAATTGGTGAATATGTCGGTGTGCTTCTTCGTCATCCTCACGTACCCACAATTCTCCTTGTGCGTATTTAGAAACATAACTTAAAGCTCCATCGAAATCCTCGTATTCTTCACAGATAAAGGACCGGATAAGCCACCCATACAAAATATAGAAATAGAATGGCCGTTTTGCTGTTCGTTCTGTTGAACGCCGTTCATACTGAGTGGTAGCGACTCGTAGCATTTCTACCGCAAGTTCATCTACCTTTTTCCACTTGTGAGCGGTTACCATAACATCAATCAGTTCTTTCAGTGCATCGAGCTGATCCGCTTCATCCAAACGGCTCACATACGGCTCAAAGAAAATAGCTGACCTTAAATTCTCTTCGATATCATTTCCCAGCGAAAGCTCAAACAGCCGATAACGGCAAGTGGTTAACCGTTCCGAATGCTGGAATCTTTCCGCTTCGCTTACCTGAGTATAAATTATCTCTGCAGCTTGTCCATGATTAGAAGCGAATAAGGCTTCCGCTACCTCAAACAAATCTGAGGTGTACGACAGATCCTCCAGTAATCTATGCACGATCCGCTCGATCAAATCAAGCCGGTTCAGTTCTGCACAGCGAATAATAAAGGGACGAATCCGCCTCATGCTCGTGGTAAAAGCAAAGCATTCTTCAACATAGGACTCAAACAAAAAATCTTCAGGTAAATTCATAGCTGATGTAATTGACTCTAGTTGTCGGATTGAAATAGGCTTATTGCCTTGTAGAATCCGACTTAACGAACCGGCATTCACATCAGACATACTTGAAAATTGAGTGAAAGTTAGATTATGTTTACGTATGTATGTACTGAGTGTTTCACGAATTGTATTGTCTGATTTCAAATCAGACTCACCCCCCTATACTACACAAACAAAAACCAAAATTTAGTGTTAATCTATAGATTATAGTATACACCAAATTGAACAGCGGTCAACAGCAATATACGTCAAATTTGGACACTAAAAGCGAAAAATGTGATAGGCTAATCTAAAAAAGACATGTGCACACCCGGGGCAAGCCGTGTGTGCACATGTCCGGAAATATATTTTTTTTTTTGCGGCACTCTGTTACTGGGCGATCTGATCCTTGATGGACTGCAGTATTTTTTTCTCGAGGCGCGATACCTGCACCTGTGATATGCCAAGCCTGCTGGCTACCTCGGACTGGGTCTGATCCCGGAAGTACCGAAGATAGACGATGAGCCGTTCCCGTTCAGTCAGCCCTCCGATCGCTTCATTCAGTGCAAGCTTGTCAAACCACCGTTCCTGGGACTCGTCCGCAATCTGGTCCATAAGCGTAATGGGGTCGCCGTCGTTTTCAAAGACGGTTTCATGAATAGATGTAGGCTGTTTGTTGGCTTCCTGGGCGAAAACGACATCCTCCGGCGACACCCCAAGCTCTTCGGCAACCTCCTTGATGGTTGGCAGACGATTCAGCTGCTTGGAGAGCTCGTCCCTTTTTTTGCGGACTTTGTTGGCCATTTCCTTCAGAGACCGGCTTACCTTCAGCGTTCCGTCATCCCTGAGAAAGCGCTGAATTTCGCCAATGATCATAGGCACGGCATAGGTTGAAAATTTGACATCATAGCTGAGGTCAAATTTGTCCACCGATTTCAAGAGGCCGATACATCCGATCTGAAACAAATCCTCCGGCTCATACCCGCGGTTCATGAAACGCTGCACCACAGACCATACCAGCCGGATGTTGCTGTTCACCAGCTTGTCACGGGCACTGTTGTCGCCTGACTGGCTTAAGGCAATCAGTTTTTTGACTTCCCCATCATCCAGATAAGTGTTAGTACCGCGCTTGATTTCAGCATTCATAGGCCCAACCCCTACCTAATTATATAAAGCTTTCTTGGATTCAATCCTCTTCTTCATCCGAATGACCGTTCCCCCATTCAGCTCGCTGGTCACCTCAAACTCATCCATAAAGTTTTCCATGATGGTAAAGCCCATGCCAGACCGCTCCAGCTCCGGCTTGGAGGTGTACAGCGGCTGCTGCGCAAGCTCCAGGTCCTCAATTCCCTGACCCGAATCCTCAATCACCAGCGTGACTGCATCCCCGTCGATGATCGCCCTGATTGTTACCGTGCCTGCGGGATCATTATTGTATCCGTGGATAATGCAATTGGTTACGGCCTCGGAGACGACCGTTTTCAGATCACTCAGCTCATCCATGGTAGGATCGAGCTGTGAAATAAAAGCCGCCACCGCTACGCGCGCAAAGGATTCATTTTCCGACTTGGCCGCAAACTGCAGTGTCATAAAATTGCTCCCAGCCGTTTCTGTCATGACACGACCTCCATTCCCGAGAGAGCAACCTCTTCGTTCTCGTAACAAGTCATGATTTTGAACAGTCCTGACATTTCAAGCAGCCTGTATACAGCAGGAGTCGCATCACATACCGCCATTTTTCCGTTTTTTTGCTTAAGGAGCTTATAGCGTCCAAGAATAACGCCCAGCCCTGAGCTGTCCATGAACTGCAAATCTTTAAAATTCAGAACAAGATGCTCGCACTGCCGGCGTATAATCGCCTCATCCAGTTGTGCCCGCACCTGATCTGAAGTATGATGATCCAGCTCACCGGCCAGTCTCGCAATCAGAACTCCCCGCTGAAACTCCATCTCTACTTTCAGCCTCATGTTTGCTTCACTCTCCTCCCTGACTTGGACAAGGATTTCTACGAGCCAATGGCAGAATCCTGCCCTGCGACAAAACTAGAAAAAAACTGTGCCCAATCTACAAAAGTGTCCTCCGTGGGCGATCTATGTCAGGAAAACAGTTTGGAGGTAGTGCGTTTAAACAGTCTCCACCAGCCTGCCTTGTCCACAGCGACCGGAGATTGCAGTTCGAATTCCTTCAGCTTGACATTATTTTGATAAACAATCAGCTTGCCAACTACTTCCCCTTTTTTGAGCGGTGCTTTGATCCCGCTGTTCAGCTTGACTTCGTGACGCATCTCCTCTTGACGGGCGCCCTTTTTGACGAGAACGCTGTAAGGCTGTTCCGCTTTTATCGTAAGCTCCGGAACAACCCCTTTTTCAATGTTCAGCTTGCCGATCACGTCACCCTGGTTATACAACGATTTCATGGCATATTGGGAAAACGCATAATCAAACATGGAGGCGATCTCACTGTTGCGGGTTTTGGTGTTGGGCTCCCCGAGCACCACCGCCACAACGCGCATTCCATCACGCACGGCGGTGGCGGAAAGGCAGAATTTCGCTTCAGACGTATAGCCTGTTTTCAAACCGTCGGCTCCTGTATAAAAACGGACCAGCTTGTTGGTATTGACCAGCCAGAACGGTTTTTCGCTGCTTTTGCGCAAATAGTCCTGATACGATCCGGTATATTTCGTAATCTGCGGATATTGCAGCAGCTCGCGGCTCATTAAAGCAATGTCATGTGCAGAGGAATAATGATCCTTGGCCGGCAGACCGTTGCAGTTGGCAAAATGGGTATCCTTCATGCCGAGCTCCTTGGCTTTGTCATTCATCAAACGCACAAATGCCTGCTCTGACCCCGCGATCTTCTCCGCCATCGCTACGGAAGCATCATTGCCGGAAGCCATGGCGATACCCTTGAGCATTTCCTCAACGCTCATTTCCTCGCCCGGCTCCAGGAAGATCTGCGACCCGCCCATGGAAGCCGCATATTCACTGGCCCGGACCTGATCCGTCAGTTTCAGTTTCCCATTCTCCAGCGCTTCCATCGTAAGCAGCATCGTCATGATTTTCGTGATGCTCGCCGGAGGCAGCTTGTCATGGCTGTTTTTCTCGTAAACAATTGTGCCGGTGTAGGCATCCATCAGGATGGCAGAGCCGGATTGAGGCGCCAGGGATACATCGGCTTGCTGTACGGCTCCTTTCTCTTCGGCAGAAGCTGGCGGCAGCAGACCGGCGCTGATGCAGAATGCGAGCAATAAAGATAGACTGATTTTCTTCATGTTCGGTACCTCCCTACTAACATTGCGGAAGAACCGCCGATTGTCGGAATCGGACGGCGTCTGCCGTATACTGCTATCCATTGTCGTCAATCGTCCAGAAAATTATTCCAGACAAACGGGAATGTGCACAAAAAAAGCGTCCGGACCATCAAGCAAGCACTGCAAAATCTATGTAGCATGGACAAATGCCGACACTTTTATAAATAAGCGAGAATAGATTAGTATATGGAACTTTTATAGTAAAAAAACGCCTATCGATGTACATTCATAGAATACAACCCCCGCCAGCTCCCCTCAAAAATCATACATTCTTTAATCTTGAGGCTGTCTTGAACGATATGAGTTCATAAGATTCCTCATTAATCATGGGGAATTCTATCTTAGTGAAAAAGGAGATGAAGGAGGACACGCAAATGTCGCAATCCAATCTTCCTAATATAACCCCGGTTATATCCGTCACCAGAGATGATGCTATTAACCTGCTGTTATCTTCCATAGCTCTCGAAGAGCTTGGCTTAAGCCATATCCTTAATGCGGAAGGAGAAAAAATACAGTATGTGCTTGGCACATTGCCAGGCATAAGCGGGCTGTCTCCTACAGTGAGCGAGCTTTTGTCTGTCAATGATAGTGTCAGCAACGTGCTGAAGGAAGCAACTAAAAAAGAGTTGGTCCTACAGAACAAGCTGGAAAATATTTTGTCCCAGGTTCCAGGAGAGTTCCTGTTTTATGTAAATGGACCAAACGGTTCAGCTACGGTGAGAGATGGGGAAAGTATTAACTTTTTTTCCGATACGCTGCAAATCGAGGTCACGAAAGGATCGGCAAATGTCCGTATAGAAGCGCCAATATCGGCGACGGGGGCCACAGGCAGCACTGGCGCGACGGGGGGCACCGGGGCGACCGGAGCTACGGGCGGGACTGGCGCGACGGGAGTCATGGGTGATACTGGACCGACCGGGGCTACGGGCGACATCGGACCGACCGGAACCACGGGTGACACTGGCGCGACGGGAGCTACGGGCGATACCGGGGCCACGGGTGGCACTGGCGCGACGGGAGCCACGGGCGACACCGGAGCGACCGGGGCCACGGGCGACACTGGCGCGACGGGATCCACAGGCGACACTGGACCTACCGGAGCCACGGGCGATACCGGACCTACCGGAGCCACGGGCGATGCCGGGGCGACTGGAGTCACGGGAGACACTGGCACGACGGGAGACACGGGCGCAACCGGGGCTACAGGCGATACCGGCGCGACGGGAGTCACGGGCGACACTGGAGTCACGGGCGACACTGGTGCTACTGGAGCCACGGGTGACATCGGCGCGACGGGAGCCACAGGCGACACTGGCACGACGGGAGCCACGGGCGCAACCGGGGCTACAGGCGATACCGGACCTACCGGAGCTACGGGCGACACCGGCGCGACTGGAGCTACGGGCGACACTGGTGCTACTGGAGCCACGGGCGACACTGGCACGACCGGAGCTACGGGCGACACTGGTGCTACTGGAGCCACGGGCGACACTGGCGCGACGGGAGCCACGGGCGGCACTGGCTCGACGGGAGCCACGGGCGGCACCGGAGCGACCGGGGCCACGGGTGTCACTGGCGCGACGGGAGCCACGGGTGACGCGGGCACGACCGGTGCTACGGGCGATACCGGCGCGACGGGATCCACCGGAGTCACGGGCGATACCGGCGCAACCGGAGCCACGGGCGATGCCGGGGCGACTGGAGCCACGGGCGACACCGGCGATACTGGAGCCACAGGCGAAACCGGACCTACCGGAGCTACGGGCGACACTGGCGCTACTGGAGCTACCGGAGCCACGGGCGACACCGGCGATACTGGAGCCACAGGCGAAACCGGACCTACCGGAGCTACGGGCGACACCGGTACTACTGGAGCCACGGGCGACACGGGCGATACTGGCGCCACGGGCGACACCGGCGCAACCGGCGCGACGGGCGGAACTGGAGCAACCGGGGCTACGGGAGCTACGGGTGCCACAGGCGCGACGGGTGCCACAGGCGACACCGGACCTACCGGAGCTACGGGCGACACTGGTGCTACTGGAGCCACGGGCGACACTGGCGCGACCGGAGCCACGGGCGACATCGGCGCTACGGGAGCTACGGGTGACACTGGCGCGACCGGGACCACAGGTGACACGGGCGCGACCGGAGCCACGGGCGATACCGGGGCTACAGGCGATACCGGCGCTACGGGAGTCACGGGCGGCACCGGATCGACCGGGGCCACGGGCGACACTGGCACGACGGGAGCCACGGGCGATACCGGCGCTACGGGAGTCACGGGCGACACTGGTGCTACTGGAGCCACAGGCGACACCGGCACGACGGGAGCCACGGGCGATACCGGGGCGACCGGAGCTACGGGCGATACTGGCACGACCGGAGCCACGGGCGACACTGGTGCTACTGGAGCCACGGGCGACACTGGAACGACCGGAGCCACGGGCGACACCGGAACGACCGGGGCCACGGGCGATACCGGGGCGACCGGGGCCACTGGTGATACCGGCGCGACCGGGGCCACAGGTGACACTGGCGCAACGGGAGCTACGGGCGACACCGGCGCGACCGGAGCTACGGGTGTCACCGGTGCTACCGGAGCCACGGGTGTCACTGGCCCGACCGGGGCCACAGGTGACACCGGACCTACCGGAGCCACGGGCGACACCGGTACTACTGGAGCAACCGGCGATACCGGCACGACCGGAGCCACGGGCGACACCGGCGCTACTGGAGCCACGGGCGACACGGGCGCTACTGGCGCCACGGGCGACACCGGCGCAACCGGCGCGACGGGCGGAACTGGAGCAACCGGGGCTACGGGAGCTATGGGTGCCACAGGCGCGACCGGGACCACAGGTGACACTGGCGCAACGGGTGCCACGGGCGACACCGGCGCGACCGGAGCTACGGGTGTCACTGGCGCGACCGGGACTACAGGTGACACCGGACCTACCGGAGCCACTGGCGCAACCGGGGCTACAGGCGATACCGGCGCTACGGGAGTCACGGGCGACACTGGTGCTACGGGAGCTACGGGTGACATCGGCGCTACGGGAGCCACAGGCGACACCGGACCTACTGGAGCCACAGGCGATACCGGGGCGACCGGAGCTACGGGCGATACTGGCACGACCGGAGCCACGGGCGATACCGGCGCTACGGGTGTCACCGGCGCGACGGGAGCCACGGGCGACACTGGCACGACCGGAGTCACGGGCGACACTGGTGCCACTGGAGCCACGGGTGACACTGGTGCTACTGGAGCCACGGGTGACATCGGCGCTACGGGAGCTACGGGTGACACTGGCGCGACCGGGGCCACTGGTGATACCGGCGCAACCGGGGCGACGGGCGGAACTGGAGCAACCGGGGCCACGGGCGACACCGGGGCGACCGGAGCTACAGGCGAAACCGGACCTACCGGAGCTACGGGCGACACTGGCGCTACTGGAGCCACAGGCGACACTGGCACGACGGGAGCCACGGGCGATACCGGCGCTACGGGAGTCACGGGCGGCACCGGATCGACCGGGGCCACGGGCGACACCGGCACTACTGGAGCCACGGGCGATACCGGGGCGACCGGAGCTACGGGCGATACCGGCGCGACCGGAGCCACCGGAACGACCGGGGCCACGGGAGCCACCGGGACAACTGGAGCCACAGGCGCTACTGGCGCGACCGGAGCCACCGGAACGACCGGGGCCACGGGCGCCACAGGCACTACCGGAGCCACGGGAGCCACCGGGGCCACAGGTGCGACTGGACCTTTAGTGGCAGCAAATGGTTTCTCGGCTTTTGTAGGCTCTATTACTGGAGTAACTACAGACACTCAAATCAGCGGTTTTACAGTGACCAGCCCATATTACACCACTACTGGATTTAATCCTGCCTCAGGAACATTCACCGTTCCTCAAACTGGAAGATACACTATTGAAGCAACTATTAATTATTCAACTACTGCCGCCATAACTCTGTCCATTGGCGCGGGAATTAATCCGACATTTGTCGTAAGAAGGACATCACCTTCAACAACGGATTTAGTAGCCGGTCTTTTCCCTGTATTAAATATCAACGTAACTTTGCTTACACTTCGGGCTGTACTGGGAAGTGGTACTGTAACACTGACCGGAGATGTCGCGCTGAATCAGAATGATATACTTGGGTTGTTCTATGTTTCTTCGGGGCTTAGCATCGGGTTGAATCTCGGGGGCAGCACATCTGCAGGGATTGTTTGGTCCATTCATCAGATTACCTGACTTTATTAGCATCAAAGTTGAAACGGCGGTTAATCCGCCGTTTCTTTCGTTAAGATTATCGAATTATCATCATCAACCACTTTGAAGGAGGCCGCCTGGGGTAACTATTCTTTGCTCCGAGTGGTTCGGAATCGGCCGCGGCACCATTTTGAAGGGAGAATTCACGGGCAGCTTGTACCCAATATGCTGAAATTCAATCCTGATCTGAAAAGCGGTCATACACTTCCCTGCGCAAGGGCAAAAACGGCGTATCCCCCCGGGATCAAGATGATTAACCGGGTGAAACGCCGTCTGCTTGTTTTATTATGCCTCGAGTTTCGTATTTTGCAAACTGCTAATGGCCACTGCTTTTTCCAGTTTGCTGTTGACCATCGCTTTTTGCAGATCGCTATCCACCATCATTTTGACCAGTTCTTCAAAGTCTACCTCCAGATTCCAGCCCAGTTTTTTCCGAGCCTTGGAGTTGTCTCCCAGCAATAGGTCCACTTCCGCCGGACGAACAAATCGCGGGTCAATGACCACATGATCTTCCCAGTTCAACCCCACATGACGAAAAGCAATTTCAACAAGCTCCTGAACGGTATGGGTTTCGCCTGTTGAAATGACATAATCATCAGGTTGATCTTGCTGCAGCATCAGCCACATCGCTTTAACATAATCTCCCGCAAATCCCCAATCGCGTTTGGCATCCAGGTTGCCCATACGCAATTCATGCTGCAATCCCAGCTTGATTTTGGCAACCGCGTCCGTCACCTTGCGTGTAACGAATTCAATGCCGCGGCGCGGAGACTCGTGGTTGAACAGGATTCCAGAGCAAGCGTACATGTCATAGCTTTCCCGATAATTCACCGTAATCCAGTGCCCGTAAACCTTGGCCACGCCATACGGACTTCGCGGATAGAAGGGAGTTGATTCCCTTTGCGGCGTTTCGACGACTTTTCCGAACATCTCACTACTGGAAGCTTGATAAAAGCGGGACTCCGGTCTGGCTGTGCGAATAGCCTCCAGCATGTTGGTTACGCCGATGGCCGTTGTTTGCCCCGTTAAAACCGGCTGGGCCCATGAGGTTCCCACAAATGATTGTGCGGCGAGATTATATACTTCATCCGGTTTGGATTTTTTGACGGCCTCGATGAGCGAACCCTGATCCTGCAGGTCCCCTTCTACAAGCTCAATCTCATGTTTGATATGCTCAATGTTTTCCATCATGGGGGTGCTGGTTCTACGGCGCAGGCCGAATACTTTATATCCCTTTTCAAGCAAAAGCTCCGCCAGATACGATCCGTCCTGCCCCGTGATCCCTGTAATCAGGGCGTTTTTAGCCATGTTCATCATCTCTCCAATCCGAGTTATGAAAAATACCTGATACGACTAGTAACGTATTCACAAGCGGAAAAAATGGTGAAACGGCAGGTACGGGCTATTCCGGAATGTCGGAAACATTTCACGTTCCTGGGCATAACCTGTTAAAGATAACAGACTTAGAACAATGTACCCGCTACCTTTTCATCTCCGAGAGCAGCACAAAAAAAGCCGCTAATCTTAGCGGCCTGGCTTACAAACACAGTATTCACATTTCAGTGCTCACCTCAGAAAGTCACTGTCTTATCCTTAATCTAAGACTTTATTACATGCTCGGAATAACCCCAAGCACCAGCTTCAAAAACTGGTCGCGCACCTGCTCCGCTGTCTCCATTACTTCGCTGTGCGAAAGCGGCTGATCCAAAATGCCTGCAGCCATATTCGTGATACAGGAGAAGCCGAGCACTTCGAGTCCTGCGTGACGGGCTACAATAACCTCCGACACTGTGGACATACCGACGGCATCCGCACCCAGCGTACGCAGCATCACGATCTCGGCCGGTGTCTCATAAGTAGGCCCCAGTAAGCCTGCATAGACGCCTTCTCGAAGCTGCAGGCCTTGTCCTTCCGCTACCTCCCTGGCAATGGAGCGCAATCGTTTGCTGTACGCCTCCGTCATATCAGGAAAACGCACCCCAAGCGCATTATCATTCGGACCGACCAGCGGACTTCTGCCGGTCAGGTTCAGGTGATCGGTAATGAGCATCAAATCACCCGCTGCAAAAGAAGTATTCACTCCACCAGCGGCATTCGTAACAAGCAGGCTTTTGACGCCAAGCTCCTTCATCACGCGCACTGGAAAAGCGGTCACTTCAGGGCCGTAGCCTTCATACATATGGAAACGTCCCTTCATCATCACGACCGGACGTCCCTTGACAGTGCCCAGCAGCAGCTCTCCCTCATGTCCTTCCACTGTAGATACGGGGAAATGCGGGATATCCTGATAAGGAATGCTGATCCCCTCTTCGATGAGGTCTGCCAACACCCCAAGCCCTGATCCGAGGATCAAGCCGATCTCAGGGACCATTTTGGTTTTCGTGCGGATGTAGGCTGCCGCCCTCTGGATCATTCCCAGACTGATTGTATTCATGTTCTTCTCTCCTGACATATCGTTATTTCAGCAAATTCAAAAAGCTTTTTCCATGCAGCGGCGCCTGCACACCGAAATTCTCCGCTATGGTGGCGCCAAGATCCGCATAGGTGTCCCGCACACCTATGCTCGCAGGGGTCTGCAACGACGGGCTGTAAATCAGGACAGGTACATATTCCCTCGTATGATCCGTTCCACTGTGCACAGGGTCATTTCCATGATCCGCCGATAGAATCAGCAGATCTTCAGGACCGATGTTGGCCATAAGGTCAGGAAGGGCGTTATCGAACACCTCAAGCGCCCGGGCGTAGCCTTCAGGATCACGCCGATGCCCATACAGGGAATCAAAATCGACGAGGTTGGTGAACAACAGGCCGTTAAACTCCCTTCCCAGCTGCTCCAACGTCACTTCGATCCCATGCTCATTGCTCTTGGTCGGATAGGATTCCGTTACTCCTTCGCCGTCGAAAATATCATTGATTTTCCCCACGGCAATCACGTCATGGCTAGCATTAGCCAGCATATTCATTACTGTGTGCTCCGGAGGTTTGACCGCATAATCATGGCGGTTCGGTGTTCGCTTGAAGCTGCCAGGCTGCCCGACATAGGGGCGGGCAATAACCCGGCCCACGGAATGCTCCGGTGCCATCGTCAGCCGGCGAGCGATTTTGCAGGCTTCATAAAGCTCTTCCAACGGAATGATATCTTCATGGGCGGCAATTTGGAAAACACTGTCGGCGGACGTATACACGATCCACGCCCCTGTCTTCATCTGCTCTTCACCGTATTCATCCAGCACCACGGTTCCTGAAGCCGGCTTATTGCACAGCACCTTCCGTCCGGTCTGCTTTTCAAATTCGTTGATCAGATCAGCCGGGAAGCCTTCCGGATAAGTATTGAAAGGAGTATTGATCTTCAGCCCCATAAGCTCCCAGTGCCCTGTCATCGTATCCTTGCCGACAGACACCTCATTCATTTTGCCATAATAGCCCGCAGGCTGGTCCACCGGCTGCAAGTGAGGCAGCTCGGCAATATTGCCCAGCCCGAGCTTTTGCATATTTGGCAGCTTTGTTTGCGGCACCTGCTCCAGAATATGGCCCAGCGTATGGGCCCCTTCATCGCCGAATTTGGCGGCATCCGGCAGTTCGCCAATGCCCACGCTGTCCAGGACGATAAAGGCAATGCGTTTGAAGCGATGTGAAGAATGTTCAGTCATAACTATTGTCACTCCTCGGCTGTGGTAAATTGGTCATTTCCAAGGTGGCTCTACTGCCGGCCCTGGGATGAAAATTTTCGTATACTTCTTTCATGCTTTTCTTCGGCGAACCGAGATACATTCTCGCTGCCGAGATTTCCGAATGGCCCAGCATCTCCTGCACGGACCGGAAATCCGCGCCATTCTCCAGCAGATGAGCTGCAAAGGAATGCCGCAGCGTATGCGGCGTAATATCCGTACGAATCCCTGCTTCGGCGCCGTACTTCTTCAACAGCTTCCAAAAGCCCTGGCGGCTCAGACGCTTCCCCGAGCTGTTCAGAAACAGAGCTTCCTCCTGCATGATAGAACCCCGGGCTCTGAGCAAAAGCTCCCGATATTCGCTGATATACAGCTTTAACCATTCTGCGGCCTGTACACTCATGGGAACGACACGCTCTTTGCCTCCCGCCCCATGACAGTGTACAAACCTCATATCTGTACGTACATCCTCTACATTCAAGGTTACCAGCTCCGACACTCTCATCCCTGCCGCATACAGCAGTTCAAGCATGGCCTTGTCACGCATGCCCGCAGGGGTCGACGTATCCGGCGCTTCCAGCAGCCTGTCCATCTCTTCTTGCGTCAATATGGAAGGAGGCCTCTTCTCCTGTTTGGGCAGCTCCAGCAGCAGGGAAGGGTCCTGGGAAGCCTTGCCTTCACGGATCAGGTAATGAAAAAAGGAGCGAATTGCGATCATGCAGCGTGTGATCGTCGCCGGCGCCTTGTTCAACTCCTGCAAATGCCCCGTATAGATGACCAGATGTGTCCGTTTGACGTCATCCGGCACTATCACATGCTGAGCAGCCGCAAATTCGGCAAACTGTTCAACATCACGCCGGTAAGCTTCCAGTGTACTTGGTGATAATCCCTTCTCGTCTTCCAAATAGCGGATAAAGGGCGTTATATAATGCTTCATAAGAGCAACTCGCTCCTTTGTCTTCCGTATTTGGGCAGAAGCCCATCTTACAACATTCTACGCGGTGCAAATGTTATCCTGCCCCGCCGTCACTCTCCATACCAGTAAAATAAGCGCAAGCGCTGCCAGAGCCCCCTCTCCTGCTGCTCATCAGTAATGGAGGTTCCTGCCACCTTTACCGCGTTGCCTTCGGGAATTTTATAATGCTGGATAGGCGTTGTCCAGGAAGACAGCCGTTCAAGCGCGGAATACAGTAAAAAAGTCAATATACAGAACAGGACGATAAAACGGATAAATCTCCAGCCTTTTCTCAGGGAGAAGATCACGCTGCCACTTCCTTTCCCGTTAAAGGTCATATACAGATCATTGTCATTGTATGACAGGCTGTCCCCAACTATGTAACACCGGAGGATCCGGCACCAAAAAAGCCCTCTCCGCACAAATACGCGGGGAGAGCTTGTGTATTCTAATCCATTCAGAACTGCAGGGATTCAATCCTCCTGCTGCTTCTGGTCATTCTTGGCCTTGCAGCGGTAGCAAATGCCTTGGAAATCAAGCCGGTGATCCAGCACGGTAAAATCAAATTCCCTCTCCAGGCGTTCCTCCAGAGGGCCAAGCCAATCTTCCCTGATTTCATCCATGCTTCCGCACTGAACACAAATTAAATGATGATGATGGTGCTTGGAGGTATCGCCCCGCAAATCATAACGGGCAACTCCATCACCAAAATTGATCTTCTCCACAACGTGCAGTTCGCTCAGCAGTTCAAGGGTACGGTATACGGTTGCCAGACCGATTTCAGGAGCTTTTTCTTTCACGAGCATGAAAACATCTTCCGCACTCAGATGGTCTTCTTCATTCTCCAGCAAAACTCTTACGGTGGCTTCCCGCTGAGGCGTCAACTTATAGCCCTGGGACTGCAGCTGCTGCTTTATTTTGTCGATCCGAGCTTCCATGTTATCCCTCCCCCTTAGGGTTCTCTGCGCACTGCCCCATTTTCACTTCTATCATTATAGGGGGAATTCTCAAATAAAGTCAAACATTTTGCACCAGGCTCAAACCGCTCCTGCAGACGTCAGCAGCGGCGTTACCCATCGCATCATGACTGGTGTGACCCAGGTCTCAAACGATGCGCTTCCCAGCAGAAGCAGCATCAGCACGGCTGTTAATCCGGCGTAGGACACAAACGGCTTGACAAATCCGGAAGGACGGCGTGTAAGCAGCATCCGATCCTTGATCATTTGTATCGAAAAAGTCATGGCAGCCACACTGCACACAAGCAGCACCGGGATCACCACAACATTGTGGGGGGCAACGGAAACGAGGGCAAACAGCAGTCCTCTCCAGGAATACTGCCCAACCACGAACCCGACCGAGAAGCCGATCAGCACACCTTTCAGAAAATTCAGCACCAAAATACCGGGCAGGCCAATGACCGATAGGCCGCATATCCATATCAATGCCGCCCATTTTAGATGAAGCGATGCAATTTCCCAAAACTTCGTTAACGTGGGATCGGCCGCGCCACCATCCTGACCGACCGATACAAAAAAGTTGTTCAGATACCGCCCCAGCTCCTGCTGCTGCTCCAGCGTCAGCGCATTGACCATCAACGCCCCAAAAACAACCCCGACCAGAAACAATACACCAAGAAATACATATAGTGGCATGCGGTGAACAAGTGTATGGCGTAAAAGCTGCATCGGCAAGTCGGCCTCCTTCATTAGCATGTTCCTATCCTATGAAGAAGACCTTGCGCCTATGACAGCATGTACGAAGTCTGCTGCTAGTCTTGGAGCCGGGCTACTTTGTGCGATTCTCCGTTCCTGTCAATCTTGCCGTAGGTCCCCCCGCCTCCGGCAATCAGCTGCAGCCGTCCTTCTCTTGCCATAACGATAGACCGTGCCAGTTCCGTGCCGACCTCAGCGGCTATCGCTTCCTCATCCGCTTGATGAAGAATATTCATTTCCGTGCCGAATCGTTCAAGCAGCCGCTTTAGCTTGGCCTTGCCCAAACCCGGAATAAACTCCAGCGGCACCTGGTAAATATAAGGCGGCCTATGCTCAGATATGCAGGGCCTAGCCCGGTCGGCAATATCCAGAATACGGTCTAACACCCCGCGTACCAGCTTCTCATGCCCGCACGCCGGGCAGCGGTCAGCAGCAATCTCCTGCTCGTCAAGAATCGTGCCGCAACCCGTGCAGAAGGAGCGGTGATACTTGCCGAGGCGAGGGTTCAATCCATAGTTGCCGGCCACTTTTCTGCCACCGTTGCGCTCCAGTGCCTGCCGCAGCTCGGCAAAATTCGGAGCTTTCAGCAGCAGCTCGTTATATTCCCGTCCAATTTTGCCCAGAGAGTGGGCATCGGAATTCGTAAGAAAGCTGAAGCTGTCAAGCTCGGAAATATAACCCGCCATTTCCGAATCCGCACTCAGACCGAGTTCGACGGCGCTGATTTTGCCAAGATCCAGCAGCTCGTCCATGCGTCTCGCGGAGCTGCCGTAGATCCCTTTATGAGGCGTAAATACATGGGCAGGGATCATGATGCCTCCCCGCCCGTAAATTTCGGCCTGCAGCTCCCGCGGTGGAGCATAAAGTCTCTGGGAGCTCAAATTGACATTTTTCATATGTCTGCCCATCCATCCGCTGAAGTCTGTCATGGTGTCCAAATCCGGAAAATAGGCCAGCACATGCGCCTCAGGCCGGGTTCCTTCCCGAATCTCGATTTCTGATCCCAGCAGAATGACCGTACTCTTGTACGCTATGCCCCCGCCTTCAATTTCGGTCATGCTGCCATCACCCAGATGGCGCTTGATATCCTCCTGCACATTGGGCGCATGGCAGTCAATGACGCCCGTCAGATGGATTCCCTTCCGTTCCGAGGCCTCCCTGGCAATATTGGCAAAGGTTAAATTCCTGCTGCCGCTGATTTTGACCGGAGCACCATTCTCCGCCTGCCCGATGTGAATATGCAGATCCGCATAATACTTATGCAGTGGTGTCTGTAGCCGATCCGTCATCAGAAGCTCCCGGTAAACTGCTGAAGATACCAGGCATAGACCGCCATAATCGTTTTCGCATCACTGATTCTACCTTCACGAATCCAGGCGTAGGCCTCTTCCAGCGTCAGCTCAGACAGCTCCAGAAACTCATCGGCGTCCGGGTTCATTTCGCCGGCTTCCAGTTCCTCGGCCACATACAAATGAATGATTTCATCGGCAAAACCGGGTGATGTATAAAACGACTGCAGCAGCTTGAGAGATTTGGCGGTATAACCTGTCTCCTCCTGAAGCTCGCGCGCAGCCGCTGCCATCGGGTCTTCTCCCGCTTCAAGCTTGCCAGCCGGGATTTCCACCTCACAGCGTCCAAGCGGCTGTCGGTATTGATCCACCAGCAGCAATTTGCCGTTGTGGATGGCCAATACCGCGACAGCGCCCGGGTGCCGGACAACCTCCCTCGTTCCCGTGCTGCCGTCCGGCAGACGGACCGTATCCACCTGCAGGGAAATCACTTTCCCTGTAAATATCGAATTCGTTGTGAGTGTTGTTTCCTCCAAAGCTGGATTGGAATAAGGTTTGCTGGTGCTCATGTGCTGCCTCCTCATGGCCGAGCCTGATTTAGGACCGGGTATAGTTTGTCTCTTTAATACATAGGCTGTAAATAATTCATGCCTGTGGGCAAAAGGGAGAGATTCATGATGAAAAGCTACCGAACAGACAACGCGCTCTGCATCACAGGAAAGGCTTGGCAGGTTCAACTTCTGCTCCGGCAATGGCTGAAGGACAATAAGTCCGGGGCGAAGATGATTGACCTGATCCAGCGCCACAGCAAACAGGCCTGACGGCTGGAACGCCGCTGCAGGCCCGGACGGGCAAGAAAAACTTCCGCTAAATGCAGTCTGGCTTCTGTGAAGGTACGTCGATAAACGTTTTCTTATGCTGGTGGAGATTCGGCAGCCTCACGAATGATTGCTACAACGACTTCGGCCAGTTTTACCAGGTCCTCAGCCTTGATTCGCTCCTGTGTAGTATGGATCTGCTCATAGCCAACCGCAAGATTTACCGTAGGAATGCCGAAGCCGTTAAAAATATTCGCGTCCGAGCCGCCTCCCGAAGTGAAGGTAGGGCTCGCCAGTCCCAATTTGCCGATTGCACGCTGCGCAAATTTGACGACATCATCCTGCTCCGAAAAGCTGAACCCGGGATACACAATCTCGCTGCGGAATTCAGCCTGGGCGCCGAACTCCCGGGATGTCGTCTCCAACGCATCGCGCATTTGCTGAACCTGATGATCCACCTTTTCATGAACAATGCTGCGGGCTTCCGCAAAAATCTGCACAAAATCGCACACGATATTGGTTGGACCACCGCCTTCAAATCTGCCGATATTGGCTGTCGTTTCCTTGTCGATGCGTCCAAGCTTCATGGCGCTGATGGCCTTTGAGGCTACCTGTATCGCACTGATGCCATCTTCCGGATTTACGCCGGCATGCGCGGATTTACCCGTAATTTTCATTTCAACTTTAGCCTGGGTTGGGGCAGACACACAGATCGAGCCAACAGCTCCATTGGAATCGAGGGCATAGCCGAAATCCGCATCCATATCGTCCGGATTCATGGCTCTTGCCCCTGCCAGACTGGATTCCTCTCCGACCGTAATGACAAACTGCACCTGGCCGTGCGGAATGCCCTGTTCCTTGACAGCACGGATCGCCTCCAGCATCGCCGCAATCCCCGCTTTGTCATCCGCTCCCAGAATCGTCGTTCCATCACTGCGGATCCAGCCGTCATCGTCAAGCTGCGGTTTGATGCTTTTGCCGGGAGTCACCGTATCCATGTGTGAAGTGAAATAGATTTTCGGGGCTTGCTCCGCTCCTTCCGCCTCCCACGTAATAATCAGGTTGCCCGCCCCATGCCCGGAACGGTCCTGCGAATCATCTTCCTTGACCGTTAAGCCAAGCGAGCCGAACTTCTCTTTCAGCACCCTGGATATTTCCTGTTCATGTCTTGTTTCGCTGTCTACCTGCACAAGCTCCATAAATTCCTTGATTAGCCGGTCCTTTGTGATCATCAAAACTTTCATCTCCCTCTGGATTGCGATACAATAAAGACACACACTTTGTTTCTTACAAACTAATTTTCATTATAAAGGAGTTCCCCATGCAGCACAAAAAATGGTTCCGCATTTTTATTTACATCATGCTTATTGCAATGATTGGCTCAACCCTGCTGTTCGCTCTTGAACCGCTTTTGTATAATCAGTAAAAACCTATGAACGGTCATTAAAATAGGCCGGCCATCATGGACCGGCCTCGCTCTATTCTTTTAACACAGTTTCATAATCAAAAAGCTCCGCAAAAAAAGGAATAATCCCCTTTGCCACCTGCTCCATCGCAAATGACTGCCCTGTGCAGTCTTCCAATGAGGTGACCCCATATTCCTGGATGCCGCACGGAATAATTCCGTTAAAGCCTTCATTCTGAATGCCTGACTTGATATTAAAAGCGAAGCCATGGCTGGTGATAAAGCCTTTGCGGTGCCGGCATCTGTTAAACTTCACGCCAATGGCCGCAATTTTGGATTCGCCAACCCACACCCCGGTATATTCAGGTTTGCGGCTGCCTTCAATGCCGAAGCTTGCGAGATAATTGATAATCACCTGCTCCAGGCTGCGCAAATATCCATGCAAGTCAAGACCCTTGCCATGTCCCAACATCAACAGCGGATAACCGACAAGCTGACCGGGACCGTGATACGTAATGTCCCCGCCCCGGTCGATTTGAAACACGGTGATTCCGCGCTGCTCAAGCTCCTCTGGGCTAAGCAGCAAATGCTCCGGATGGCGCTGCGAGCCAATAGTATATGTAGGGGGATGCTGGAGCAGCAGAAGGGCTTCCCGCCGCTCCCCTGCATCCAGCTGGCCCACAATTTCCTTTTGCAAATCCCATGCTTCGGCATAAGGTATCATCGGTGTGTACGACACGTCGAGTAATCGTCTGTTCACAACCTGCTCTCTCCCTCCAGCCGGCTTTCGCAGCCGGCATAGAATCAGTAAAGCTTGGTGTCAAGCGAATAGCCTTCCAGATTTTCCTTCACTCGCTGCAGAAATCTTCCGCAGATGACTCCGTCCAGAATCCGGTGATCAAGCGACAGACACAGATTAGCCATTGAACGGACGGCAATCATGTCATTAATAACGACAGGCCGCTTCACAATCGATTCGAACGTGAGGATGGCTGCCTGCGGGTAATTGATGATCGGATAGGACAAAATAGAACCGAAGGAGCCGGTATTGTTGACCGTAAAGGTACCGCCCTGCATATCGTCCAGCTTCAGCTTGCCTTCACGCGTTTTACGGGCAAGATCATCGATCTCGCGGGCCAGCCCGGCGATGTTCTTCTGATCCGCCTTCTGGATGACAGGCGTCATGACGGAATCCTCCGTCCCTACGGCCAGGGAAATATTAATGTCCCGCTTCACCACAATTTTGTCTACAGCCCAGAAGGAATTCATGATCGGATAGTCCTTGATCGCATTGACCACCGCTTTAAGCAGGAAAGCCAAATAAGTTATATTGATTCCTTCCTTGCGTTTGAACTCATCCTTGATTTTGTTGCGGAGCATGACCAGATTGGTCACGTCCACCTCAATCATCGTCCACGCATGCGGAATTTCCGTCACACTCTGCCGCATATTGCGGGCGATTGTGTTGCGGATTGGCGTGACATCAATATAATATTCCGAACGTCCTGAAGCATCTCCCTCCACTTCAATGGCAGGTATCTTTGGAGACTCCGTCAGATGAATGCCGCTGTTCCGGACAGGCGGAATACTTTGCGCAGGAACAGCCAGAGGTTCAGACGTTTTGCTGCCCACAGATCTGCTGGAGAAAGGGGACGCGACGGCCTGTACGGCTTGCTGGCTTCCTGTAGATACGGCGGCAGATCCGCCAGCCGCAACATACGCCAGAACGTCCTTGCGGGTGATACGCCCGCCAAGCCCAGTGCCCGGCACACGGCTTAAATCAACCTGATGCTGTGCTGCAAGTGTCTGTACAGCCGGTGAATAACGGCCACGCATGGATTGATCCCCCTGGGGCTGGCCCACAGCAGGCACTTCTGCTCCGGCCGCGGAAGCCGGGACATCCTCCGGCCGACTGACCTCTGCAGCCGTTTGTATACGACAGATCAGTTCGCCTACGGCAACTGTCTGTCCTTCCTGTACAAGCAGATCGCCCATAACCCCATCTACCGTTGAAGGGATTTCGGCATTTACTTTATCGGTAATGACCTCGCAGATCGGTTCGAACTGTTCCACGCTCTCCCCGGGCTGCTTGAGCCACTTGGCAATGGTTGCAGAAACGAGCGATTCCGCAAGCTGAGGCATGGCGACATCTGTCCATTGCGTATTATTCTGTGTCATGGGTTCAACTCCTTGGCGTCGCAGCTTAATACAGGGCTAGCTGACGCATGGCTTCTTTCACTTTGTCTTTGCTGAGCATAAAGAATTTCTCCATTGGAGGACTGATCGGCATGGCCGGCACATCCGGACCGCACAGGCGGGCAATCGGCGCATCCAGCTCAAACAGGCACTCCTCGCTGATGATTGCGGATACCTCCGCACCGATGCCGCCAGTTTTATTGTCTTCATGCACAATCAGTACCTTGCCGGTCCGGCGGGCGGCGGCAATGATCGCCTCCCTGTCCAGCGGCTGCAGTGTCCGCAAATCGAGCACATGGGTGGCAATGCCTTCCTCACGCTCCAGCTCCTCGGCGGCCTGCATGACAAAATGCAGCGGCTGGCTGTAGCCGATCACAGTGATATCGTCGCCCTCGCGCAGCAGATTGGCCTTGCCGATGGGAACAATGTAATCGTCTTCCGGCACCTCACCCTTGAGCAGCTTGTAGCTCTTCTTATTCTCAAAATACAGCACCGGATCAGGATCACGGATCGCTGCCTTCAGCAGTCCCTTGGCATCGTATGGAGAATACGGAGCCACAATCTTGAGACCAGGTGTTCCGAAAAAGATCGATTCAGGGCACTGGGAGTGATACAACCCGCCGAAAATACCGCCGCCGATCGGAGCGCGGATCACGACCGGACAGCTCCAGTCATTGTTGGAGCGATAGCGGATTTTCGCCGCTTCACTGATGATCTGGTTGGTCGCCGGCAGCATAAAATCGGAATACTGCATCTCCGCAATCGGCTTCATGCCGCACATGGCCGCACCGATTGCCACACCCGCGATGGCGGATTCCGCCAGCGGCGTATCCATGACCCGCATCTCGCCGAATTGCTCCATGAGCCCTTTGGTGGTGGTAAAGACGCCACCCTTGACACCCACATCCTCACCCAGCACGAACACCGTGTCATCCTGCTCCATTTCTTCCTTCATCGCCAAACGAATGGCATCGATATATTCCATAACCGCCATATCTTATTGCTCCTCCCCGCTGCTGTCCGCATACACGTGCAGAAGTGTATCCTCCGGCCGAGGAAACGGCGCCTTATCCGCATATTCTATGGCGTCCTTCATCACCTGAAGCAGCTCAGTCTTCAGCTCCTGATCCCGCTGCTCATCCCAGATGCCGGAATCGATCATATACGTCTTCATCCGCAGTAGTCCATCCTTCTTCCAATGCTCGTCTACTTCCTCCTTCGTACGGTAAGCAAGGTCATTGTCGGAAGTAGAATGCGGGGACAGCCGATACATCATCGCTTCAATCAACGTTGGACCTTCGCCGCGAACCGCGCGTTCGCGCGCTTCCTTCACGGCGGCGTACACGGCAAGCGCGTCGTTGCCGTCTACCCGTATCCCGGGAAAACCATAACCGAGGGCACGGTCGCTTACCTTTCCGCTCAATTGCTTGTGCACAGGAACGGAAATAGCATACTGATTGTTCTCGCACATCATGATGACAGGCAGCTTGTGCACTCCTGCAAAGTTGCAGCCTTCATGAAAATCGCCCTGATTGCTCGACCCTTCCCCGAAGGTAACAAAAGAAACGATGCTCTTCTTCCGCATCTTCGCAGCCAGCGCTACGCCGACGGCATGCGGCACCTGTGTTGTCACGGGACTTGAGCCTGTAACGATCCTCAGCTTTTTGCTGCCGAAATGCCCCGGCATCTGGCGGCCGCCGCTGTTCGGATCCTCTGCCTTTGCAAAGGCAGACAGCATCAGCTCGCGCGGAGTCATGCCGACAGACAGCACAAAACCGTAATCACGGTAATAAGGCAGAAAATAATCGTTATCCCTGTCCAGGGCAAACGCTGCACCAACCTGGGCCGCCTCCTGCCCGATCCCGGATACGTGAAAATTAATTTTGCCGGCACGCTGGAGCAGCATATTCCGCTCATCAAACGTTCTTGCCAGCAGCATATATCTGTACATTTCTATGACCTGGTCATTGCTCAGACCCAGTTCCTCATGCCTGAGCTGCGCGTCGATATCACTTTTTGCGTTCATCGAGGCACCTCCTTGTTATAAAGCCATATCTTATTATACCATCTCGTCTTAAAACCTGGTACTAAAACTTGGCTTAACCTTATTAAAACATTTTCATACCGAAAAGGAAAGCCGACTATTAGATTCCGATCGCTTTTCCGTCTACTGCCAGCATCGCTTCGCCCAAAATTTCCGACAAGGTTGGATGTGGAAAAGCAAGCTGGCCTACTTCCCATGGGGTTGCGTCGAGCAATTGAGCCAAAGCCGCCTCACTGATCAGGTCGGTGACATGCGTGCCGATCATATGAACCCCGAGAATATCATTCGTCTTCCGGTCCGCAACCACCTTCACAAAACCGTCTCTGCTGCCATACACGAGCGATTTGCCGATCGCCTGAAAAGGAAATTTGCCGATTTTCACCTCAACCCCCCGTGTTTTCGCCTCTTGCTCGGTCAAACCGACACTGGCTGCCTCCGGTCTTGTATAAATACAGCGCGGGATCTGATGAGCAGGCAGCGCGTGCACCTCCTCGCCGCAAATATGATTTACAGCCGCGATCCCTTCATGGCTGGCGGCATGTGCAAGCTGAACGCCGCCGATGCAGTCGCCAATGGCGTAGATATGAGGTTCAACCGTCTGATAATGGGCATTAACTGCTATGACCCCGTTTTCAACCCGGATATCCGTATTCTCCAGTCCGATATTTTCCACATTAGCCTGCCTGCCCACAGATAAAAGCAACTGTGAAGCGCTGAGCGTGCTCGCTTCGCCGCCCCGGCGCACATCGATTTGGATTCCTTCCTCATCCTTGCTCAGGCTTTCCGACATCACCTGGGACCCGGTCAGAATCTTCACGCCTCTTTTTGCCAGCAGCTTCTGCAGCTCGCGGGAAATCTCCTCATCCTCCAGCGGGAGCAGCCTGTCCGCCGTCTCCACTACGGTCACTTCCACGCCAAAGTCGTTCAGCATGGAGGCCCACTCCACGCCAATCACACCGCCCCCGACAATGATGATGGAAGCAGGGAGCTTGTCCAGCAGAAGCGCCTCGTCGCTCGTTAAAATAAATTTACCGTCAGGCTCAAGACCCGGAATATGCCTTGGCCGGGACCCTGTCGCAATAATCAGATGGGCAGGCACGACCGTCTCCATTTCCCCATCTTCCAGCTCGACGGCAACCGCACCGCTTTTCGGCGAGAAAATAGACGGCCCTATAACCCTCCCTGTTCCGTGCAGAACCTTGATTTTATTTTTGCGCATCAAATACTGGACACCCTGGTGAAGCTGCTCTACGACCTGTTCCTTCCGTTCCTGCACCTTTGGAAACAGCAGCCTGGTCCCGGTCGTCTCAACACCATAGGATTCGCTTTCCTTGACCGTTGCATACACTTCGGCGCTTCTAAGCAATGATTTGCTGGGAATGCAACCACGGTGCAAGCAGGTGCCTCCCAATTTGTCGCGCTCAATGATGACTACATCCTTGCCCAACTGGGCAGCCCGGATTGCGGCCACATAACCTCCCGTTCCTCCGCCCAGTATCGCTATATCACATGTGATTGACATATTAACCTCCACTATCGCTGCATGATTATTTTAAGTCTATTTTACTCTCTTTGAACGGCATTACAAATAAACCGGCAGCCCAGCTGAACTCCGGCCCGTTCTTGATCCAAGCGCCCGAACTGGCAGCTTATTCGTAAAGCGCATCCTTCAGTTTACTGGACATGCGCGGTGTCTTCGATGAACTGCGAAGGGACCGGCGGAGAGCAGCATTTCGCTGCTCCAGCATTTCCAGTTGTTCCAGCATGTCATTGACCAGCGCTTCCGTCTCGGAGCTTAGCAGACCGAGCCGTGCCAATTCGGCCTTTCTATGCTTGAAACGGGAGTTGACATCTTCCATCCGGATTCCTCATTTCTGCTGTATAATCCCGTCATTCTACAGTAACAGACTTGGCGGCTGCGGGCAATGAAACAGCTGCGTATGCTGTCAAAATTCAAGCATTTGTCTCTGGTCTGTCTCCCTTAACCTATGGTACTCTATAGTGGCGTTTTCTTTAAAGAAAGAGGGGAATTGCTTTGTCCACAGGGCGTATTACTGTAATTACTGGTCCAATGTTCAGTGAAAAATCAGGGGAGCTCATCCGCCGCTGTCAAAAATTAATGAAATACGGCCGCCGCAAGGTGGTCGCCTATAAACCTGCCGAGGACAACCGTTTTGCCAAGGACGAGATCGTCAGCCGCATCGGATACCGTCTTCCCGCCATATCCATTCCACGAAGGCTGACGGAAGAGACCGTAGCCAAAATCATGGAGCAGACCCGTGACGCGGACGTTGTCGCTTTTGATGAAGTGCAATTTTTCAATCGACCGATCATGAACCTGGTTCAGGAGCTTGCTTATAACGGAAAGCATGTCATTGTTGACGGCTTGAATATGGATTATCGTGGGGAGGAATTCGGATATATCGGAGGACTGCTCGCCATGGCTGACGATATTGAAAAGCTAAGCGCCTTCTGTGCCGTTTGCGGTAGTGCCGAAGGCAACTTTACACAGAGAATCATTAATGGGCAACCGGTAAAAGTAGGCCCGATCGTTATGATCGGAGATTCGGAAGCTTATGAGCCGCGCTGCCGGCGCTGTTTTGTGCCACCTCACAAGGTGGATTGCAATTAAAAAGCCCCTGCGGGGCTTTTTTTAGATTACAGAGGTAGTTCAAAAAGTCATCTTTTGATCACGAAGGAAGTCAGGAAGCGGACTCGACATCGAATCTTGAATTCAGCCGGGCCTAAGTGGATGCTTCCGAAGCATGTTTCCTGCGGAAACATTTCAGGTGCTCACGTACCCCACGTACGCTCCGCTCCTCAGTCCCTAGCTTCATCCAACTCAAGCGTTTTGAAAAAACGCACTTCGGAAGCATAGGCTTCGGTGCTGAAAACCTGACTTTTTGAACTCGCACTGAAAGTAAAAGTTCGTCAATAATTTTTTTATTTAGTCATTGTGACGGAAACTTTGCCGCTCTTCCCACGTATACTCCTGTGTCATACATATCTTTTAGGAGGTACTTACCATGTCTTTTTTTAACAAAATGCTTGCAAGTGTAGGAATCGGGGCTGCGGAAATAGACACACATCTTGAAAAAGCCTCTTATCACCCGGGCGAGGAAATTCGGGGAATGGTACATATCAGGGGTGGCAATGTCGAGCAGAAAGTAGATCATATCTATATCAAAGTCATGACTGAGTATATGAGGGAGCATGATGATAAAAAGGTCCGGGAGACGTACACCATCGTCAAATATCATGTGGCTGACCATCTGCTCGTCCGGAAGGGAGAGAAGCTGCAAATTCCGTTCTCCTTCCCGCTTCCGCTGGAAACGCCGCTGACGCTGTCGCGCCAGCCTGTCTGGATTCATACCGGTCTTGATATTGATAGTGCCATTGATCCTAACGACCGCGACTATATCGAGGTCACGCCGCACCCTTATGCCACCGTCGTATTACAGGCTGCCCAGGAGCTCGGATTCCGATTCAAGGAGGCTACCTGTGAATATCATCCACGGCTTGGACGTGGTGTTCCGTTTGTGCAGGAAATAGAATTTTACCCTGGCCGGGAATTTTCCAGCAGGGTGGAAGAGCTCGAATTTATTTTCAATCTTGAGCGTGACGGCATTCATGTGCTGGTTGAGGTTGACCGCCGCGGCAGAGGTTTTTCCGGCTGGCTTGAACGGTCATTTGAAATGGATGAGCGTACAGCGTGGATGAGTCTGAGCCGGTCGGATCTGCAGAAAGGAAACAGATATGTTGCGGATGTGCTTGGGGAACTGATCTACAGACAAGCCCGTTAACATATTTTAACCCCGCCATTCATGATGGTGGGGTTTGTGTTTCTACAGCGGCAGCATATCCCTGCCTTCCGCTTTAGGCTTGCAGTGCTTGCAGACACCCTTGACGATCCCATTGTCGCCTGCGTAGAAGGTCAACAGCTCTTCTTTGCCGCAGAAGCTGCATTTCTGCGCGGAAGGTTTGTTCGTGCTCCCTTTACGCCGGAAAGGGACTACATTATCTCCTGAATGACGGGGAGCCTGCCTTTTTTTGCTGCGCCTTCTACTCAGACGAAGTATAGTGAATAAGATAGTTCCGACAGCCACGGCCCCGGCAACAACCCACAGATACACCATATGTTATCCCCCTCTGCCTAGTTATGATAACAAACAAACCCAATAAATCGGTGATTTATTGGGCCAGTTTCCAGGTATATCACTTGTTTGGCTACGATACTTTATGCTCGATCCGCAGCTTGTCGGCAACCATCGCAATGAATTCGCTGTTGGTTGGCTTTGACTTGCTGATATTGATCGTATAACCAAAGAGGTGACTGATGCTGTCAATATTACCGCGGGTCCATGCCACTTCAATCGCATGGCGGATGGCGCGCTCGACGCGTGATGGAGTGGTTTTAAATTTCTCGGCGATCGCCGGATATAGCGTCTTGGTGATGGCCCCTAATATTTCGATGTTGTTATATACCATAGTGATGGCTTCGCGCAGATATTGGTAACCTTTAATATGTGCCGGAACACCGATCTCATGAATGATGGAAGTAATGCTGGCATCCAGATTTTTCACCTTCCCCATCGGGACAACATTCGATCTTGCCATGGACATACCGGCCGAAGTACTGCTGACCGTCTGCACACCCACCAATTGGCGAATACGGTTGGCCAGTACCTCCATATCGAATGGCTTGAGAATATAGTAAGAGGCTCCCAGTTGTACCGCGCGTTGAGTAATGTTCTCCTGACCGAAAGCGGTGAGCATAATAATTTTCGGTTGTGCAGGCAAATTCATTTCACGCAGCCGCTCAAGTACGCCCAGACCGTCAAGATGCGGCATAATGATATCCAGAATCAATACATCGGGGATTTTATGAGCAGTGGAAATACGTTGAAGAACCTCTTCGCCGTTGTAGGAGATTCCAACAACCTCCATATCCTCCTGCTCTGATATATATTCAGCGAGTAAATTTGTAAATTCACGGTTATCATCTGCCAACAGCACTTCAATTTTTTGCAATGGACTTCCTCCTTTAAAATGAGCTGCATAGTTTTTGATATGGCAATTTCTTCTCTCGGAAGTATATAATTTCGACACACTGAATTCAATTCCTTCTGTCGAAAAATATTTTTATTTATTTTTTTTATCCTTTCCTTTATAATTTAAATTTTCTGATTTTTTTCAACTTTGTTAGCTAATATTCTGCTTGATTCAGCACAATACTCCACAAACCGACACCATCATAGCGCAATAAATACAAAAAAATCTTAAGGCCGTCAACCGGCCTTAAGATCAGAAGCTTTGCTCTGTTTGTGATGAATTATCCCCGCATCCTTCAGCATCCATTCAATAAAACAGCCATACCCTGACTGCGGATCGTTCACAAAAACATGTGTGACCGCTCCGATGAGCTTGCCGTTCTGAATGATCGGACTTCCGCTCATCCCTTGCACAATTCCACCGGTTTTATCGATCAGGCGGGGATCAACTATGCGGATAACGAGCCCTTTCGTTGCCGGGGCACTTTGATGGGACACATGCATAATACGCGCTTTAAAACGCTGGACCGATTGGCCGTCAACCACGGTTAATATTTCTGCCGGTCCTTCTTTAACTTCCTCAGCCCATGCAACGGGGATCGGTTTCGTGTATATGCTGTGTTCAGGAAGATCGGTCATTTTACCGAAAATTCCAAATTTCGTATTGCTTTCAATGCTGCCCAGAACTTTATGATTTTTTGTAAACTGGGCACGTTTTTCCCCAGGTTCGCCATTCTGGCTTTTGGAGATGGAAGTAACGTTGGATTGGACAATATGTCCGTTGCCAACGACAATAGGGGTTTGTGTATTCATGTCCGTAATAACGTGGCCAAGTGCCCCGTAAACGCCATGCTGCGGTGCATAAAAGGTCAATGTTCCAACCCCTGCTGCCGAATCGCGGATATACAATCCAAGCCTCCACGCCTTGTCCTCGCGGTCAAATGCCGGAGTCAGCCTGGTATGAATGGTCTGCTTTCCCCTCATAAGGGTGATCTTTAACGGTTTACCCTCTTTTCCCGCTCGTTCTACAGCCTCCGTAACAAGTGACAAATTATCGGGAACAAGGCCGTTAATGTGTGTAATACGGTCCCCAAGCCTGATTCCTGCCGCCTCTCCGGGCGACAAACGGGTCTCCCCGTCTTGCACCACAAGGTGGTGACCTACGACAAGGATCCCCGCTGATTTCACCTTTACGCCAATCGTTTGGCCGCCGGGAATGACTTGAATTTCCGGAACAGAATGAACTCCTGACCGGTTGGCAAGCAAAGAAGATAAAGACGGACTGCGCTGAACCAGCTTATTCAGCTGAAAAATGGAGCCCTTATAATTCCCAAGGGAGTCACCATGACTCTCCGGCTCCGCCGCTGCGTGCCGGACAAACATAAAAATACTTCCCATACAAAGAAAGAAGACAAGCAAAAGACCGGGCAGTTTGTTCCTGGAGTTCAATTTCAATGGCTGTCACGCTCCCTTTGCTTCTTTCGCTTGACGAGTAAAGGTCGTCGCCAATTGCGTACCTATAAGGTAACCCTGCCCCCAGGCTTTTATTACTGTCAATCATTACTCTACCCGATGTCCTTCTTTCTTTTGCGCCTGTGCCAAATTCAGCATTTCCTGTGCATGATGCAGCGTTTTTTGCGTAATTTCCACACCGCCCAGCATCCTTGCCAATTCCTTCACCCTGCCCTCATCCGTTAATTCCTCCACCTGTGTCATGGTGCGGCCATCCTGTACGGATTTCTCGATGAGATACTGGCTGTCAGCCATGCAGGCCACCTGCGGAAGATGGGTAATCGAAAAAACCTGGCAGACAGAAGACAGCCTGTACAGCTTCTCGGCAATGGACTGCGCCGCCCGTCCGCTGACCCCGGTATCCACTTCATCAAAAATGAGCACCGGAATTTGATCATGACGGGCGAAAATGCTTTTGAGCGCCAGCATGACACGGGAGATTTCGCCTCCGGACGCGATTTTGCCCAGCGGGCGCAACGGCTCTCCCGGGTTGGCGGAAATTAAAAATTCGGCATTGTCAATGCCCTGCTTGGTTGGCCGGATTTTACGCCCATTCCATTCATAACCACGCGCGTCTTCCAGCGGGTCAATCTTCACCCGCAGAGAGGTTCGCCCCATTTGCAACTCATTGAGCTCCCTTTCCACCTGTACAGCCAGATCCTCCGCACATTGCTTGCGTGCGGCAGACAGCTCGTCAGCCGTCGCGAGCAGCTCGGCAAGCAGCTTGTCACGCTGGGCGGTGAGCTTCTCCAGACGCTCATCCTTGTTTTCCAGCTTATCCGTTTCATGCTCAATTTTTTGGGAGTATTCCAGGATTTGCTCGACACTGTCTCCGTATTTACGGCGCAAACCGGCAATCAAGGCGAGACGCTGCTCGACCTCCTGAAGGCGCTCCGGATTAAATTCAATCTGTTCCCTGTAGGATCGAAGCTGAAAAACCGCATCCTCCAGCTGGTAATATGCGGATTGAATCTGCTCCGTGATGGGCTGCAGCTGTTTGCTGTCATAATGGGAAATGTCCTCCAGCATGGCAGCTGCACTGCTTACGGCATCCAGCCCCTGCTGGCTTTGCAGCAGCTCATATGCCCCGGCGACGGCATCCATCATTTTCTCACTGTGGGATAGTTTGACCCGTTCTTCCGCTAATAATTCATCCTCGCCAGGCTGCAGCCTGGCAGAAGCAATCTCCTCAAGCTGAAAGCGATACATATCAAGCATTTGATACGATTTCTGGCTTGATTCCTGCAGCTCTCTCAGTTCCTTCTCGGCTTTGACAAACGCGCCGTATCTTTCTCGGTAGCGAGCTTTTACAGGTCCAATCATGCTGTCACCATAGGTATCCAGCAACGACAGATGCCGGTCGGTCCGCAGCAGATTCTGCGGTTCATGCTGTCCGTGGATGTTGACGATGTGCTCGCCGACTTCACGCAGCATGCTTAGGTTTACCAGTTGACCATTAATTCTTGAGGTGCTCTTGCCGCTTGAAGCCAGCTCTCTGCGAATCAGCAGATGCTCATCCGCATTTCCCTGAATGCCCAGCTTGGCAAGCACCTCCCACACCGGGTGTCCGGCGGGAAGCTCGAAGAGCGCTTCCATCTCGGCCTTGTCGCAGCCGTAACGCACCAGATCCGCCGCTCCTCTGCCACCCGAGATCAGCACAAGAGCGTCGATGATAATGGATTTCCCTGCCCCTGTTTCCCCTGTCAACACATGAAAGCCCTGGTGGAAGTGTACATCCACCGCTTCAACCACTGCCAGATTTCTTATCGATAGTGAAACCAGCACCGCTGCTACACCTCCAACATCTTACGGTAATTCATCAGGATATATAGGACATAATCTGTTTCACGACGTCCGTGCTGTTCTCATGGGTGCGGCAAATGATCAGGATGGTATCATCACCGCTGATGGTGCCCATGATTTCCGGCCATTCGATGCTGTCCAGCAGAGCCGCTATGGAATTCGCTGTCCCGGGCAGACATTTCATGACAATAAGGTTGCCCGTGCTGTCAATCTGCAAAAAGTTATCCACCAGTGCGCGCTTTAATTTGTGAACCGGATTGTAGCGCTGATCGCTCGGCAGTGAATATTTATATCTTCCATCATCCATAGGCACCTTGATTAAGAGCAGTTCCTTAATGTCTCTCGATACAGTTGCCTGCGTCACCTGAAAACCCGCTTCGCGCAATGATTCCACCAGTTCATCCTGGGTTTCTATATCTTGATGGGTAATAATTTCCCTGATTTTGATATGCCTTTGACCTTTCATAACATCCTCCTGTAAATTGGTTAATCATGATTCCATTCCTCTGCAGCCAGTACGATCCGCCGGACTGCCCCTTCCTCCATGTCCACATAGAGAACTCCCGCAATCTCGGGATAAAGCAGCAGCAGAGGCAAAAATTTGTCTCTGATTGCTGTCCCGCTCCACTCTATCGGCTTGCTGCGCCGCGAGGTCTTGACGACATAGACGCCTTCATCCCGCTCTGCTATGTAATCAATATATAAACCGCTGTTAATAGTCTCACCGTTGACGTCAAATGCAAGGGGAACCCGCAGCCGTCCACCAATAACTTCATAGCCGTTCTCTTCCAGTATAGCCGAGGCGGGTCCTTCTTCGATCTCCTCATTCAGCGAAATCGCATAAAGCCTGGGATGCTCCGGCTTGCGCAGCCAGGAACGGAACGCGTATAATGCCCAAATGGCCAAAACAGCACCAAGCGCCGCAACCAAAAACGTATCATACCGTGTATCCATCCAGATCCCCGCCTTTATTGGTCTGACATTCATTTGTTATTTCGTGATCGGCCGCAAAAACTCCTTTACTCTTCTCTTTACATTATAGGCGAACGTGAGTTCGTTAATCAATCTCTGCTCCGCATTTTCGAAAAAAAAGGTTCCCATAGTTCTTGTGAAGAACTTATGAGAACCTCTTGCCCTATCTGCTACCAAACGTCTGTCCCGCCTCTGCAACGATACGGTCGATGAGCGACTCCAGGTTGTGTTCCATCCCTTCATCAGGCAAAGCCGGATCTTGCAGCCGAAAATAGGCCAGAAATTCAATATTGCCCTCGCCTCCCGTAATGGGCGAAAAGGTCAACCCCTTCAAAGAAAGTCCAAGCTCCCTGGCAAAAGAAAGCACCGTGTGCAGCACCTCTTTATGTGTCGCGGGTTCCCTGACAACTCCTGATTTCCCGACTTTCTCCCGCCCGGCTTCAAACTGCGGCTTGATCAGAGCGGCAATGTCAGCCGGACGCTGCAGCAGCGCGATCAGCGGAGGCAGGATGATGCGCAGCGAAATGAACGACACGTCAATGCTTGCAAAATCTGGCGCCGGCCCTTTCAGATCCTCCGGGGTCATATAGCGAAAATTCGTGCGTTCCATCACGCAGACTCTTTCATCATTACGGAGCGACCAATCGAGCTGATTGTAGCCGACATCGATCGCATACACATAGGCTGCTCCATGCTGCAGCGCGCAGTCTGTAAATCCTCCGGTGGAAGAGCCGATATCGAGCATCGTGCGGTCCCGCATATTCAGACCGAATTCCCGGATCGCCTTCTCCAGCTTCAGCCCCCCACGGCTGACATAGGGGTGCACGGCTCCTTTTACCTTCAGCTGACTGCTGCGGGGAACCTTCATTCCCGCCTTTTCAATCCGTTCACTGTCCGCGAGCACCAGGCCGGCCATAATGGCCGCCTTGGCCTTCTCCCGGCTTTCGTAAAATCCCTGCTCCACAAGCAGCACATCAATTCTTTCTTTCGGATCAGACATGTTGTTCTCCTATCTCTATACCGACTGGCCGTAGCCGAATGCAGGTTGGGCAGCCATCCGGCGCAGCTCGGCGGCAACCGCTTCAGCAGTCAATCCAACCTGTGCCCGCTGCTCCTTAATGGAGCCGTGCTCCACAAAAATATCAGGAATGCCCATCAAATGGACATGCATATCATGTACACCTTCGCGGGCGTAAAATTCAAGTATCGCACTGCCAAGGCTGCCCGCCTCGGACGCTTCCTCCAGCACAACCAGCTTTACCTGCTGCTCGGCAAGCTCGCGCAGCATTTCCTCATCCAGCGGTTTGAGAAACCGTGCATTGATGACTCCCACCTGAATTCCCTCACGCTTCATCACATCAGCAGCCTCGCTTGCTGCCTGAAGCATCGGGCCGCAAGCGATGACTGCATACTGTTCACCCTTGCGAAGATACTCCCACTTTCCGATAGGAATGACTTGCAGTTCCTCATCTAGCGGAACTCCCGGTACATTGACTCGCGGATAGCGGTAAGCAATCGGACCGTCGTTATATTCAAGCGCCGTTTTCATCATATGACGGAGTTCGTTTTCGTCCTTGGGCATCATCATGACCAGGTTCGGGATATGTCTCATAAATGCGACGTCAAACACACCATGATGCGTCTCACCGTCAGCGCCCACAAATCCGGCCCGATCGATGGCAAACATCACGTTGGCGTTATGTCGGCAAATATCGTGTACAATCTGATCGTAGGCCCGTTGCATGAAAGTCGAATATACCGCATAGAGCGGCTTCATCCCTTCCATGGCCAGAGCCGCACACATCGTGGCCGCATGCTGCTCCGCAATGCCGACGTCAATCATCCGGTCCGGAAACTCCTTGCTGAACGGAACAAGTCCGGAACCGCCCGGCATCGCCGGGGTCACTGCAACAATCCGCCCGTCCCCACGGGCCAGCTCAATCAGGGTCTGCCCGAATACATCCGTATACATCGGGTTTCCTACGGCCTTCAGCACCTGGCCGGATTCAATTTTGTACGGGGAGATGCCATGCCATTTATGAGAATCTGCCTCTGCCGGCTTGTATCCCTTGCCCTTCGTGGTAATCACATGCACCATGACCGGTCCATTAACATTGTCCGCCTGATGGAACGTTTCGATCAGTGTTGACAAATCGTGGCCGTCAACCGGCCCCAAATACGTAAAGCCCAACTCTTCAAACAATACGCCGGGCACCATCATATATTTCAGACTGTCCTTCATCCGCCCCGCCGATTTCGCCAGCTTGCCGCCGATGGCCGGAATTTTCTTCAGCATCTGCTCCAGTTCATCCTTGGCACGCAGATAATGACGGTCGGAACGGATTTTGCTCAAATAATTATGCAAGGCCCCCACGTTGGGGGCGATCGACATTTCATTGTCGTTCAGGATGACCATCAGCTTCTTGCCCTCATGGCCGATATGGTTAAGCGCTTCGAAAGCCATACCGCCCGTCAAAGCGCCGTCCCCGATCAGGGCGATGACCTTGTTGTCTTCCCCTTTCAGATCCCGTGCCAAGGCCATGCCCATAGCCGCCGACAGGGAGGTGCTGCTGTGGCCGGCTTCCCAGACGTCATGCTCGCTTTCGCTGCGCTTGACGAACCCGCACAGGCCGTCCTTCTGGCGCAGCGTGTCGAACCTTTCCATTCTTCCCGTCAATATTTTATGAACATAAGCCTGATGGCCTACATCGAAAATCATTTTATCCTCAGGGCTGTTATAACAATAATGCAGGGCGACCGTGAGCTCAACCACTCCCAGGTTCGATGCCAAGTGCCCCCCTGTTGCCGAGAGCTTCTCAATCAGAAATTTGCGGATTTCTTCGGACAGAGAAGCCATCTCATCAACAGATAATGTTTTCAAGTCGCTTGGTTGCTTTATTCGTGGAAGCAGCACGCGAATCTCCCCGCTTTCCTTCAAGTAATGAACAATTGAAGCTGCAAATCTGCCTGACCTTAATTGTAATAACATTCATTATATCACAGATCGGGTTAGGCAAAAAACAACATGCCTTCGACAGTCAAGTCAGTGATCTCTTTTCATCAGGTAGTCAGCGATCTCCATCAAGCGCGCAGGATCGGGAATGGCGGTGTCAACAAGCGCCTGCTTGGCGGACTGTGTAAGCCTCTCAACCTCCCGCAAGGAAGCGTCCATTCCTACAAAATAGGGATACGTCACCTTCTGCTGCTGCACATCGCTCTGCGTCGCCTTGCCCAGCTTGGCTTCATCGCCGACAAGATCGAGAATATCATCCTGTATCTGAAAAGCCAGGCCCAGATCCCTTCCGAAACGGCGCAGCCCTTCAAGCTGCTCCACAGACGCTCCCCCGATACGCCCACCGGCCAGCAGAGAGAAAATGATCAAATCGCCTGTTTTATGCAGATGAATGAACTCGAGCTCCTGCAGCTGCGTGATTCCCTGCTCCCCGGCCATATCCGCTGCCTGGCCGCCGACCATTCCGCGCGCTCCGGCCATTTCAGCCAAATCCTCAACAATGGACAGCAGCCGCTCGGCTGGAACAGCATGGCGCCGGCCTGCCTGTACAATGCTGTAGAACGCATGCGTCAGCAACGCGTCCCCTGCCAGAATGGCCGTAGCTTCACCGTACACCTTGTGATTCGTCGGCTTGCCCCGCCGGTAATCATCATCATCCATGGCAGGAAGGTCATCATGGATCAGCGAATAGGTATGCACGATCTCCACCGCACAAGCAATCGGCATCGCTGCCGGTCTGCTGCCGCCAAACGCTTCGGCTGCCGCGATCACCAGCAGCGGGCGCAGCCGTTTGCCGCCGGCCATCAACGAGTAGTACATCGAGGCCCTGAGCGTTTCCGGAACCTCCCAATGCCCTGGAATAATGCGGGACAGCTCCCCCGACACTTCCGCAGCCGTGCTTTCCATGTATTCCTTGAAGCCTGACCTGCTGCTCAAGCACGTTCACCGCCACTTTCTTCAAAATCGGTCCCGAACGGCTTCGTCCGGGTTTCACCGTCTTCCTCCACGATCATTTCAATTTTGCGCTCCACCTGCTCCAGCTTCCGGCCGCACAGCTGTGACAGCTTCATACCGCGCTGGAACAGATCTATCGCCTGTTCGAGCGGAACATCCCCATGCTCCAGCTGTCCGACGATATCCTCAAGGGCCGCCATCGCTTCTTCAAAAGTCAGTTCTGTCTCATTCGCCATACTGCTTGTCGACCTCCTTCATTCCCCACACCTGACAGTCCAGCTGCCCGTCGCTCATTTTGACTTTGATTAAATCCCCGGGCTGAACGTCCCGAAGCGATTTGATAAGCCGTGCCTCCTGCTCGTCGTATACCAGACTGTAACCTCTGGCCATCACCTTCAAGGGGCTGAGCGCATCCAGCTGGCGCACCGTGGAGGCCAGCTGCTGCCTGCTGCTCTTGAGCATCCTGCCCGCCGCCGACAGCATTCGGCGCTCCGACTGCTGCAAGTCGCGCCTTGACGCCCGCACCTGCTCCCGCGGATTAAAGCGCTCAAGCGCATGCAGGAGCCGCGCGTTCTGCTCCTGATGCAGGCGCGTGCGGCTCGCTGCGGCCCGCTTCAGCCTGTCGCGCAGCATGTCCAGGCGCTCGGCATGCTGCAGCATGCGGCGCCTGGGATGAACCAGCACCGGCGAGCGCTGCAGCCTGGTCAGCCGCTCCCGTTCGGCAGCGACACGCTGCTTCAGCGCATTCCGCAGCCGCAGCTCGCGTTGCCGGACCTGGTCGGTAAGCTCGAACAAATGCGGCACCGCCAGCTCGGCAGCAGCGGTCGGTGTAGCGGCCCGTAAATCGGCCGTAAAGTCGGCAATGGTAAAGTCCGTCTCATGGCCAACGGCCGAAATGACCGGAATCGCGGATGAATAAATCGCACGGGCTACAATTTCTTCGTTAAAGGCCCAGAGCTCCTCCAGCGATCCACCTCCCCGCCCGACAATAAGCACATCCGCCTCCATCATCTCGTTCAGCTTGGCAATCGCTTTTACAATCGAAGCGGCAGCCCCTTTCCCCTGCACCAGCACCGGGTACAAAAGCACCCGCGCCTGCGGGTAGCGGCGCTGCAGTGTTGTTATAATATCGCGGACGGCTGCGCCGGTCGGGGACGTGACCACTCCGATTGTCCGCGGAAACCGCGGCAGCGCGCGTTTGCGCTCTATAGCGAACAATCCTTCCGCCTCAAGCCTTTGCTTGAGCTGCTCGTAGGCGAGATAGAGGCTCCCTATCCCGTCGGGCTGCATATGGGTGGCGTAAAATTGATACTGCCCGTCCCGTTCATAGACCGATATGTTACCACGCGCGATCACGCGCGAGCCCTCCTTCGGCACAAAGGGCAGGCGCTGGTTATGTGAAGCGAACATAATCGATTTGATGCGGCTGCTCTCGTCCTTCAAGGTGAAATACATATGTCCGCTTGAATGATGGGTAAAATTTGAAATTTCACCGCGAATCCACACATCGGACAGTATCCGGTCGGATTCCAGCTTCATGCGGATATATCTGTTCAATTCCTTAATTGAATATATTTTTTGCTCCGCCATGGCAGGCCGCCTTATTTCAAGCCGCGAGAGCGTTTGGCCGCGATCAGCGTATTTTTCATCAGCATTGTAATCGTCATCGGCCCGACGCCGCCAGGCACTGGTGTAATCGGCCCGGAAACTTCCTGTACGCTGGCAAAGTCAACATCGCCTGCCAGCTTGCCGTTGTCCAAACGGTTCATGCCAACATCAATAACGACAGCTCCAGGTTTGACGTAGCTGGCATCAATGAAATTGGCGCGGCCGATGGCTACAACAAGAATATCCGCTTGTCTGCACAGCTCGGCCATGTTGCTTGTACGGGAATGACACATCGTCACGGTTGCATTTTCACGCTGCAGGAGAAGAGAAACAGGCTTTCCAACAATATTGCTTCGGCCGATGACAACGGCATGCTTGCCGGCCATCTCTAGGCCTGTCCGCTTGATCAGCTCAATCACCCCTGCAGGTGTACACGGCAGCAGGCTGTCGTCCCCGATGACCAGATTGCCTACATTGACCGGATGAAAGCCGTCGACATCTTTATGTACAGCGATGGCGTCGATTACCGCCTTTTCCTCAATATGTCCGGGAAGCGGCAGCTGCACAAGAATGCCATGAATAGACTCCTGCCGGTTCAATCGGTCCACCAGTGCAAGCAGCTCCTCCTGCCCCGTATCCGCAGACAGACGGTGCACCTCGGAATAAAAGCCGAGATCATGGCAGGCCTTTTCCTTGTTTCTGACATAAACCTGGGAAGCAGGATCTTCCCCTACGAGAACAACCGCCAGGCCCGGCACCAGGCCCTGCGCTTTCAGCTCCTCTACTTCCTTTCTGATATCCGCGCGGATTTCCTGAGAAACTTGTGTACCACTAATCAACGGTGCTGCCATGTTCACACTCTCCCTCAACTCACTTAATAATTAGCCGCTCTATTTTAGACAAAACGGGATTTCAACTGCTCCAAATCCTGAATCAAACGCCCGAGAACGCCGTTAACGAATTTGCCGGACTCCTCGGTGCCGAAATGCTTGGACAGCTCAATCGCTTCATTGACGGCCACCTTGCCCGGAATGTCTTCACGGAAAATCATTTCATACGCTGCGAGGCGCAGAATCTGGCGGTCCACCCTGGATAATCTGCTAACCTGCCAGCCTTTCAAATAATCGGTGAGCAGGGTGTCGATGGCAGACCGCTGCTCCCAGGTTCCTGCAACCATATTGAGCACATATTGTCGCAGAGCGGCCTCGTCCTTCACGACGACCTCTGCTTCATTGTCCTCGGCCGCTTCCTGCAGCAGCATATCCACCGCTTCCTCCGCCTTCACCTCATTCATTTCCATATGGTACATGCTTTGTACCGCCAGTTCTCTTGCCAAACGTCTTTTCATGCATGCCTCCTACACTCTCACATAATCATCACAGTCAGACAGATTTTATCTTGCTGAAAACTCATACATTCCATAATCTAAAAAAAACCCGGTGAACGCAACTCCAAAACAACGGACGTAGACAAGCTGCGGCTCTGATTTTGGAGAATGCGTATCACGGGGTTCATTTAAAGGGCCGCTTGCGGTTGAAGATCCAGTCCCCGAGCTTTTTGAGTGGCTCAAAAACATCGAGTTTGGCATCAAACCTTTTACCCAGCGTGTATCCGATGAACACCAACAATGCAAAGATCAACATATCCAGTAAACCTGATACTAAATATACAATACCCAGGCAGATACCGCCCGCAATCCCCAAAATCCGTCCCTTGTACTCCAGCCATATTTCATTCCAGGTAGGCATTCTTAAAACCACCTCTATTCCACACGGCTCTTAAAGGCCGGTGACGCAGTGACATTTGCGATATACACCGACACGTTGGACACCGGAATGCCGGTAATTTCCTCCAAATGGTCATGAACAGCCTTCTGCATATCCGAGGTCAGTCCAGGAATGGAGGTGTCGCCCTCAACCACTGCGCGGATCGTAATATCCAGTCCTGATTCCGTTACCTTGACGCGTGATTTTAAATCGTTAACTCCGCGGAACCTGGAGACCGCTTTGAGACACAGGTTCTCAATCGTCTCGACGGAGATCTGGATATCCCCATATTCCGTACGCTGATCAATGGTCGGCTGGCTTTGCCGGCCGCGGCGGAAGGAAACAAAAATAAACCGGAGGCTGAGCAGAAACCAAATAATAGCGACCGTCAGCGCGATCGCCCACAGCCTCCTCCCATCCATGTTATCCAGCTGAGGCGGGAGAACGCCGCTCAGAAGGAGGATGGCAATAACGGATGCAATTCCGATACTCAAGCTGTATATAAACAGCAAAAGTCTATCCACAATTTTAGTCACGAACTGCACAGCCTCCTTGAAATTAGAGTAAACCCTCGACCCAAAGGTCGGGGGTTGTACGCAGAAAGATTTTATTTAACGCGGCCGGTAAGATCATTCTCTTCCGGAGTACGTTCTGCGTTCTTGAACTGGACGTCATGAATATGGACGTTCACTTCCACCACACTCAGACCGGTCATGTTCTCAATGGAACGTTTGACGTTATGCTGAATCAGGGAGGCCACCTCAGGCAGACGGTTGCCATATTCAATAATGACAGATACATCCACAGCCGCCTCGCGCTGGCCTACTTCCACCTTAACACCCTTGGACAGGTTCTTGCGTCCGAGCAGCTCGGCAAAGCCGCCTGCAAAACCGCCGCTCATGCCCGCGACCCCTTTGACCTCTACCGTAGCCAGGCCAGCAATGACTTCGATGACTTCAGGAGCAATCTGAATCTCACCAATTTCCGTTCTTTCAAATTCCGTTGGCATTGTACCCATAATTTACACACCTTTCGGTTAGCTAGGATCGTTGTAAGTCTGTAGACACAAGCGTACTTTAATCCATACTATATCATTTGGAAAACATGATGACAAACCTTTGCAGCAGGCGCTCAGACTTCATTTTCTTCAAGGAATTTAATATCAAAATTACCGTTAATGAACGTCGGATGCTCCAAAAGCCGCTGATGAAAGGAAATTGTCGTCGGAATGCCTTCGACAGCAAACTCCGAGAGCGCCCGCTTCATTTTGGCGATGGCGTCGTCGCGCGTCTGTCCCCATACGATCAGCTTGGCAATCATCGAATCGTAATAAGGCGGAATGCTGTACCCGGGATAAGCGGCGCTGTCCACCCGTACTCCCGGCCCGCCGGGAGGCAGATAAAAGCCGATTTTGCCTGGCGCCGGCATGAAGTTGCGGGCAGGGTCCTCCGCATTGATACGGCATTCGATGGACCAGCCGTTAATGACAACGTCCTCCTGCTTGAACGACAGCTCGTTGCCTTCGGCCACCGAGATCATCTCTTTGATCAGGTCCACTCCAGTGATCATTTCGGTCACGGGATGCTCTACCTGAATCCGGGTATTCATTTCCATGAAATAAAAGGAGTTGTCCGGACTCAGCAAAAATTCAAGCGTTCCCGCTCCCGAATACTGTACGGCCTTGGCCGCACGCACTGCCGCTTCGCCCATCTGCTGGCGGACCCCTTCAGACAAAATCGGGCAGGGCGCTTCCTCAACAAGCTTTTGTCGGCGGCGCTGCACAGAGCAATCCCGTTCGCCCAGGTGGGCAACATTGCCATGCTTGTCGGCAATGACCTGGATTTCGACATGCTTCATGCCTGTCAAATACTTTTCAAGATACACACCCGCATTGCCAAACGCCTTCTGCGCCTCCTGCTGCGCGGTCGTGATCTGCTGGATGAGCATCTCCTCGTTCTCTGCGATGCGGATGCCTTTGCCGCCGCCACCGGCTGTCGCTTTAATAATGATCGGATAGCCGATGTCACGGGCGATCATAACCGCTTCCTCCAGATTTTCCACCAGACCGTCGGAGCCAGGAATGACCGGTACGCCGGCATCCTTCATCGTCTGCTTTGCAACAGCCTTGTCTCCCATCTTCGTAATCGCTTCAGGAGAAGGACCGATAAAGGTAATATTGCAGGATGCGCAGATTTCGGCGAAGTCCGCATTCTCGGCCAAAAATCCGTAGCCAGGGTGAATGGCATCACATTCGGTCAGCGTAGCCACGCTCATGATGTTCGTGAAATTCAGATAACTGTCCTTGGACAAAGTCGGTCCGATGCAGTACGCTTCATCGGCAAGCTTCACATGAAGAGAGTCCTTGTCGGCTTCCGAATAGACCGCTACCGTCGAAATGTTCATTTCCCTGCATGCCCGGATGATGCGGACCGCTATTTCTCCACGGTTGGCAATTAATATTTTATGAAATTTCATGATTATTTATCCTCCTTAGAGAAGCAGCCGTACCAGACTGTGCAAACAGCTTACTCCGGCTTGACCAGGAACAGTGGCTGGCCGTACTCCACAAGCTGGCCGTTCTCCGCCAGAACTTCAACGATTTCACCTTTGACCTCGGCTTCCAACTCGTTCATCAGCTTCATCGCCTCAATGATGCAGACCGTCGTTTTCTCCCCGACCTTGTCGCCTGCGCTAACATATGGCGCCGCGTCCGGAGATGACGATCTGTAAAAAGTCCCTACCATAGGAGACACAATTTTATGTAAGTTGGACGCAGGTTCTGCCGCTTGCTCTGCCGCAGCGGTTCCGGCCTGCGGCTGCACTGCAGAACTGGACACGATCGCCTGTGGAGCCGCCGCATAGACAGGTGCCGCTGCCGGCGCCTGAACCGTTACAATCTCGCTCTTGCCTGGCTTGCGGATCATCAGACGTGCGCCTTCATTCTCAATCTCCAATTCCTGAACGGACGTTTCATCCACCAGCTTGATCAATTCCTTAATCTCGCTTAATTTAAACATCGCAATTATTCACTCCTTCAGCATTATGCCGGTTGCAGCGCATCTTCGCTCATGCCTGCCGATTATACAGAACCGGGTGCGCTGCCGCATGCTCTGCCCGCATCTGTGGCTTGGACAGCCTGACAGCTTTTTGTATTATATCACAATCGACTGAAATAGAAAGAGCGCGGAAAGCAAAATAAAAGATACCGATCAGCTGTCATCGGTATCTTTTATTTTTAACTGTGTATGGCGCATCCCGGTCAGGAGAGTGTGCCTGTTACTCGGACACATACTGAACTTTGATTTTGTCCTGAGTTACATTAAGCTCCTTCATGACTTTATCCACGATGCTTACAGCCTGCTTGGCATCCATTTTATCACTCAGCACAACCACTTTGTATACATCGTTATCCTCTTCCTTGACGACTGCGCTGGCAAACTGCTGCTCCAGTTCTTCCTCGAGGCCTGTAATTTTCGCCTGTTTGTCTTCAAGCGCCGTCAGCTCCTTCTGTGCCGCGACCGCTTCCGTGGAGGACTTGTCATTTATAGCTGCCATCAGCTCTTCCTGCTTTTTCTGATTGTTCACTTCGCGCTCGAGCAGATAACCGTCAATAACTGCAGCGGCCGTCTCTTTCGCTTCCGGTCCTGCTTGCTGCCCTGCCTTAACCTCTTCCAGCACCTGTTCGTCTGTCTTGGCCACTTCCGTCTGTTGTCCAGCGGACTTGGAAGAACCTTCCGTTCCAGTCGCAGCGGTTTGACCCTCTGTTCCCTTGGAAGCCTCTCCTTCTGTCGCTGCCTGCTCTGTTCCGGAAGCCGTATCATTCGATGCTGTATCATTGGATGCTGTATCGTTGGATTCTGAATCGTTTGAGGTTGTATTGCCGGATGCTGTTTGACCCGATGCTTCTTGACCGGATGCCGCATCTCCACCCTCCGTAACAACCTCATTGATTGTCAGCTCATCAGAGCCCCCGGTTCCGGGTGTTGCAGCTGTCCCGCCATCCATAACCTGTGTGCTGTCCGCAACCGGATCGGTGGCTGTGCCGGTGTCTTCCGTAAACAAGTAGTAGGCTGAAAGCACAACCATCAAGCTCAGCATGGAAACCAGCCAAATCGTTTGTCTTTTATTATTCATTCCAATACCCTCCTGCCTTTTCTTGTAATTACTGCTGCTTGCGCGGGACGACCGAGATGCGAGAGGAAGGGACGTTGAGCCCTTTTTGCACCGCATCCGTGATCAGCTGTTTGACCACCTGATTCTCCGCCCCCTTGGCGACAACAAGAACGCCTCTGACCTTCGGCTTGATTTTCTTCGTTATAATCGGTGTATTTCCTCCGCTGTTCTCATAAGTCACGATTTCACCATCCCGGGTAAACTGGGTTGTATGACGCTTGCCGCCGCTGGCGTCCGTCTCCTCCGTCTCCTCCTGGGTGTCCTTCGTGTTGCGCTGCACTACAATCTCCTCGGTTGAATCCACTGTTACCATGACATCTACCGCGCCTACACCGACAATTTGCTCCAGCATCGTCTTCATATTATCCTCAAATGTCTTCTCAACCTGATCGAAGGAACCGGCCTCCTCCGCAGCTGGTTCCAGCACCGGGCTGGTGTCTCCCGCCGGCGGCTCGCGCCCGACATTTTCGGGATCGATTTCCCTGACATTCACGAAGGAATTGAACAGCATGATCGCGACCCCGACCAGCCCCAGGATCAGCAGCCAGCGGAACGTGTTGAAGCGCTTCTGCCCACCTGGCCCCCCGCCGATCCAGCGCTCCCATATTTCCTTCCATTTCCCCAAGTCCTCATCACCTCCCATAACATGGTCATACTGCGTCCTCCGGGATCAGCACCTGAATCTTATCCCTGCCGATTCCCCATTCCTGATGAATCAGCTCTGCAATCTCCTCCGCTTTCCCGTCTGCCCCTGCCTGCTTCGTTTGCGGAACTGCTGCCTCTCCGCCTGTTGCTTCCACATCCTGCCCGATCCGGACTTCGATTTCCGTCTCCGGGACGGTCTGGACGGTGACAGGCTCAATGCTTTCAACTGCCTCTTCCCCATTCGCGGGTTTCCCCGGATCGTCAGCTGCAATTGGACCGGCCAGTTTTACTTTGACCGAGGCAATGCTTGTGCCCGTGCTCATTTCGCCTGCCGCCTGCTTATCCTGCGCAAACGCAACCTCCACCACCTGCACTCTTTCCCCTGTCTCCTGTTCGATCTGTCCCTTCATCTGCCGTGATACCTCGCCTGCTGCATATTGCATCGCAGTCTGCTCCTGCTTCCTCTGCATTTGCTGTCCCTGGGCCAGGATTCGTTCAAGACTCTGCTGCTGCCCGCTTTCAGTCCGTTCCTGGGCCAGGAAAGCCTGGCGCAGTTCAGCAGCCGGATTGCCGCGGAGCAGCTGTGCGATCGGGGAGATCAAAGTGAGCAGAATCAGCAGGCTCAGGACAAGCCGCACGTACCTCTCCATGGAGCGGCTGGGCAGAATTAAATCTACGAACGCGGCCAGCAGCACAATCATGACCAGATGCCTTAACCATTCGCCTAACCACGACATGACCGTTTTCCCCTTTTCCTTCCGCCATAACCTTTCCCGGCTTGAGCTTCAGCGCTCCTCTTCCAGGCTTGCGGCTTTTCCCTGCATACATTTTCCTCACCTCATCATAATGGTCATATTTCCAGCAGCCAGCATGATGGTGATCGCCAAGAAAGACATCAGCCCCACGGCGGCCACCGCTCCGAACACAAACAGCATGCTTTTCCCGACCGCCTGCAGGCAACTGACAATGGGTGTATCGCCAAGGGGCTGCATGATGGCTGCGGTCACATTGTAGATCAGTGCCAGCGTCAGTATTTTCAAAGCCGGAAAGGCGCACAAAAACAAAATGATGATGACTCCCGCCAAACCAATCGCATTTTTGACGAGCAGCGACGCGGAAATCACCGTATCTGCAGCGTCGGCGAGCGCCCGGCCTACCACCGGCACAAAATTGTTGGCGACGAACTTGGCGGAACGCAGGGTCATCCCGTCGGTCACCGATGAGGTCCAGCCCTGTACGGAGATTACCCCGAGGAATACGGTAAGCAACGTTCCCAGCAGACCTGCGGCAATGTTGCGGAGCAGATCCGCCAGTTGGGTAAGCTTGTATTTGTCGGATAAGGAGCTGACCAGATGCAGCAGTGCCGAGAAAAACAGCAGCGGAAACACGACGGTATGAATTATCGTGCTGATCGTATGAATCATGAATACAATCAGCGGATGTGTAACCGATACAGTCACCACATTGCCCATGGAGGCGAGCAGTGTGAAGAGCAGGGGCAGCATGGCCAGCATAAAATCGGTCATGCTGTCGATGGCGTTTTTGGCATATTGGATCGCTACACTGAAGCTGTTGATGGCAATGATGATAATGACCATGTAACACAGCGCATAGGCGACTTTGCTCACCTGGTTTTTCTCGAACGCCGTCTGCAGCGTTTCCATCACCATACTGAGAATGCTCAGCATGACAATAGTCACGAGCAGCTTGGCGTTAATGAGGATTTCATTCCAGAGAAACCCCCCGAGCGCAGCCATGACGCCCTGCATGCTGAACCCTTCTCCGCCCGGCAGCAGCATATCCATGAAGGAGGGCATCTTCTGCTGTGGAAAAAAGCCCCCGTATTGCTTCATAAGCCCGTCCCAGTACTGCTCCACCTCATCCTTTGGAAGCTCCTCGGCCTGCTGCCTGATCCAATCATTCGCCGGAGTTTCCGCCAGGATGATGCCCGCCGATGCGAACCAGAAGCAAATCAGCAGAATCCATACATTTTTCCGGCTCGGCATTACGCTCATTGCGCTCACCCTTTATGCAGGCATCAGCTTTAATATCGTTTCAATGATGATGCCGATAATCGGCAGGGCCAGCACCATGATCAGCACCTTTCCCGCCATTTCTATTTTGGTTGCAATACTTTCCTGGCCGGCATCCCTGACAATCTGTGCTCCGAATTCGGCGATATAAGCGATGCCGATGATTTTGAGCACGGTTTTGAAATAGATCATGTCCATTCCCGAGGAGCGTGCCAGCCGTTCCAGCATACTGACGACCGAATCTATTTTTCCGATCAGCATCAGGAAGATCAGAATGCCGGCACCTGCCGCAATGAGAAAAGCGAACAGCGGCTTTTGCTCCTTCACGACCAGAATCAGCACCGTGGCGATCAACCCGAAGCCAACAACCTGAATGATCTCCATATGTCTCACCTACTGGAACAGAAAAATCGATTTGATTTCCTGCAGGAGATTATCAAGCAGACGAACCACCATAAACAAAACGACAACAAAACCGATGAGAGTGACCCAATGCGCCATATCTTCCTTGCCCATTTGCTTCAGGACAGTGTGAATCATGGCAATGATGATCCCGATCCCCGCAATTTGAAAGATCGCGTTCACTTCTAAATTCATGCAAGCACCCCGCTAATAGATCAGTATGACGATCAGTGCTCCGATCAGAAGGCCAAGGCTTCTGCTCATTTTTTCATATCTGGCCTGATCTGCCAGTGCGGACGCTTCTTCGTGCTTTAGCTGCTGGGCTGCCAGCTCAATATGGCGCATCTGATCCGCACGGTCACTTGTCCCGAGACTGTATGCCAGCTGCATCATCGTGTCCTGCTCGGGTGCCTTCATCGCCGTGTGCCGCCAGGCCCTTTCAATCGCCTCATGCAGGCTTTCTCTCGCCGTCATGCCGGACGGGGGCAGCATGGATGCCGCCGCCTGCTTGAACATGGTCCTGAGCGGTTCTCTTAAAGGCTCGCCCGTTTGGGACAGGGCATCAGGCAGCGGTGTCACACCGTAAGAGATTTCAGTTGCAAGGCGCTGCAGCGCAAGGATCAGTTCCCTGATCTGCCGCGGCCTGTCTGCAAATTGCCTGGCCTTCAGCCATCCACCCACAGTCGCCGCCAGCAGAATCATCATGGCGCCGATCAGCTTCAGCATCCGCTGCTCCCCCCTTTGCCCGTGATGGTTAAAGCCAGCATCCGCTGCTTGGCATCGGCCGCGCGAAAGGAGATATGCGAGCCCTTGCGTTCAAGCAGAATGTACCGCTCAAACAGCGCCTGTCCTGCCAGTGCCTGGAACGCGGGTCTCCTTGACAGTTCGGACAAATCCCTGCCATGGGCGGAAGCGATGACGCTGATGCCGGCATGGAGCGCCTCCTGGATCGCCTCTGCGTCCTCGCTGCGACCGATTTCATCCACAACGATGACCTCGGGTGACATCGAACGAATCATCATCATCATGCCTTCAGCCTTCGGGCAGGCGTCCATGACGTCAGTTCGGGGGCCGACATCAAAGCCCGGAACTCCCTTATAGCTGCCGGCAATTTCAGAGCGCTCATCGATAATGCACACCTTCACCCCGCCGGGCGCATAACGCCTGCCCCCCGTCCCTGAGCTGAGCTGTCTTGCCAAATCGCGCAGCAGCGTCGTTTTGCCATGCTGGGGCGGAGACAGCACCAGCGTGTGCAGCACCCGGCCGGACCTTTCGTCAAGCACATATGGGAGCACCGGATCCGCTATGCCAGGGACGGCACGCGCAATTCTGACATTGAATCCGCTGATGTCCCGCAAATGCTCAACCTTGCCGCCGCTCAGCACCGCCCGGCCAGCTAGTCCGATCCGGTGTCCCCCGGGAATGGTAATGAAGCCTTTACGCAGCTCTTCTTCCATCGTGTACAGGGAGTGGTTGCTGATCAAATCAAGCAGACGGCTCGTATCCTCCTTGTCCGGCCGGTATGCTTCCCCAGGCTGCAGTGTCATTCTGCCACCGCGGGTCAGGAAGTGATGATCGCCACCAGCGTTGATTTCCAGCGGTCTATTCTCTCTGATCCGGACTTCTTCGAGGCGGTCGAACACGGTCTGCGGAAGTTTCCGGAGCATGCTTCTCACCGGTTCGGGAAAAAGATCCAACCAATCCATTGCCATTACGACCCCTCCGCTGTTGTGGTTATGATCCAGTCTGATCTTATGACAAGTCTATGCTTGGACCGGTAGAATATGACGCTCGCGTTTCTATCATTTTTTCAAAATACCAAACATGAGGCAGGCGACACCGCAGCCGATCCATATCAGCTTGTCCCATGATAGCTTGTCCGCCATTCCCACGAGACCAATCGTCGTTGTCGCAAGCAGTACCAGCGGCCCCACCATAGCCAGTCCTGTGTTGACTACCAGCGCCTTCTCAACCTGATTCAACCTCAGCATAATTAACGCCGCAGCAATTTCCAGACAGCCCGACAACAGGCGAATCATCCCCATCCCGGCTACGAACTTGTCCAATACCGCTCCCTCCCTCCGCAAACTGAACACGCACTAATAGATAAATATGCAAGAGTGTGAGAAATTAGTTCTCGCCGATTAGGCACCGGGCCCAATCCTCTGGCATATATTGACCCATGAAAAACAGGGATATAATTACAAGGAGGCTTTACCGATGAGAGAAGCTCAATCGGACCGCTGGCATCCGGCACTCCAGGACCCTGCGGGAGGCAGAACTGGCACAGCCGGCGGCACCGGAAAAACCATGGTTATGGACAAAGGGCTCGGACCCAGCGCTTTCAGTGACCTGCTGCACATGTCCGCACCTTATATCGATATGATTAAACTGGGCTTCGGCACTGCGGTCCTGACTCCGGACGATATTCTGCTGTCCAAAATTGACCATGCCAAAAGCCGGGGCATCCTCATAATGACCGGGGGCACCTTTTTGGAAACTGCCTTGGCGTTAGGTTTGCAGAACGAATTTCTGGCCCAGCTCCGGCAGCTCGGATTCAATGGTCTGGAAATATCAGATGGCAGCTTTCCCATGACACGCAAGATGCGGTCCGAACTGATTCTGCGCGGACAGGATATGGGATTCACTGTTATTACGGAGTATGGCAAAAAGCTGGGTGGCCAGCCGCTGACCATAGGACACTTTGTGGAGACGGCAACCATCGATCTTGAGCTCGGAGCCGAACTGGTCATCATTGAAGGACGGGAATCAGGAAGTGGCGCAGGCGTCTATAACGAGGATGGAAGCTTGAAGGAGCAGGATTTCAGGAGCATTCTGCAGTCCATGCCTTTACCCGACAAGGTCATGTGGGAAGCTCCCCGCAAAGAACAGCAGGTTTTTCTGCTGCAGACGCTGGGCCCCAATGTTCACCTGGGCAACATTTCCTTTCAGGACGCGACTGCGCTGGAGGCGCTGCGGAGGGGGCTGCGCGGAGACACCGCCTGCTGGGTGGCGAACCCGACTGCTGATATGGAAGGCAAGCTTAATTGACATGAGGGGGCCTCTGAATGCGCATTGATGTTATCGGAAGTGTCAATGAGGTTATAGCAGAAGAAGCAGCCAACAAATGTGTGGTGGTGATCGATGTGCTGCGGGCGACCAGCACCATCGTCACCGCACTCGCGAATGGAGCAGACTGTGTGGTGCCTGTCGAGACGGTCCCCCAGGCCAGACAATGGAAACAGCCGGATGTGTGGCTTGGCGGGGAAAGGTACTGCCGCAAAATAGCAGGCTTTGATGCAGGCAATTCGCCGGAAGAATATACCTGCCAGGCCGTACGGGGGAAGCGGGTTGTGCTGACAACCTCCAACGGGACGCGCGCTTTTTTTAAGGCCCATCGTGCCGCATGCATTCTCGCTGGTTCATTCCTTAATTTAAGCGCCTGCGCCGAAGCGGTAAAGTCGATCGGCCGCAACACCATGATCATCTGTGCAGGCAGTAAGGACCGGTTTGCATTGGAAGACGGATTATGCGCTGGCTGCATGATTGAGGAGCTTCACAAAACGCTCGGAGAAGATCTGGAGCTGAATGATTTCGGCAAGATGCTTCAATTTGCTTCCCGTCACATCAAGACCGAGCTGGTTCAACTGATTCAGGACTGCAGCGGTAGCCAGCGTCTGAGACAGCTCGGCTTTGATCAAGACATTGCATACTGCACACGCGTGGATCTGTATTCCGTCGTGCCGGCGCTGGACCAGGATCATATCATTCGCCCGCTCACTGCAGCGAGGTTCGCTTCCTAGCTTGTTCTAAACTTCAGAAACGGTGACATACACTGATAACATGACAGATATGGACTGGAGTGTCGCCGCTTTATGAACGGAGAAATCATCCTTGTCATCCTTATTGTCGTCGGCTTGATCGGCCGTTCACCCATTATTACGACCGCCGCCTGCCTGCTGCTTGTCATGAAGCTTGTTCACCTGGAAAGATATCTGCCTTCCATGGAGCGCAGAGGTCTGGAGTTTGGCCTTCTTTTTCTGACCATCGGTGTGCTCGTGCCTTTTGCGCAGGAGAAAGTAGATCTCCGTGACATTACAAATACGCTGACGACCTGGCCGGGCATTGTGGCATTGGCAGGCGGGGCGATTGCCACTTACATGAACGGGAAAGGTCTTGCGATGTTAAAAATAGACCCACAAATGATTGTGGGTCTTGTACTCGGTTCTATTCTGGGCATTGTATTTCTGCGCGGCATTCCTGTCGGGCCTTTGATGGCGGCGGGAATTACCGCTTTTTTGCTGAAAGTGACCCAGTGGATTGCGGACAAGCTGTCTTGACCGCTTACCGGCGGTCCTGTGGCCCTCCGACAAACACCTGCTCTTCCGTGTCCAGATTGTATGCGGTATGCAGCGCTTTGACGACGTCCTGCAGTTTGCCTGCTTCAATGACACAGGATACCTTGATTTCCGATGTGCTTACCATCTTGATGCTGATGCCAAGCTTGGACAGAACTTCGAACATTTGCGCCGCCACACCGGGATGGCTGACCATGCCTGCGCCGACAATAGACACCTTCACCAGATCATCCTCAGTGCTGACCTCCCTGTAAGGAATAACCTCCCGAATTCCTTCCAGGACGCTGACCGCCCGCTGCTGATCCGACAAAGCCACCGTAAAGGAGAAATCCGCCTTACCGTCTTGCACTCCGCTTTGCACGATAATATCGACGTCAATTTTAGCTTCCGCCAGCGCACCGAAGACCGTCGCCAGCACACCGGGAACATCCGCTACCCCCAGAATGCTGATTCTGGCCACATTTTTATCGTATGCAATGCCGCTTACAACTACACCCTGCTCCATAACTGCTTCCTCCTTCACAAGCGTTCCTTCATTATAATTAAAGCTGGATCGTACAATCAGCCGCACATTGTTATGCTTGGCATACTCCACAGCGCGGGGATGAAGCACCGCCGCACCGAGATTGGCAAGCTCCAGCATTTCATCATAAGAGATTTCCTTCAGCTTGCGCGCACATTTGACGATACGCGGATCGGTTGAATAAACGCCGTCCACATCCGTATAAATCTCGCAGGCATCCGCCTTGATCGCAGCGGCCAGAGCAACAGCCGTCGTATCGGAGCCCCCTCTGCCAAGGGTCGTAATCTCACCGTCCTCCGATATGCCCTGGAAGCCAGCCACAATCACGATTTTTTGCTCTTCCAGTGCCTTCAGCACGCGATCCGGACGAATGTCGATAATTCTGGCTTTGCCATGCTCGGCCTCAGTCAGAAATCCGGCCTGCCAGCCTGTAAATGAAACAGCGGAACGGCCGAACTGATGAATCGCCATGGACAGCATGGCAATGGATATTTGTTCACCTGTCGTCATGAGCATATCCATCTCACGGGCAGGCGGCTGATCATTCAGAAGCTTGGCCTGATCTATCAAATCATCTGTCGTATCTCCCATCGCAGACACGACAACCACACACTGGTGCCCTTCGTCCTGCTTCTCAACGATGCGCTTGGCAACACGCTTCATTCGCTCCGTATCCCCTACAGAACTGCCTCCAAACTTCATGACATACAAAGACAAGCTTATTCACTCCCTCAAACTGAACATATGTAGCGCAATCAGGTCGCTTTGCCCACCATAAAGCCTCATATGAGCGGACACAACTTTAATACAGTATAATACGAAGTACTTTGTTGTTCCAATATTTTTGTGATTGCAAAAAATCCCCTGCACCACAAGGGCAGAGGATTTGGGGCTCCAGGGTTACCGGATTAGGCGCGGGACATGTACTTGCCGTCACGTGTGTCGATCAACAGTACATCATCCTGGTTGATGAACAATGGAACCTGAACATTCAGACCGGTTTCCATCTTGGCATTCTTTGTAGCGCCTGTAGCCGTATTGCCTTTAATGCCTGGCTCGGTTTCAGCCACTTTCAGCTCAACACTTGTTGGCAGGTTAATGCCGAGAATCTCGCCGTTGTAGCTGATAATATTCACATTCATGTTTTCTTTCAGGAAGTTCAGCTCCCATTCCAGTTGCTTGCTGGTCAGGGTAAACTGGTCATAGGTTTGGTTATCCATAAACGTATGCTCATCGCTGCTGGCATACAGATAGGACACGCCGCGGTTCTCGATTTGGGCACGCCCGATCGTTTCGCCTGCACGGAAGGTACGCTCTACAGTGTTGCCATTGCGCAGGTTTTTCAGCTTGGAACGTACAAATGCCGCACCTTTACCAGGCTTAACATGCTGAAAATCAAGAACTGTGAAGATATCGCCGTCTACCTCAACGGTCAGGCCTGTTTTAAAATCGTTAACGTTAATCAAAGAATAACCCCTCCTACAGGATCAGTAAAATAAATCCGCACGCAATAAAGTCGTACAGAGATGCAGCTTTAAACGACCGTAAACTGCTTGGCCGATTTCGTCAAAACCCGTATACCGTCAGCCGTGATCACAATATCATCCTCGATCCGCACACCGCCAAGTCCAGGCAAGTAAATTCCCGGCTCGACCGTAACTACCATCCCGGGCACAAGCACATCGTCACTCAGCTTGGACAGTCGCGGAGATTCATGAACCTCCATCCCCAAACCATGGCCGGTGCTGTGGCCGAACTGATCGCCGTAACCATACTTGCTGATGATATCCCGGGCGAGCGCATCGGCTTCGCGTCCGGTCATTCCTGCTTTGATATGTTCCAGAGTATGAAGCTGAGCCTCCAGTACAATATCATAGATTTCCTTTAATTGCGGCTGAAGATTGCCGGTTGCTACCGTACGGGTCAGGTCAGAGCAATAGCCATCCAGCAATGCACCAAAATCAAAGGTGATAAGCTCATTCTCCCGAATGACTTTGTCGCTTGCACGACCATGCGGCATGGCCGAGCGTTCGCCCGAGGCAACAATGGTGTCGAACGAAGAAGATGCCGCCCCATGCTTGCGCATGAAAAATTCAAGTTCAAGGTCCAGCTCCCGTTCCGTAACCCCTGGTTTGATAAGCGGCAGAATGTGTGCGAACGCTGCATCTGCCAAATCGGCCGCACGCTGCATCACTTCAATCTCGCCTTCATCCTTGATCATGCGAAGCTTCTCGATGATGCCGGAAACCGGGACAAGCTTAACCGGCTCCAACTGCCCTGCATAGGTTCCATGGGTCCCGAATGTCACTTGATCCTGCTCAAAGCCCAACTCGCTAATTTGTTCGGATTGGAGCAGCTCCTTCACCGTATCCATGACCTGCGCAGCATGCTCTATTACAGTAAATCCCTTCGCTTGCTCGGAAGCCTGGGTCATATAACGGAAATCCGTCAGGAAAAAGCCCCCTGTTTCTGTAATAAGCACATAACCGGCCGAGCCTGTAAATCCTGTCAAATAGCGGCGGTTTACAGAGCTTGTGACCAGCATGGCACGCAAGTTCCGCTCTTCCATTGCCTGACGCAGTTTCAATACTCTCTCCATCGGCCAGTCCTCTCTTTCACCTTCAAGAAATCACCAAATGCTATTTTAACACAAGCTGCGGCCGCTTGAGAAGTTTTTAGTTGCACCTGTCAGCTTACACTGCGTGCTCACGCAGCCGCTCATCCGTAAATTCAAACGCAACCGTATAACCGATAAAAAGCCCCCACAGCAAAAAAACGCAAAATTCGGAAACCAAGGTATCCCATGTAAGCTTTGTAACCGGTGGGAACATTCCCAGCCGCGGTCCGGCCCACACAAACAGCACCGTCCACCATACTGCACCGAAAATGAGACCAGGGTAGGGTCCTTTTAGCTTCCGCAGCAAAGCAGTATAAAGGAACGTTGCAATCATGGAGAACACGATAAAAAAAAGCAGGCCTGTCAAGTGTCCGACAGTGCTCTTCATGAACGAATGCTTGAAAAAGGGCTCCGCAAGAAAACCGGGAAGAACGACGGTAAAGTGCAGAATATAAAAAAGCCAGCGCACCAATCCCCAGATTAATCCGGCAAAAAAGCCGAGCTGAAGAGAAAACCGGAGCGGTGAAGTTAGCCCTTGTCCCGTCGGATGCGCACTGCGATCTCTTTTTGTTATCGAGCTCATACCGAATCTCCTCCGCGTTCTGTGGCTTAAGAAAATCGTATCTGTGTTTCTAGTATGTACAATCCGCGGCAGCTTCATTAGGAAATGTCGTCACCTGTCACAACTAGCAATCGTCTGCAAAATTCGATACAATATAAGGGATCAAATTTAATCTGACAGAAGGGCTGCCCTGCAACACTTTTTGCAGTATACACATTAATTAATTCAGGGAACATAGGCAAAATGATATTCCCGGAAACGGAAGGTGAACCGGTTGTCTCAAGCATCCAAGCCCGTCAGTTATGGTGGCCAGGCGGTTATAGAAGGCGTGATGTTCGGCGGCAAGCGGGTCAATGTCACGGCCGTCCGCCGCAAGAACGGTGACATAACTTTTCTGGAGGTGACCCGCCGGGACAGTCCGCTGGTCAGCAAGCTCCGCAGAGTTCCGCTGCTGCGCGGAATTGTCAGCATTATTGATGCCAGTGCCAAAGGCACGAAGCATCTGAACTATTCGGCTGACGCCTACGCTGAAGATGAGATGGACCCGGAAGAACGGGCCGCGCAGCAAGAGAAGGAAGATTCCAAATGGAGTCTGAGCATGATCATCGGTGTTGCCGCCATCGGAATTCTGTCGTTCCTGTTCGGCAAACTGGTATTGACGCTTGTACCTGTCGTTGTAGAGGATTTTCTGTTTGGCAGTCTGTTCACCAGTCAAATCGGGCATAACCTGGCCGAAGGCGTGATCAAGCTGATCCTGCTGCTCACCTATCTGTGGGGAATTTCCCAGACCCCCATGATCAAGAGGCTGTTCCAGTATCACGGAGCAGAGCATAAAGTGATAAGCGCCTATGAGGCAGGTGTCGAGCTGACGCCAGAGAACGTACAGAAATTCAGCCGGCTTCATTACCGGTGCGGCAGCAGCTTTATCATGCTTACCGTCATCATCGGCGTCATTGTATATTCTTTGTTCACTTATGAAAATATATGGGAACGTATGGGGCAACGCATCGTCCTGCTCCCGGTTGTACTGGGCCTCTCCTTCGAGTTTCTCAAGCTGACGAATTCGCTTCGTGAAGTCCCGGTATTGCGTTACTTGGGTTATCCGGGTTTGTGGCTTCAGCTTCTTACGACAAAAGAACCGAACAATGATCAAGTGGAGGTCTCCATCGCTTCTTTCCAACGGATGCTTTCCCTTGACGCCGAGCTGGAGAAAGCCCCTGTAGAGGAAAGGTTGAGCAGCCCGTCTCTTGATCCTGTGAAAGGATGAGATAAATATGAGCAAACAGGCATTCGTATTTTGGGGGTTCATCGCGCTGGCCATTGTGGGAACGGCAGTCTCCATTATCCGCGGGGATTACAGGATGCTGAGCGTGCTCCTCATCCCGCTCATCGTCTTCGGCATCGTGCTGCTGTTGTATAAATTCCCTCCTGGTCGGGGCACCAAGACCCCAAAAATCAAACCTTCCGCAAAAACGATGGCCAAAGCGGCCGGAGGCCGCAAGCCGACAGCAGCCAAGAAGCGCAAGGAATATCCCTTCTATGTGATCGAAGGCCAGAAAGGGAAAAATAATGACGATGTGCCCAAGTATCACTAACACGGCACAAACATAGCAAGCACCTGACCGTTTCCTAAACGGTCAGGTGCTTTTTTTTGCTGCTGGTTCACACAAAAATCCGCTCTTACGGAAGCTTCAGTTTTTTGAACTGCAGCTGATAAGAAGTGATGCTCCAATTGCGAAAGAAGTCATTGCCCGCCTGCAGACCTGAAGCGTACAGCATCTCGCTCTGCTCGGGAGTGATGTCGAATTGGGTCGTCCGTACGCCGTGCGTAGGGATTTTCACCGTACGAAAGCGGTTCTCCTGCTCGATATAACGCTCATCATGCGCCGAGAGCATCGTATCAATAATGGCCTGCAGCATGCTGAGCGGTCCGCGGATAAATGAGGTTTTGGTGTCGTTTTTTCCGACCATTTGAAAGCCTACCGTCGGAATGGCTTCGGCCGTCTTTGCCCGCTCCTGATCAAACAGCCACAAGGGCAGATTGCTTAACATGGCTCCGTCCACAATAAAAACAAACTGTCCGGCAAAGGGCTTGCCCCTGGCCTTTTTGGCATTCAGGCGCAGCATCACCGGATCGAAAAAATAAGGAATGCTTGTACTCATACGAACCGCTCTGGCTACCTCGAATGAAGACGGTTCCACATTAAAACGCTCCATATCGTCCGGCAGCACCATAATACGCCCGTTGGTAATATCGGAGGCTACTAAACGAAGCTTGCCTGGAGCAAGGTCGCCAAAGCGCCGGATTCCCTTCGCTTTTAACAGCCCTCTAACCCACTGTTCCAGAGCCTCCCCCGAATAAAGCCCTTTCTTTAGCCAGATCCGGGCGGCAGGTCCAACCCATTTTGCGTTAAAAAGAGGGGAACGGTGCAGCAGCCTGACAAAAGGAGTCGTTTCAATAACCTCCTTCATCTCCTGCGCCGTGTAACCCGCCGCAACCAGAGAAGCTACGATGGCCCCAGAGGATGTTCCTGCCACCCGGTTAAATTCGACTCCGTTTTGTTCAGCCGCATTCACAGCGCCGGCCAGGGATATGCCTTTCATTCCACCGCCTTGAAACACCGCATTAATCAGCATATGAATAACCCCCGTTCTCTCCGCAGCAGTTGACAATCGCTACACTGCTTATGTATGAGCACGGGGGCCAGTTTATGACCTTATTCGTTATAATAAGACTGTAAAAGCGTAATAAGTCCGAGCGGGTTTTTCCGCAAATACTGTGCACTGAAGAAAATATCGCCTTTAACCCCGGAATAATTCTCATTCCATTTTAACTGGTCAATAATCTGCTGCGCGGTCTGCCAGCCCTGTTCCGAGGTTCCGAGCTTGTATGGGGCATGACCGACATAGAGCTTGACGTTCGTTCCCTCTACCTCGTCGGACCACCAGGAAACGAGCTTATCATAGGCGGCCGCAGAAAAACCGATGCTCCAGTAAATTTGCGGAGCGACATAGTCCACCCAGTCTTCCTTGATCCATGTACGGACATCAGCATAAGTTGTACCATAGGCCGTAACCCCTGCGCGTGTGTCGGAGCCTGTCGGATCATCCGCTTTGTTGCGCCATACCCCGAACGGGCTGATGCCGAATTGCGAGTCCGGTTTGGCCGCATGAATCGCTGCTCCAAGCTCCTTGACGAAACGGTTGATGTTATCCCTGCGCCAGTCCCCCTTATTCAGACCACTGTCGTTATAAGAGGCATAAGTGGAGTCATCATTAAAGGTCCCGCTGTAAGGATAAAAGTAGTCGTCCAGGTGCACGCCGTCGATATCATACTGGTTCACAACCTCCATGATATCATCGATAACCTGCTCTCTTGCGGCAGGGATGCCCGGGTTGATATAAAGCTGAGACCCATTGTTCACAATCCAGTCAGGATGCTGAACCGCAACATGGTTAGCCGCAAGCCCTGCCGTACTGGCGGTTGTGCTCGCTCTGAACGGGTTGAACCATGCGTGAAATTCCATTCCCCGTTTATGTGCCTCCTCAATCATAAAAGCAAGGGGATCATAACCCGGCGATTTTCCCTGTACACCGGTCAAATATTTGCTCCAAGGCACCGTATCGGACGGATAGGTCGCATCCGCACTTGCCCTTACCTGAACGAAAACAGCGTTGATTCCCATACCGGCGAGATCATCCAGCAGGCTGGTAAATTCCTGCTGCTGCGCAGCCATGCTGTTCTTTGTCGAAGGCCAGTCCCCATTTACAGTGGACACCCAGGCCCCTCTCATGGACTCGGAAGCGCCAACCTCCGTCCCGGTTTCATTCTGCTCCCCGGAAGCAGGAACGTTAACGTTTGCTCCGCTTGACAGGGTTATCGTCCTTGCTGCGGCATCCCAGTTCACTTTCAGCCCCAATTCTTCCCCTATAAAACGAAGGGGCACCATAGCTCTTCCATATTTCATTTCCACAGCACTGTCCAGCGGCACGTTCGCTCCGTCAACGATGGCCGAGCCGGAGCCGGCAGTCATGGACAGCACTTTGCTATTGCCGGTGATGGTTACCGTGGATGTGGGTTGCGACCACCCCACCTGTGCGCCCAGTCCCTGGCTGATCACTCGCAAAGGAACCATGGTGACATTGTCAGCCTGCTTTATGTACGGCGATACGTCTGAATCCAGCTTCGCTCCATCCAGATAGATTGTGATGTCCCTGGCCGGGGTCGCCAGCACCCGCCATGACTCTGTCTGCAAGGTCAGCACCACCAGCAAACCGACGATAAACCATTTCAAAAAACGCTTCATGCTCGAAAACCTCCAAAAGCTTGTCTTGTCCCTTTTTCACGCTATGTATATGCAGCGCTCTCTATTTATATAATGGATAGACGTAATTTGCCAAAGGATGTTGCGCCAGCAGCAAAATAAAAAGCATCTGCCCCTGCGGACGGATACCCGTTTAAGATTCTTCAGCCGTTTCTTTCTGAAGGTCGCGCAGCTGCTGCAGCCTGGTCGCATCCTGTTCAAAAAACTCGACCAGCGTTTCAATGCAAGTGATGGAATCCCAGCTTAAATGATGCTCAATGCCCTCCACATCCTGGTAAATATGCTCTTCACTGACCCCGATCATGCCGAGAAACTGTTCAAGGAGATGATGGCGATCCACCAGACGCTTGCCGACCTTTTTTCCTTTCGGGGTAAGGATCAGCCCCCGGTATTTCTCATACACCAGGTAATCGTCCTTGTCCAATTTTTGAATCATTTTGGTGACTGATGAAGGGTGGACCTCAAGTCCTTCCGCAATATCCGATACACGGGCATAGCCCTTCTCATCAATGAGCTTGTAAATCCTTTCCAGATAATCCTCCATGCTAGGCGTTGGCATCTGCTTCCCTCATTTCTATTATTCCAACCATCGCTTGTCCGCCGTATGACTGCTTAAATAATGATACATGTTCTCATTACCTATTGGCAAGTCCTGCCCCTTTACCCCTTGTATGCCCACGTTTGCCGGGATTCATGCGGCGAACTAAACAGCAAAACGCTCTGCGCGAGCTGATCGCAGAGCGTTTGTTCGTGCATTTTCCAAAAGCTCAAATTGTTATTACATAAGCCATTCAGGGTTAAAGCGCTGCAGGAACAAGGAGAGCCTGCTCCAGTGATCCGTCAGCAGCAGCATGCCGGTGGCAAGCAGCATCAATCCGCCAAGCTTCATCAGCACCGAGCTGTAGCGGGCCTGGGGCCGGATTTTCCCGGCGTAGAAAGCAAGAATAAAGAACGGTAGCGCGAAGCCGGCCGCATAACCTGTGACGAGCAGAAACCATGTGCTGTGCTCAACCGCAGCCAGGGCGATAATCGCCGTCAGCATGGGACCGATGCAAGGGGACCAGCCGGCCGCAAACCCAATCCCGACTGCAAAGGATCTTATATAACCGGCCGGCCTGCGGGCTGTGGACAAGCGATAATCCTTCATTAAAGGCAGGGGTCTCAGCCAGCCGAGTGCAACAAGACCCATGGTCATCATCAGAAGGGCCGAAATCAGGCGCAGCCCGTCCTTGTGCATGTAAAACCAGGACCCGAGCAGACCGGCCCCTGCTCCAAGCGAATAAAAAACAGCCGAGAATCCCATGACAAAAGCCAGGGTATGCGTAATCGTACGAACACGATGCTCGTGGGATGCCACCTTCTGCACAGGTGTAAAGTTCAGCCCTGTAAGATAAGACAGATAAGCAGGGTACAAGGGAAGACTGCAGGGAGACGCAAATGACACAAGCCCTGCCGCAAAAGCTACGCCGATATGGATATCCAGAATGTTCACCCCGCTTGTATACTCACTTAATGTGAGCATACGCTCCCCTGCCGCTGAATATGAGAGATATTACTTCACAATCGCACCGTTAGGCATGCTGTCAGGCACGGTTGCAAGCGTGAGCTGATCGCCCTGGGAGGCGGCAAGGATCATGCCTTGCGACAGCTCTCCGCGCAGCTTCACAGGCTTCAGATTGGTGACGCAAATTACCTTCCGGCCTACCATCTCCTCTGGCGTGTAGAACTTCGCAATGCCCGAGACGACCTGACGTTGCTCGTAACCGAGATCAAGCTGCAGCTTGAGCAGCTTGTCAGCCTTTTTGACCGGCTCGCAAGCAATGACCTGGGCTACACGCAGCTCCACCTTGGCGAAATCCTCGATCCCGATCTCTTCCTTGCTCTCCGGCGCTTCCACCGGAGCGGCAGCGGCTGGTACTGGCGCTTCGGTGGAAGCAGGCTTGGCGCCTCCTGTCATGGCCTCCACGATAAATGCAACCTCCTGCTCGGCGTCCAGACGCGGGAAGATCGGATCTCCTTTATGCAACTGTGTGCCTTCGGGAATAAGTCCGAACTGCTTGCCGCTGTCCCATGTAGTAAGCGCCCCTTCCGTCAACCCGAGCTGCTCCCGGATTTTGTGCGGCGCGCGGGTGAGGTACGGCTGCAGCAAAATGGACGCAATGCGCAGGCTTTCCACCAGGTGGTACATAACGGAAGCCAGCTCGCGACGCTTGCCTTCATCCTTGGCCAGAGCCCATGGCTGTGTTTCGTCAATGTATTTATTGCTGCGGCTGATGAACTGTCCAATCGCTGTCAGGGCGACGGAAAACTCCATCTTTTCCATTGCCTCTTCAACCTTGGCATAAGTCGATCCAGCCATCTTCTCAAGGGCCGTGTCAAACTCCGTAACGCCCTGCTCATAAGCCGGCACCTTGCCACCAAAATATTTGTCAACCATCGCAACGGTACGGTTTAGCAGATTGCCCAGATCATTGGCCAGATCAGAGTTGATCCGCTCTACGAAGCTCTCCGGCGTGAACGTTCCGTCCGCACCGAACGGCACCTCGCGCAGCAGATAATAACGCAGCTCATCCAAGCCGTAACGGTTGATCAGGGTCACCGGATCAACGACATTGCCTTTGGACTTGGACATTTTGCCATCCTTCATCAGCAGCCAGCCATGCGCGAACACTTTTTTCGGCAACGGCAGATCGAGTGCCATCAGCATGATCGGCCAGTAAATCGTATGGAAGCGGACGATTTCCTTGCCGACAATGTGCACATTGGCAGGCCAGAATTTGTCATACAGCTCCGTATTGGACGATCCGTAGCCGAGGGCGGTAATGTAGTTGGACAAGGCATCGATCCACACATAAACTACATGCTTCGGATCTCCTTTTACCTTAACGCCCCAGTCAAATGTCGTCCGGGATACGGCCAGATCCTCCAGCCCAGGCTTGATGAAATTGTTGATCATTTCCTTTTTACGGGATTCCGGCTGGATAAAGTCCGGATTTTCTTCATAGAATTGCAGCAGACGGTCTGCATATTTGCTCATACGGAAGAAGTAGCACTCCTCCTTCACCAGCTCTACGGAATGCCCGCTGTCCGGGCTTTTGCCGCCGATCACGTTGTCGGCTTCGTCCTTGATCACATCGACAAGCTGGGTTTCCGTGTAATACGTTTCGTCCGGAATGCTGTACCAGCCCTCGTATTCACCCTTATAGATATCCCCCTGCTTGAGCAGACGGTCAAAAATGTCCTGTACGACCGTTTTGTGCCGCTCTTCTGTCGTGCGGATAAAATCGTCATTGGAGATGTCCAGCTTTTTCCACAAATCCTGGATGCCTGCCACGATATGATCCACGAACTGCTGCGGGGTTTTGCCGGCTGCCGCCGCTTTTTGCTCGATTTTTTGCCCATGCTCATCCGTGCCTGTCAAATAGCGGACCTCATACCCGCGCAGTCTTTTGTATCTGGCCATGGCATCACCAGCGACCGTAGTGTAAGCATGCCCGATATGCAGCTTGTCGCTCGGATAATAAATAGGCGTCGTAATATAAAACGTGTTCTCATTCGCCATACTTTTCCCTCCTGCAGTTTTGTTCAATTTCGGTTTTCCAGTCTCGGGATACAGGGCTGCAAAGCAGTGAGCCGACAAAAAAGACCCCCGCCCCTTATGGGGCGAGAGTCTACTCACGCGTTACCACCCAATGTTCTCCGCTTCCTCGCAGAAGACGGACTCCACCGGTCCATTCAGACCGTCCATTAACGCTGGAACACGCTACTTGCTTACGCCGGCAAAAAAATGCGGTCGCTTGCAAGCAGTTCCTCCAGGACCATCTTCGGACAGCCCCCCAGACCGGTTTGCAGCTGCCCCGGCTCTCTGTACTGGACGGTGTGTCTTACTTATCCCTTCACTGGAAAATCATATTAGAGGTTGTTCAAAAAATCATCTTTTGATCACGAAGTAAGTCAAGAAGCGAACTCGACATCGAATCTTGAATTCAGCCGGGCCTTCCGGTGCTCACGTACTCCAAGTACGCTCCGCTCCTCAGTCCCTGGCTTCATCCAACCTTCTCGGTGCTAAAAACCTGACTTTTTGAACCGCACTATTACTCAAAATATAGCGAAGCGATGATGCTCTGTCAAGTTTAGCCCTTATTCCTGGGGAGAAGGCCCGCCTTGCTTGCTGCTCCCCTCTTTGCCGTTTGCCACGGTCGGCGGCACGGGATCATAACCGCCGGGATGAAACGGATGGCATTTGCCAATACGTTTTGCAGCCAGCCAAGAGCCGCGGACTGGGCCGTGCACCTCGATCGCCTCCAGCGCATACGCCGAGCATGTCGGATAAAAACGGCAGGTCGGGGGCTTTAACGGAGAAATGACACGCCGGTAGAAATGGATCGGTCCCTGCACCAGCCTGCGGGCCAATATTCTTTTTCCGTCCGCCATAACCTTCCTCCTCTGCGTTCCATGCAAGAAAAGCGCCCCGGGCCGGATTCACTTGTGAACCCCTACCCGGAACGCCTTTACAAGCCTGTAAAAAGTGACTTTTTAACGGTGGATGCTTGCTGATTGTTTATTGTTGCTTGTATTCAGGCAGCGGCTGGATCAGCAGATTAACAGGCAGATTGCTGCCAGCGGCTGCAGTAAAGTGAATTTCAACGCTTTCGGCCATATGTCCGGTACGGTACAGAACGCTGTTTTCATTCGGCGCCTTTACTCCACTATTGTTAGCGACGGCTATAATTTGATTATTAACCATGGCATAACCGGAATACAAGCCTCCGCGCGGATTGAACGTAATCAGGGAGTATGGCGCAACATTGGTCAGTCTGATTTTGTACAATACCCCGAAGTTGCCGGCGTTGGAGGCCGCAGAGCCGTCAATGCCGTCCGTTCCGATCAGGTTCGGATCCACATTGTTGTCTCCGATGACGATGCGCTGCGCTTTTCTTCCAACCTCTTCCGTGTACTCGATCGAACGGTCGGCATTCATATACGTACCACGGTTATGGATACCGTCCTTGTCAAGCTTCGGCAGCGTCTGGAACGCCACCAACGGATCGGCAGACTCTTCAACCATAATTACAGTATATTGCACCGGCTGGTCCGAATTCAAATCCGACAGCAGGGAAATGACCTCATCAGGCTTCATTTTGATCGCACTCAGATCCGGCAAAATCACTCTGCTTTCGCCCGGATTCAGCACCGTAGTGGAGCGTTTGGTGCCGTCGGTCAGGGACTGCAGATAACGCATCGTCCCTAGCTTGCCCGCAGCGGTGGCAAACGGGCTAGGTCCCCCGAAACCGGATGCTTCCACGTTAATGGTGGCAGGGAGCATGTTGTTATTCGTGGCCACCACGTACATTTTCACATTGCGGCCCGTTTCATTGACATAATGGGCCAGAATCCGCTGGCTGCCTGTGCCAACCTCCTGATAAACGATTCCGTCCTGGAACACCCGCTCCGGACTGTTCGCCCGGATCAGCAAGCGTGGTCCGGAAGTCGCGTTAGCCGGCACAGTTTCCATTTGTGGCACTTCACTGCCGTCAAATTCATACAAATCACCATACGGCGTGAACAGCTTGTTGAAGTCGTCTTCTTCATACAAGGTTTCGTTCTTAATCGTAATGGTCTGCGTATAAGTGCTTGTCAGCCCCATCTGGTCCGTTACAGTCAGGGAGATTTCCTTCTCCCCAGGCTCGAAGAAGGCAAGCTTGTTGTTCACCCATTCACGCTTCTGAATACGGTTCTCATCATCCGTACTCAGATCGGTATAGGTGATTTTCTCACCCATCATATATTCCTTTTTGTCTGTCGTAAACATGGCGACAGGCGGCTGGTTCTGCGGTCTGACCGTGATGGTCTGCGAGTAAGGATCACTCCACTGGCCGGAGGAGTCCTGAACGGAATAGGTAATCGTATAAGTACCCGGCTCCTGGAACACATCCTGGCGTCCTTCCCAGCGCTCGTTAACAATCGGCAGCCCTCTTGGAGAAGAGGATTGGGTCAGGTATGTAACCTGAGTCTGTGTAGCATAAATATCTGTGCTCGGTTTGGTCGTAAATGAAGCGACAGGCTTTGAGACCAGATCGAGAATAACCGTTTTATTGACATTATCCACCGTGTAAGGAATGTTCAAAGCCTGGGTAATCGATGTCAAAGGAACCATGAATACGTTTTTCTGCTGGAAGGCCGGCCCCTTCATTTGTTTAGGCTCACCGTTGACAGTGTAAACCTTGCTGTCCGTTTTGAAACGAAGAACCTGTGCTCCCTGGGTAATGACCGTTTCCTTGGTGGCAGTATCATAGTAAAATTGCAGTCCAACACGGTTAACGAGCGAGCGAATGGCAACATAGGAAACGCCATCCTTTACAGTCATCGGCTGGGTGGCCGTATAAACCTGTCCGTCCTGCACCATTTTGGCGCTGTTCATGTACAGAATAAGCTGATTGGCTGAAGCAGGAATATACACATCGTCCGTAACGCTGGTATTACCCGGTGCATCTTCCGTATTCTGTCCCCCATCCTCAACAGAATCTGTAGAATCTGTAGAATCTGTAGAATCTGTAACATCTGTAGAATCCGTGGTATCTGTCTCTTCTGAAGTCAGAGCATTCTCATCAGCGCTGTCATCGATGCTCCCGGTTACGTCAGCCACATCGGTTGCTTCTGCTTCAGCACCTTCATTCGTTGCGTTTACCTGCTGATCACTGATCTCGGATGCTCCTGTAACCGGTGCTGCGGCTGCCGGCATAACCACCGCGGCCTGGGATACGGCCAGTGCAGTGAGCATCGTCCATTTCTTAAGATTCATTCTCTGTCTCCTTCTATTACCAAATTCTTGGCTTCCCCGTAAAAAGTCATACTATTAGACGCTGGTGTTTGTAAAAAGTTGCTGTGAATTTTGCCGAAAAAGTAAAAAGAGGAACTTCTGTGGAGAAAGTTCCCGATCCTCGAAATGCAAAAGAATGGCAGCCGACGCATCATCCTGTCGCATGCACACCGGCACGCAGCCGGTCACGGTACTCCGATGGCGTCAGCCCGAAATGCTTGTGAAACACTTTGGTGAAGTATCTTCGTTCCCGGTAGCCCACAGCCGAGCAAATCGCTGTAATGCTGTAACTCGTTCCCGCGAGCAGCGCTTGGGCGGCAGCCAGCCGTTCCCGGGTTACATACTCCAGGAAGGTCATGCCGCAGCGGGTTTTAAACAGATAGCAAAAATAGCTGCCGCTAATGCCGATGTATTCCGCCAGCTCCTCCACCGACAGGTCCGAAGCCAGATGGGCGGCAATATATTGCTTGGCCGTCTCAATCGCATCCCCATTTTGGCGGCCTCCGCCATATTCTTCGCCGGTCAGCAGACACAGCCGCCCCCCCGGCTGCAGCTGAACATGCCTGGAAGCATGGTATACCGCAGCCAGATCCAAAATCTGCAGAGGTCCCGGATGTGCGAGTAGCCGGCCTTCCATCCCTGAATCGGCACAAATGCTGGCGAACTGCTCGGCAATTTCCTGCAAGCCTGCAGGCTCTGACAGCAATTCTTTCTGTAAGACGCTCTCTATCGCCACGCACCATTCCCCTTCCCGTACCTGGAACACGAACGGGCTTACAAAACAAGTCTGCAAGATGGCCTCCAGTCGTTCCGACATCTGCCTGTTCCATTCTCTTTTGCGGTCAACGTTCCACTGCCGGGTCTGATCAAAGTACATGCAGGCTTCCGCCACGAAAAGCGCGTACGGCTCCCCTTCCTCCGCCAGAGAAATAGGTGGGGAAGACGTGCTCCAGGCTTCTCCTGTAAGCACCTCCCTGATCCGGTTCCGCTTGACCCAGAATCCGATTTCCTGATTTCTCGCCTGCAGCTCGGACTCTTTTTGCTTGCGCAGGGTTAACTCGGCGGCAAGTGATTTCAGCACATCTTCAAGCATGCCATAATCTATAGGCTTGGTGATATATTCTCTCACCCCATACTTGAGGGCCGTTCTGGCATATTCAAACTCCTGGTAGCCTGTCAGCAGAAGGACTTCACTGTCAATCCCCCGCTCGCGCAGCTCGGCGATGAAGGTCAGCCCATCCATGACCGGCATGCGGATATCGCAAAGGATCAAATCAGGCTTGTTTTGTTCCGCCAACCGCAGTGCGTCCCTCCCATTGCCGGCCGTGCCGGAGATTTCAATGCCCATGTCGTGCCAGGGCAAAATGCTCTCCAGATTATCAAGCACAGGTCTTTCGTCATCCACCAGTAGTGCTGTTACCATCATGCTTCCTCCCTCCGCTTAGCCATACTTCGGTATTTTACAGCGTATGACGGTTCCTGAGTCTTTATGGGAACAAATGAAAATCCCGTAATCGAGCCCATATTGAATCCGGATTCTGTCGGCAACATTGCGTACCCCCAGACCCCGCTGTTCGCCAAACCACCGGCTGCCAGCTGCCGAATCATCCTGTTCCCTGATCATATATTGGAACGTCTCAAGCACTTCGGGAGAGATACCGGACCCGTTATCTGCAGCTTCAAGAATGATGTCCCCCTGCTCTTCCCACACGGCAATGTGCAGCACTCCGCCGCTCGTTCTGCCTTCAAAGCCATGCTGGATCGCGTTCTCCACCAAAGGCTGCAGCGTTAGCTTCAGCACCAGACAGGCTCTGAGCTCCTCCGGTATGGAAATCTCGTACGTGAACAAACCGGAGAACCGGTATTGTTGAATTTCAAGATAGCTCCGCAGATGGCTGATTTCCTCAGCCAGCGTAATTTCCTCCCTCTCCTGAATGCTGGTGCGCAGCATGCCAGCCAGGCGGATGACCATCTCACTGACCTTGCGCCCCTCTCCCCTGACCGCCAGGCCATTGATGGATTCCAGCGTGTTAAACAGGAAGTGGGGCTTGATTTGCGCCTGCAGCACACGCAGCTCCGCCCGTGCTTTCTGCTCCTGCTCGGAGCTGATTTTGGCAAACAAAATGCCAATTCTGTCCATCAAGGAATTAAAGCCCTCCCCGAGAACACGCAGTTCAGCCTCTTTTCCGGGTTTGACCCGTGCACTTAAATCCCCTTCCTCCACCCTGCCCATAAACCGGACCAGAACGGCGATATAACCGGTGATGCGGTTCATGAACAGCATGTTGAACAGGACGGCGGCGGCAAGACAGACAACCATGAAAATAATGAACCAAAAGGCGTACACAGAGGATTCGGCAGTGAGGGAGCTCCATGGCGTCACAGATATGAGACTCCATGGGTAGTCTTTGAGATGATAGATGGAAATCATGCTTTGATCCCCCTGAAAGGGAGTTCTGTAGCTTTCATATCCGCTGCCGTAACGGAAAGGATGCTCCATAAGGTCAGACATGTTTTTCCCGCTGTTAAGCCCTGTCTGATCATATACGATCAAACCCTTGTTATTAGCAAGCATGAACGTCGTGTTCCCTGTCGGCTCATTCAGCCGAAGATTGCGGAAAATCCGGTCAAACTGCCAGTTTTTGATCTGCACCACTAATATGCCGATGTTCCGGAAATGCTTCAGCTCCTTGACTAACCGGATCTGGGTGAATACCGGCTCGGAGCCGGTGAGCTCGGGATATTCATAGGGAGCGATCCAGACCGGATTCCCGTTCCTGGCCATGACCTCCTGATATAAGGGATGCTTCTTGAAGCTTTCAAACGGAAGCGCTGTAAAGTCTTCTTTCGTAAAAATGGACACCATCCCGGAGGACATCCCGTTCCCACGCAAATTATAGAGGTAGGCATAGCTGATATCCGGATAGTTGTACAGCAGGTTTCTGAAGCTGCGCTGACTGTCATTAAGCGTCAGTTGACCGTCGGTATTCAGGTTCTGCTTTTCCGGATCATCGGCGTACAGCGCCATATGAAACACCGCAGTCGCAATCCCGTTATCCGTTACCTTGTTCATTTCCTCAAAAACGCCGGTCAGGCTGTAGCTGATGGCCTTCAGCGCATACTCGGCCTGCTCGCTGTATCTGCGCGCCGCCGCATCCGACGAAACCCACAAGGTCAGCGCACCCAGCAGGCACATAGGTGCGATGATAAGCACGATAAAAGCGGCAAAAAGCTTCATGCGCAGCGTCATGGCGTCCCTCCTTGCGGATCAGGCGTGCGAAAGCGGGGTTATCCTTTGACACTACCTGCTGTCAGGCCTTCCATAATTCGTTTTTGCAGCACGGCATACATCAGCAGCACAGGCAGAATGCTGTAAACGATGCCAGCCGACATTTGGGCATAATTCATCTGGTATTGGTCTCTGAACTGGACCATACCAACAGGCAGGGTACGCAGCTTGTCGGTCGACAAAAAATAATTGGCGAGTAAAAATTCATTCCAGTTGCCGAGGAAGTTCACGATAAATACAGTGACCATGGCGGGTACCGTTAGAGGCATTACAATTCTAGCAAAAATTCCCGGAGCCCTCAACCCATCCATGACCGCAGCTTCCTCCACTTCCGAGGCCAGCGAACGCATGAACGCCGCCAGCACAATGACCGTAAATGGAATCGCATTCGCAATATACGGAATAATGAGGGCCCAATGGGTATCGAGAACGCCCAGCCTGCGGACGAGCAGGTAGATCGGAAGCAATAAAGAGTTATTGGGAATGAGCATGCCGATAAGAGCAAGGCCAAACACGGCACTGCCAACTCTCGGATAGCGCATCCGGGTCACCGCGAAGGACAGCATGGAGCCGATCAGAATGGACACCGCCGCGCTCAGTGCGGAAATATACAGGCTGTTCAGGAAATAAACGCTAATCTTCGCCTTGACCCATACCTCCACATAATTGGACAAGACAAATTGATTCGGGATGCCAAAAGGATTCAACGCAATCGCGTTATTGTCCGTTTTCACAGAAGAGAAAAGAACGAACAGGAACGGAAACAGAATCACCAGCAAATACAGCATCAGCAGCGTGTGCGGCAGCCAAAGCGTTCTCGCCCTTTTCATCAGAATTCAACCCTTTCACTGCGCCTTGCAAAAATCATGTGGTACAGGACCGTCAATACAAGCGTAATGGCAAAAATCAGCACAGCCACCGTGTTGCCATAGCCGTATTTAAAATTGGTGATTGCATATTTGATCATATAAGTAGCCAGTACGTCCGTGGAGCCGGCCGGACCGCCTTTGGTCATGACGATGACGATATCCGCCGCCTTCATCGCCCCAGCGATCGAAAGCATCACAACGACCGAGATGATGGGACGGATCAGGGGCAGAATGACATGGACGGACTGCTGAATACGGCTGGCTCCATCAATGGCTGCGGCCTCCCCCAGCTCCCTGGGAACAGCAAGGATGGCCGCCAGCACCATCACGATATAAAATCCGGTCCACTGCCACGCGTTCGTAATCAAAATGGACAGCATCGCGTACTTTTCGTCAGACAGCCAAAATACGGGGCCGATGCCGAGCAGATCAAGCAGCCGGTTCATCAGGCCGATATTCGGTTCATAGATGAAGCCCCACAGAATGCCGATCACGGCCGTCGACATAATCGAGGGCAAAAATACGGCCGTTTTATACAGTCCCTGCAGCCGTCTGACGTTTGCGATCAGCAGGGAAAACACGATAATCAGCGGCACCTGAATGCCGATGGAAAAAACGATGAACCAGAGGTTGTTCAGGGCCGAGCGCCAGAAGCGCTCATCCCCCAGCGCCTTGATATAATTTCCCGCTCCGATCCACTTCGGATGGGCCGAAACCCCGTTCCAGCTCGTAAAGCTGTAATAGATCGAACTGAAAATCGGATAAATGAAAAACATGAAAATAAGCAGCACAGCCGGAAAAATGAATGCAATATATACTGCGGGATTGCGCATCGCCTTGTTCATCTGTGCCTCCCCGCTTACTGCACTGCGGCATTTGCTTCATCCTGCACCTTCTGGATTTGCTCTGCCGCCTGCTCAGGGGTGGTCTGGCCACCGATCAGCTTTTGAATCTGAATATTGCTGATTTCTGTCGTCACGTCCGCTTGCACGAGCGAGTCGAACGCCGGGAAGGACGATTGTGCTGTATTTAATACCGCGACAATTTCTTTCATGAGGCCGTCGGTAATATTTTCTTTCAATACGGACTCATCCAGCTTCATCGAAGGCAGAACTCCGTCCTCCACAAGCCCGCGGAGCTGAATCTGCTCATTGAACATATGCTTGATGAACGACTTGACAGCCTCCAGCTTGCGCGGATCTTCTGCAACGGAGGCTGAAAAACCGTATCCGTTATTCACATCCCGCATCAGTGCCGTCTGATCTCCGGTGCCCCCTTCAACAGGCGGCATATTGAAAAATCCGACCTTGCCGATCATGCCTTCACCGGACTGCCCTTCCTTGAATACGGAGGATTTCCAGGTCCCGTCATACATGAGAATGGCTTCGCCGCTCGTAAATTGAGTGGTATATTCCGCATACTCAAAGCCAAGCTCTCCCTGTTTAAAATATCCTTTGTTCACCCACTCCTGGTGCTTGGCGAACGCTTCAACAACTTTGGGGTCCGTCCATTTCGCTTCACCTGTCGCAAACTTGGCCGTGATGTCCGGCCCGGCATAACGGGACCAGAGATGATTGGTCAGCATCAGCGGAACCCAGCCTGCCTTCGAGGCCCCTGCCATCGGCACTTTGCCGTCAGCCTTGATGTCGGCCAGCAGCTGCTCCAATTCCGCAAACGTCTGCGGTGGCTTCAACCCTTTTTCCTCGAAATAAGCTTTATTGTAAAAGAATCCTTCACCGGAGCCTCCGAGGGGCAGTCCGTATACTTTTCCCTCATAGGTAAACGGCTCCAGGGAGGTAAAGCTGTCACGGATGCCAAGCTCCTCCAGAATCGGGGTCAGGTCAAGCAGCATGCTCTCCTGTGCGTATACCTTGGAATCCGGACTGCCAAACAGGTCAAAAATATCCGGGGGATTGCCGGCAGCCATCTCACCGCGCAGCTTTTCCTTACGGTTGACATCGGAATCCACTCCGTCCAGCGTAAACGTTAACCCAGGCACATCCGCCTCCACCTGTTTGACTGCATCCTCCAGAATCGCGAGCCGCCGCTGCTTGTCTGCGCCCACCTGGGTATGGCGGATGGTCATTTCAAACGGCTCGTTCGAGTCCGTTGCCCCGCTGCTTTCCGTACCTTTCGGTTCCGTGCCTGCTCCGCTACAGCCGGCCAACAGCCCGGCGAGCAGCAGCCCTGTGAGCAGCCCTTTTATTCCTTTGCTCATCCCTCAATGACCTCCTTGTTCTATGTCTGTTCCATTACAAGACCCATTATAGAAAAGGCAATGTGACATCGTAAGGATAACAATTCTTGGATTGAGGGATAAATTCCTTCACTCCCCTTAGCCTGTCTAGCAAATTCATCATGTCAGGCATGCATCAGTCGTATGTTTTTACTGGAAAAACAAAAAAATGCAGCCTCCGGATGCTTCCGGAAGCTGCGTTTGAAAATACGGAGTTCAGCATGGCATTCGCTGCTGCGTCCTCCTTATATCGTATCAATTAATGATTGCTTGCTCCTGCCCAATCTACCGGCATGCCGCCGGGTGCTGCACTTGCGCCTCCTCGCGCCCTTGCGCAATCAGCCTGTAAGCCCGCTCTATCTCCTCTTCCGTCGGAGTCGGCACTCCTTCCAGCGGATAGGCTTTGCCCAGCGCCTGCCATTTATAGATGCCCATCTGATGATAGGGCAGAATCTCGAACTTCTCAACCCCGTTCAATGTGCCAATGAACCGTCCCAGGTTGAGCAGATCCTGCTCCTCATTGTGGATGCCGGGCACATAGACGTGGCGTATCCATATTTTCCGTCCATGCTCGGACAGCCATTGTGCCGTATGCAGTGTACGTTCATTGGATTTGCCGGTCAGCTTGATATGCTTCTCATCATGGATATGCTTCAGATCGAGCAGCACCAGGTCGGTGTGCTCCAGCAACTCGTGAATCCGTTCCGGATCATTGAAGCCGTTGCTGTCCAGAGTGGTATGCAGCCCCCAGCGCCGTTTGACCTCCTTGAACAGTTCAGCAACAAAATGCCACTGTAGGGTAGGCTCTCCGCCGGATACCGTCAGCCCGCCTCCCGAGTTTCGATAATAGGACAAATACGGCTCAATCTCAGCCAAAATGTCCTCTACCGTCGCTTCACGGCCACCATCCAGCGCCCAGGTATCCGGGTTATGACAGTACTGACACTTCAAATGACATCCCTGCATAAAAAGCACAAAGCGGATGCCTGGACCGTCAACCGTCCCGAAAGTTTCGAGTGAATGAATATGTCCTTTGACCATGCTGCCTCTTCCTTTCTTTCCGCATCCGCTGTGCGTGTATTTTTCCTTGCCCTCCGTCTGCTTACATCGTACCGTGGAAGGTCCGGTTGATGACATCGAGCTGCTGCTCGCGTGTCAGCTTGACGAAGTTGACCGCATAACCCGATACGCGGATGGTGAGCTGTGGATAGTTTTCCGGATGCTCCATCGCATCCATCAGCTGTGCCCGGTCAAACACGTTGACGTTCAGATGGTGGGCATTGCTGCCGAAGTAGCCGTCCATCATGGATACCAGATTATTTTTACGGATCTCCTCTTCTTTACCCAGTGCTTTCGGCACGATGGAGAACGTATTGGAGATTCCGTCCAGGCTGTGTTCGTACGGCAGTTTGGCTACCGAGCTGAGCGAAGCGAGCGCACCTTTTTTGTCGCGTCCGTGCATTGGGTTAGCGCCGGGTGCAAACGGCTCGCCCGCTTTGCGTCCGTCAGGCGTCGTTCCCGTCTTTTTACCATATACCACATTGGAGGTAATCGTCAGTACAGATTGCGTAGGAGTCGCATCACGGTAAGCTTTATGCTTGCGAATCATGCCCATAAAGCTTTCAACCAGCCCTACAGCGAGGCTGTCGACACGGTCGTCATTGTTGCCGTAGCAAGGGAACTCCCCTTCAATCTCGAAATCGACGGCAATACCCTGCTCGTTGCGGACCGGTTTCACCTTCGCGTATTTGATGGCACTCAGGGAATCGGCGGCTACGGACAGACCGGCGATGCCGCAGGCCATTGTGCGAAGGATGTCGCGGTCGTGCAGGGCCATTTCAATCCGTTCGTAGCTGTATTTATCATGCATATAGTGAATCACATTCAAGGTATTCATGTACAATTTTGCCAGCCATTCCATCATCGGCTTGAAGCGTTTCATCACTTCCTCATAATCAAGCACCTCGGAGGTGATGGCCGGGAATTCCGGTCCGACCTGAGCCCCGGATTTTTCGTCCCTGCCGCCGTTAATGGCGTACAGGAGCGCTTTGGCCAGGTTGGCGCGGGCACCGAAGAACTGCATCTGCTTGCCGATTTTCATGGCGGATACACAGCAGGCAATACCATAATCGTCGCCATAAATCGGGCGCATCAGATCATCGTTTTCGTACTGGATGGAGCTCGTTTCAATCGATACCTTGGCGCAATATTTCTTGAACGACTCAGGAAGCTGCTCAGACCATAATACTGTCAGGTTTGGTTCAGGAGCCGGCCCCAGGTTATACAGGGTATGCAGGAAGCGGAAGCTGTTTTGGGTGACACGGGTTTCTCCGTTAACGGACATGCCGCCGATGGATTCTGTTACCCACGTAGGGTCACCGCTGAACAACTGATTGTAGTCCGGTGTCCGCAGGAATTTGACGATCCGCAGCTTCATGACAAAATGGTCTACAAGCTCTTGCGCCTGCTCTTCGTTCAAGGTTCCTTCAGCCAGATCGCGCTGTACATAAATGTCCAGGAAGGAAGATACACGTCCCAGGGACATTGCGGCTCCGTTTTGCTCCTTGATAGCTGCCAGATAACCAAAGTACAGCCACTGGAAAGCTTCCTTCGCATTCACTGCAGACTTGGAAATGTCACAGCCGTGCTCTGCCGCCATCTGCTTCAGCTCGTTCAGCGCCCGGATCTGCTCGGACACCTCCTCACGCAGTCGGATGATTTCCTCACTCATGGCATCTACTTCAAGGCTTTTCAACTGCTCTTGTTTATCTTGAATCAGGAAATCCACACCATACAGCGCCACCCTGCGGTAGTCTCCAATAATACGTCCCCGTCCATACGCATCCGGCAGACCTGTAATAATACCAGCCTTACGGGCTGCTCTCATCTCATCCGTATAGGCATCAAACACGCCCTGATTATGCGTTTTGCGGATATTCGTAAATATATCTATGATATTTTGCGGAACTTCAAAACCGTACGCCTTGCAGGCATCAATCATCATCCGTATGCCGCCGAACGGCTGCAGGGAACGTTTGAACGGGGCATCTGTCTGCACACCGACGATTTGTTCTTTGTCCTTATCAATGTAACCCGGTCTGTGGGAGGTAATGGTTGAGGGGGTGTCCACATCGACATCCAGCACACCGCCGTTCGCCAGCTCCTGCTTGGTCAGATCGGAAATAATCGCCCATAGCGCCGTCGTATTGGAGGTCGGGCCAACGAGAAACTCTTCATTGCCATGATATGGAGTAATGTTCAGCTCAATAAAATGGTTGACATTAACTTCCCGGCTCCATTTGCCATTTTTAAACCCGCGCCATCCGGATTGCTGTTCCTGTACTTCTCTCTCAATCACCGACATGTCTATCCCTCCATGATTTTGTTCAGGATCTCTTTACATTTCCATTGTAAAATAATGAAGCTTGTTCTTATGTGATAAAAATCACAATATAAGTGATTTTTATCACATAGTCTATTTTTGCCCATTTGCAGCCCAGGCCCTCCTTCATTGGGAGAGCCTGGTTGCTTGAGATCAGCTGTTATTATTGGTCAAATCGCCCATAGAAAGCGTTGCGGTACACTTCGGCCAGTTCGCTGACCAGCGGTAGCTTCGGATTGGCAGTGGTGCACTGATCCTCAAACGCACGGTCTGCCAGATAGTCGACACGTGATTCGAAATCTTTCGGGTCAAAGCCAAGCTGCTGGAACGACTCTTCGATGCTCAATGTTTTGTTGAGCTTGCGGATGGCGTCGATCAGGCTGTTTACCCCTTCTTCCGTCGTCTGTGCAGGCAGACCGAGAATGCGGGCAATTTCCGCATAGCGCTCATCCGCCACAAAATGCGAATACTTAGGGAACGACGCGAATTTCGTAGGCTTTTTGGCATTGTAACGAATGACATGCGGCATCAGAATCGCGTTGGTACGACCATGTGCAGTATGGTACTGTCCGCCCCATTTATGCGCAAGGCTGTGATTGATGCCCAGGAAAGCATTGGCGAACGCCATACCGGCCAGTGTTGAAGCATTATGCATCTTTTCACGGGCCAGCTTGTCACCCGTTAATGCCGATTGCTCAAGATACTGGAATACCAGTTGAATCGCCTTGATCGCCAGACCGTCCGTATAGTCATTCGCCATAACCGATACATAAGCTTCAATCGCATGGGTCAGCACATCCATGCCAGTATCAGCAACAGCGGTTTTAGGCAGGGAATATACGAATTCAGGGTCAATGATCGCCACGTCCGGAGTCAGCTCATAGTCTGCCAGCGGATATTTGGTGTTGCCCAGCTTTTTGTCCGTAATCACCGCGAATGATGTAACCTCCGAGCCAGTACCCGATGTGGTCGGAATGGCTACGAATTGCGCCTTCTGGCCAAGACGTGGATATTTGTAAATCCGTTTGCGGATATCCATGAATTTCTGCTTCAGATTGTTGAAGTCGGTATCCGGATATTCATAGAAGAGCCACATGCCTTTGGCCGCGTCCATCGGCGAACCGCCGCCGAGTGCGATAATGCAGTCCGGCTGGAAGCGGGCCATCATTTCCGTGCCGCGCTCCACCGTTGTTGTCGATGGGTCCGGTTCTACCTCGGAGAACACTTCGATGGCTACCGGCGTCTGACGCTGGCGCAGGAAATGTGTTACCCGGTCAACATAACCGAGCTTCACCATCATCGGGTCGGTAACGATCGCCACCCGTGAAATGTCAGGCATTTTGGCAAGATACTGTGTCGAGTTTTTCTCAAAATAAATTTTGGAAGGCACCTTGAACCATTGCATATTCACCGTACGTTTCGCCACCCTTTTCACGTTGATCAGATTTACGGCGGATACGTTGGACGCGGTCGAGTTCCGCCCGTACGATCCACAACCCAGCGTCAGGGACGGCAGATTCGTGTTATAGATATCCCCGATGGCGCCGTGGGTCGAAGGCGAGTTGACAATGATGCGGCCGGTTTGCAGACGGTTCGCAAATTTCTGAATCACTTCTTCATTATGGGAGTGGATGGCCGAAGAGTGGCCCATACCTCCGAATTCAACGACCTGCGCCGCACGCTCAATCCCCTGCTCCGCATTTTTTACTTTATAACAGGCCAGCACCGGGCTTAGCTTTTCCGCAGACAGCGGATATTTCGGCCCTACGCCTTCCAGCTCGGCCACGATAATTTTCGTGCCCTCTGGCACGGTAATGCCGCATATTTCAGCGATTTTCATAGCAGACTGGCCGACGATAGCCGGATTAACAGCACATTTTTCCACATTCATCGCACCGCTGGTCAGCTTGGCAGCTTCTTCCTTATTGACGAAGTAGCAGCCGTTGGCGGTCATCAGCTTTTTCACCTGCTCATAAATGGCTTCTTCTATAATAACGGCTTGCTCTGATGCGCAGATCATACCGTTGTCGAACGATTTCGAGAGGATGAGGTCTGTTACGGCCTGTTTGATGTCGGCGGACTTTTCGATGAAGCAGGGCACGTTGCCTGGACCAACGCCAAGCGCCGGCTTGCCGCAGCTATAAGCCGCTTTGACCATGCCTGATCCGCCGGTTGCCAGAATGAGCGCCACATCAGGATGATTCATCAGAGCATTCGTTTTATCCATGGTCGGAGCTTCAATCCACTGAATGCAGTTTTCCGGCGCGCCATGCTTGACAGCCGCTTCGAGCAAAATTCTGGCCGCTTCCTTGCTGCATTCCTGGGCGGAAGGGTGGAAACCGAAAATGATCGGGTTGCGGGTCTTGATGGAGATCAGCGCTTTAAACATCGTTGTGGATGTCGGATTCGTAACCGGAGTTATCCCCATAATAATGCCGACCGGTTCGGCAATTTTCTGAAAGCTGTCAAAATCGTTATCTTCGATAATACCTACCGTTTTGTTATATTTAATGTTGTGGTAGATATATTCGGTAGCGAAGATGTTCTTCGTAATTTTATCCTCATACACACCACGTCCGGTTTCTTCAACAGCTTTTTTCGCCAAGTACATATGCTTATCCAAGCCTGCAAGCGCCATCGCCTGCACAATTTCGTCGATTTGTTCCTGGGTCATATCCATGAACGCCTTTTGTGCAGCATTCGCCTTGTCAATCAATGTCTGGATATACTGCTCTGCCGTCTGCTGTGTTTCCGCCGCTTTGGCTGCCTCATTTTTTACGGCCATTCCCCTCATCCTCCCTGTATTTGTTTCGTTTCTCTTTACGGTTTGATCGTATCACAGCCGATATTTCAATTATGTGATTTTTTTCACAAATTAATTCAATTTTGATTTTTATTTTAGTGAAAACAATCACAAAGTTTGGAATTTCGCCACTTTTCGCCTCCTTGATGGCCCCAAAAATCACCGCCCCGGGTATATAATTAATTTTGAAATACGAAAGTTGCAAATACACAGATTTGTGAAACAGAGACATTAACAAAGGGGAAATGGAAGATGAGAAACCCTGAAATGGTCATCGAACACAGAGGCAATACCGTCTGCTTCTCTCCAGGAAGCTTCAATCAACTGCTCGCGGTCATGAAGGACCGGCATATTCCCGAAGGCGCTCATCTGTTTTGGGAAGGAGACACGTCGGACAAAATCTTTTACCTGAAGCAAGGCCGTGTCAAAGTTACAAAAACGACGGACGAAGGCAAAGAACTCATTCTCTATATGTATCAGACGGGCGACCTGATCGGACAGGCGGACCCTTTCTTCGGCACGAAACACAGCTTTTCCGCCGAGGTTCTGGAAGACAGTGACGTTGGTGTGATCGATCATCATGATCTGGAGCTTCTCATTTGCCAGCACTGCGACTTTGCCATTGACTTCATGAGATGGATGGGGTCGCATCACCGGATTACGCAAACCAAATTCCGCGACCTTATGCTGTATGGCAAGCCAGGCGCCCTGTGCTCCACCCTGATCCGCCTGTACAACACTTATGGGGAGCCTCATGGCGAGCATGTAGTGATCAACAAAAAAATTACCCACACCGACCTGTCCAATATGATCGGAGCTACGCGTGAGAGCGTAAACCGTATGCTGAGCGATCTGCGAAAAAAAGGGGCCGTCGAATATGACGGGGGCATGATCGTCATCACAAATCTCGAAATGCTGCAAGGAATCTGCCACTGCGAGCTTTGTCCAAAAGAAATCTGCCGGATTTAATGCGTTTAGCCATAATAAGATCATCATAAATATGAGAGATGCCCTTACAGTCTAGCAGATTGAAGGAGCATCTCTTTTTTTCTAAAAAACTAGGAATATTTCATAGACGAGGAGCATAAACTATTGCAGGAGAGAGAAATAAACAGAGAAACTAGTGTTAATATCCTATTTTTTTCATAGATATAGTCTTTAAGTCATAGTATTATATTACTACATATTATCAGATTCGGAAAAAGGGGTGACTGATATGAAGCTGCAAGTTTCCAACTGCCCAAACTGCGGATCAGTCTATCAAAACAATCTAAGAGAGCTCTGCTCTGCGTGCTCTGCCCAAATGGACCGGCAGCTCGACCTCTGCTTCGATCATTTGTGGCGTCATCCCGCCGCTACTGTCGAGGAAGTGTGCGCAGCAGCAGGTGTATCGCTCCCCCTCATGACCGTGTGGGTGAAGAACGGCAAATTCCCCAGTGTATACAAAAACCTGTCTTATCCCTGTGAATCATGCCAGCAGCCGGTTCATACAGGCCGTTTGTGCCCATCCTGCAGCGGAATGTTCAGCGAAGCGGCCAGACAGCTTGAAGCCCACCTGCCGAGCCGGTTTCATTCAGGCACGTATAAAGTGGCAGGACGTGCGAGAATCTGAACATGCAAAACCAATACAAAAAAGAGGAAAGTCCCCGCCATTATCATTGGGACATTCCTCTTTTAAGCCAAACTATTCATTCTTCCAAGCCCAGCTATCCATTCTTCTTGATAGATGAAATAAACCAGTAAGCCATCCCCACAAAGATTCCTCCGCCAACGATATTTCCCAGCGTCACGGGAACCATATCATTGATTTATTGCGGTATGGAAAGGACAATCTGACCGTCCCGCAGCTGCACAGGATAAGTCTGCACCTTTCCATGGTCTGGAGCCTGCACTTCGCCCGATTCAAGATCAATCTTCCAATCATATAATGGATCATAAATAAAATGGCCTGATACGATAGCCTCTGCAAGCGGCCCTCCCTTTGGGTGCGGGCTGCGGTTATCAACCGCATACACCTGTTCGTCCAAGGTCCGGAAGATGACAATCTCCCGGCCAGAAAGCTGAATAACCCGCCCGATCCGCTGCTGAAACTCCGCTATGGAGCCAACCGTAACTGTTTGCATGGATGTTTGCATTGAATCTCCTCCCCGTAGATGTGCTCTTGTCTCCTTACACCTATAACACCGGCTCTTTATGCTCAAACAGCAGATCTCGCTTGTGCGGATCACGCAGCAGCTTCTTCCAGGGGTCTTCAACCTGGGCAAGGGCGAGCTCGATGCGTTCCATGAGGGCTTTCCGGTTCGAACTATCTTCCACAACCTGGGCCCGGACGGTGTCAAGCCCCATCCGCTCCACCCATTCGGAGGTGCGTTCCAAATAATTGGCCGTCTCACGATACAGCTGCATGACGGCGCCGCAGATTTCCACCAGTTCATCGTCGGACTTTACCTTGCAGAGCGAATCGGCTAGCCGGGCCTTGATCCCCCCATTGCCGCCGATAAAGATTTCCCAGCCCCCGTCATTGCCGACGATCCCGATATCCTTGGTGCAGGACTCGGCACAGTTGCGCGGGCAGCCGTTGACGGCAAGCTTCAGCTTCGCCGGGAAATCAAGGCGCTCAAACTTACGCTCCAGCAGCGCGCCCATACTCATGGAGTCCTGTGTTCCAAACCGGCAAAACTGGGAGCCGACACAGGTTTTCACCGTACGCAACGATTTAGCGTATGCATAACCGGAAGGCATATCCAGCTCCGTCCATACCTTGGGCAGGTCCTCCTTTTTCACGCCGATCAGGTCCAGCCGTTGACCGCCTGTTACCTTGACGACCTTGACATCATATTTTAACGATACATCCGCAATCCGCTTTAGCTCTTCCGGCGTAGTTACACCGCCATACATGCGGGGAACGACCGTGAATGTCCCGTCCTTCTGAATATTGGCGCTCATGCGCTCATTGACAAAGCGGGATTCCGCTTCATCCTCATACGTATCAGGATAAATCATGCCGAGGTAATAGTTCAGGGCAGGCCGGCATTTGGAGCAGCCTTCCGGCTGGGACCAGCCCAGCACATGCATTACTTCCCGGACAGTCTGCAGCCCCTTCGCTTTGATCTCCGCCACAATTTCATCCCGGCCCATCGCTGTACAGCCGCAAATCCCTTTTTTGGCCGCAGCCGCAAAGCCGTCCCCAAGCACATATTTGAGAATATCCTCCACGACCGGCTTGCAGCCGCCGCATGAACGGGTGGCTCCGGTACAAGCTTTAATCTCATCCACAGTAGTCAAACCCTGCTCCGTAATCACCTGCACAATCGCCTGTTTGGTCACCCCGTTGCAGCCGCATACGATTTCATCGTCGGCCATCGTTTCCACCGAAGCCGTCTTCGCCCCACCCCCACAGCAGCCGGTTCCCATAATGGAACCGTAGATCTCATCATTCATCTCGGCCTGCTGCCGCACCAGCTTCTGCAGATTCGCGGATTCGCTCACATCTCCGAACAGCACGGCGCCGACGATTTGATTGCCGCGCAGCAGCACCTTTTTATAGGTCCGCTTCCAGTCGTCTTTTGCCGAAATGACCGTATGCTCGTCTGTATCCATAAATTCTCCCGCCGAAAAGACATCCACACCCGAAATTTTCAGCTTGGTCGCCATAACAGAGCCCTCATATGGCTTCGTATCCACTCCGCACAAGCGCTTGGCCAGTACGAGGCCCTGCTCGAACAGCGGCGCTACGAGACCATAACACACACCTCTATGTTCGACACACTCGCCTACGGCGTATACGTCAGGCAGAGAGGTCTGCATGTAATCGTCCACAACAATGCCTCGGTTGACCTTCATCCCGCTGCCGGCAGCTACTGCCGTATTCGGCTGAATACCCACTGCCATAACCACAAAATCCGCATCCAGACGACTGCCATCCTTAAACAGCAGGCCGTTTACCCGCTGCTCGCCTGTTATTTCCACAGTCTGCTTGCCCATGGCAAACTTGATGCCCTGACGTTCCAGTTCGGCTTGCAGCATAGCTGAAGCTTGGTGATCCAGCTGCCGCTCCATCAGGTCCTCCATCAAATGCACGACCGTTACATCCATGCCCAGACTGACAAGCCCCTTCGCCGCCTCCAGACCAAGCAGCCCCCCGCCGATGACGGCGGCCTTGCGGTAAGAGGAGGCAGCTTCCCTCATCCGTTGACAGTCCGCGATATCCCTGAAACCGGCAACACCATCCTTGTCAATGCCGGGGATGGGCAGCATAAACGGCTTCGAGCCTGTGGCAATAATCAGCTTGTCATACGGGATTTCCAGCCCCGACCCTGTATGAACCTTGCGGGCCTCAGTGTCGATCCTCGTCACCGTCGTCCCTGTATGAAGCTGTATGCCATGCTGCTCATACCAGCTCCAATCGTTCAAGACAATATCTTCAACAGTCTTCGTGCCTTCAAGAACATAGGAAAGCATGATCCGGTTATAGTTCGGATGCGGCTCACTGCCAATAACCTGAATATCATAACGACCGCCAAGCTTAATCATTTGCTCCAGCATTCCAATGCCTGCCATTCCATTGCCGACGACAACCAGCTTCTCCCGTGTCCTACTCACGTGAACGCCTCCCCTGAAGCGATGCTGCTTCTAAGCTTTGTATCTAACATCGCTTGTAATCTCGTTAAGGCAAGTATAACGAAAGGATTAAATTTTATTTGTGATTAAAATCACAAATAAAAACAAAAAAGAGCCTCAGCAGGCTCTCCGTTCTGTTGCGCTATTTCATTCAGATTATTCTACCCATTCTTCTGCCCAGAATTGGATTTGCTCCATAACCGGGCGAAGTGCGCAACCTTTGGGTGTCAGCTCATACTCAATACGTACCGGAGTTTCCGGATAAACATGCCGTATCAGGATGCCCTCGCTCTCTAAATCCTTCATCCGTTCCGACAGCATCTTGTCGCTCATGGACGGAATCCGATTGGAGATATCCTTGAACCTTTTCGGTCCGCTCATTAAGGACTGGATGATAAGCCCGTTCCACCGTTTTCCCAAAAAAGAAAATGCCGTTTCAAACCTCGGACACATTCCTTGCTGTTGATCCTCCATTATTTTCACCTCTTTGCAAGTCCGTATCATATACTTTCATTTTGTTAGTATATATCATGTTAGCATATTTTATGTGCAATTAAAAGGAGTTGCGAGCATTTTCGCCGTTACTCACAAATCTGCATAGAAAAAAACAGGCGGGGCCCCTGGGGCTCCGCCATAATATGTTCCGTTGTTTAGACCAGAATTTCTTTGAAAGGACGCACCGGCTCGGACTTCCCAAACACGGGCTGTGCGTTGTGCGCCGGATATGCCCATTTTACTGCGTTGGAGATCACTTTCAGAACTTCCGGCTTGTAGTACGTTGGATACGTTTCATGGCCGGGACGGAAGTAGAAGATCTTGCCGCTTCCCCGGCGGAATGTACAGCCGCTGCGAAATACCTCTCCGCCCTCGAAGTTGCTTACAAACACCAGCTCATCCGGAGTTGGAATATCGAAAAATTCACCGTACATTTCTTCCTGGTCCAGCACGATTTTGGAATCAATTCCTTCTGCAATCGGATGGGACGGATTCACACACCAGATGATTTCCTGCTCTCCCGCTTCCCTCCATTTCAGGTCGCAGCTGGTTCCCATCAATGCCTTGAACGGTTTGGAGAAATGCCCCGAATGCAGGACGATGAATCCCATGCCTTGCTGGACACGCTGAACGACCTTGGCTGTAATTTCATCACTGACACGGTCATGGGCCATATGCCCCCACCAGATCAGCACATCCGTCGTATTCAGCACCTCGTCAGTCAGCCCGTGCTCAGGTTCGTCAAGCGTGGCCGTCCGGATGGCAAAGCTCTCACCAGCCAGCCCGTCGGCAATCGCCTTGTGCAGTCCGTCCGGATATACCGCTTTAACTTCATCGTGAATTTTTTCATGCACATATTCGTTCCAGATGGTGACGTTGATCATAAGCTTGTTCCCCCTAATTGTTTAAACCCACTCGCTTACTTACTCAAACCCACCACATATCTCCCAAAGGCTCATCCATGATGATGGGCTGGAGATTTTGGACAGCTTTTGTAAAGCCCTCTTCAATCGACATTAAACCGTCTTCATGCTCAATACTTACTACATAATCATAACCGACCAGCCGCAGTGCGCTTAAAATATCAGCCCAAGTCTTCATATCATGACCGTATCCTACGGTCCGGAACTGCCAGGCACGGTCGAGCATTTTCGTATAGTCCTGCATATCTGTCAAACCGTATTTATTTACATTAATCGGATCAATCGTCGTATCCTTGGCATGGAAATGGTGAATGGCGTTTTCACGGCCCAAAATGTGCACCGCCTGCACCGGATCGATTCCCTGCCACCACATATGGCTCGGATCCAGGTTGGCACCGATCACTTCACCTGCAGCCTCACGCAGACGCAGCAGAGTTGCCGGCGTATGCACCGAGAAGCCGCCGTGCAGCTCAAGGCCAATTTTCACGTTGTGGTCGGCCGCAAATTTGCCTGTTTCCGTCCAATAAGGGATAACCTTGTTCTCCCACTGCCATTTCAGAATTTCCTGATAATCATTCGGCCATGGAGCCACCGGCCAGTTGGGATACTTGGCATCCTCATGGTCTCCCGGACAGCCGGAGAAGGTGTTGACAACAGGCACCCCCAGCTTCTCCGCCAGCAGTACGGAATTGATAAAATCCTCGTGGTCCGCCTGTGCCGGTTTCTTCTGCGGATGCAGCGGGTTGCCGTGGCAGCTCAATGCGCTGATGATCAGTCCGCGGGATTCCACTGCCTGCTTGAAGTTTTGGAGCGCCGTTTCATTTTCCAGCAGCTCAGCAGGGCTGCAGTGCTTGTTGCCCGGATTGCCGCCCGTGCCGATCTCGACGGCCTTTACTCCTCTGGAGACCACAAAATCAAGCGCCTCCTCAAGCGATCTGTCACCGAACAATACCATAAATACTCCGAGCTTCATGCCTTACTCCTCCTTGTACATATTCCGGTATATGCTGCTTCATTTGTAACAAACAGGCCTGCATTACTCAAAGTACACGGCTTTTCCTGTCCGGGCCGACTCGTAAATGGCCTCGAGAATTTCCGTAACGACAAGCGCCTGCTCCGGTTTCACCAGCGGTTCAGTATCGTTTTGCACGGCTTCCAGCCACAAGCGGGCCTCACGGTCGGCATCCGTCTCCTTTTCACCGGAGTAGAACGCCACTCCTCCTGCTCCAAGATCGATCATGGTTTCGTACAGTCTGCTGTTCTTCTCGCCGTTAATGCGCAGCCCATCCTTCATATCCGCTCCGCCTTCTGTACCACAGAGCAGCGACTTGGCTTCGCCAAACTCGGATACGTTGAGCGCCCAGCTGGATTCCAGCACGATAGTTGCTCCATTCTCCATTGTAATGAAACCAAAGGCGGAATCCTCAACCTTGAACTGCTCCGGATCCCACGGACCAAAAGCGTTAGCCGCGTTTTGACGCTGCCCGAGCTTGTGGAACGTGGAGCCCATAACGCTCTTCGGTTTGTAATTGTCCATCAGCCACAGCGTCAGATCAAGCGCATGGGTGCCGATATCAATCAGCGGTCCGCCGCCCTGCTTCTCTTCATCCAGAAATACGCCCCAGGTAGGCACCGCACGGCGGCGGAGAGCGATGGCTTTGCCGTAGTAGATTTCACCCAAATCGCCGTTTTCAACCATTTCCTTCAAATACAGGCTGTCGTCACGGTACCGGTTTTGATAGGCAATGGACAGCTTTTTGCCCGTCCGCTTGGCCGCCTCCAGCATTTCGCGGGCCTGTGCGGTCGTTTTGGCCATCGGCTTTTCACACATGACATGATTGCCTGCTTCAAGCGCTGCGACTGTAATTTCGGAATGGGAATCATTCGGCGTGCAGACATGGACTACGTCAAAACCGCCATCCTTCAGCATTTCATTATAATCGTCATACACCTTGGCGCCTTCGGCGCCGTATTGGGCGGCGGCCTCCTCGGCCCGCTCTTTAATAATGTCACAGAATGCGATCATTTCCGCGTTTGCTTGTTTAGACAAGCTTGGCATATGTTTGCCGTTTGCGATGCCTCCGCATCCGACAATTGCGATTTTTACTGTATTAGACATTTAATTGCCCTCCCTGATTAGCGTATTCCTTAATCCATTGTATGCTTGTTTCGATGCTTTGAATTGGAGGATTGGCGCAGAAATCCTGCTCCACAACAATCCATTCTACGTCTGCTCCGACCGCCGCATCCGCGATGGCGGACAGATTGACCTCACCCTTGCCCAACTCTACGGTAACGGCTTTGCCGTCTCCGTCTCTGCTCATATCCTTCAGATGAACAAGCGGCAAACGTCCGGTGTAGCTTTCTATATATTCAACGGGATCATATCCTCCGTAATGTACCCAGCAGGTGTCCATCTCCACTTGAAGAAGATCAGCCGGCACACTCTCAAACATGGCGTCGAAAACAGGCTTGTCGTCCAGCTTCTCCGTCAGTTCGAAATCATGGTTATGGTAGCAGAGTACGAGGCCCGCTTCTTTGACAGCAGTCCCGATTTTGGCAAGGTTGTCGAAAACATCCTCCCACTGCCTTTGCTCTTCAGTCAGGTAAGGGACGACCAAATATTTGTTGCCGATGGCCTTGTGATAAGCAATTTCCTCATCCAGATGATCCACCAGCCTTTGATAACCGACATGTGTCCCAATGACCTCAAGCCCCAATTCATCAAGCAGAGCCTTGACTTCCTCCGCGCTGCGGCCGAAAAAGTCATGAAACTCCACTCCCTGGTAGCCGAGCGCGGCTACCTGACGGATCGTTCCTTCAAAATCCTGTTCAAGCTGATCCCTTACTGTGTACAGCTGCAAGCCTACTTTTGCCATTGTCTGCATCCTCCCGCATCGTTATGATTGTTCCTCAGGCATTACTTCTGTTCCGTAGTACAGCTCTTCATCGGGCTCGTAAGCGCTCTCCAGAACGATATGCTTGCCCTCCATAGATGAACGCTGGAACGCGTGCATAGCTTCGAGTACATGGTAACCCAGTTCCGCGCTGGCGCGATGGGGCCGGCCTGCCCGCATGGCCGTGATCATCTCGCCCGCTCCCAGCCCCCGCTCATTACTTGAGCATTCGAACAGGGGTTCAACGGTCTGCCACTCTTCCTCGCCAAATTTCCGCAATCTGACCTCGCCATTGAATTCATTAGGGTCAGGAACGCTAAGCGTCCCCTCGGTACCATATATTTCAATCCGCGGGAGATCTGAAGCTCCCCGGATGTCGAAACTCGTAATCATGGTTGCGATAGCTCCATTCACAAAATCCAGCGTGCCGGACAGATGCGTTGGCGTCTGCACCTGCAGCGATGTCCCGCTCTTCGGTCCGCTATGAATCTTGCGGTCCGGAATCTGGATGCCGGCCGATGCGCTGATGCGCCGGATCGGGCCCAGCAAATTAACGAGTGCGGTCAAATAATAAGGCCCCATATCGAACATCGGACCGCCGCCGGATGCATAGAAAAACTCCGGATCATGATGCCACCATTCCGGACCGCTGCCCATGAAGAAGGCAGTCGCGGCAATCGGTTGGCCGATCAGGCCTTCCTTGATCGCATATCTTGCCGTCTGAATGCCGGCTCCCAGGAAGGTATCGGGTGCACAGCCCACTCTGAGCCCTTTCTCACTTGCCAGACCGACGACCTTCTTCCCATCCTCCAGCGATACCGCAAGCGGCTTTTCACTGTATACATGCTTGCCGGCCTCCAGAACCGCCAGATCGGTCAATGCATGACTGCCGGGAACCGTCAGGTTGAACACCAATTCGATTTCCTCGCTGTGAATGAGTTCATCTACTGTGTATACGCTTCCAATGCCAAATTGATTCGCCCTTTCCTCTGCGCGATCTGCCAGCAAGTCAGCTACCGCTACGACTTCGATCAAAGGGCTGTTCTTGAGGTTCGCCAGATACACGGCACTGATATTACCGCAGCCGATAATACCTGCCTTAACTTTCTCCACGATACACTCACTCCTTAAGCTGCGATTAGAAACAGGTTCAATCTAGTTGTTATAGTATTCCTAATCCGCTTCAATTAAAATGAATAATATGATTAAAACATGAACAATCTGGTCAATATTTAAAAAACTTTTATACTGGTTCAGACGTTGATATGATTGTAGAACATTTTTATTCTTAAGGAGACGTAGCTATGTCCGTCATTGAACCGTGCCAGGTTTTGGCCGCAGGGTTCTCTTTTCACCGCAAGCCCTTTTATCAAAATCAGCCGGAAGGAATCAAAAATTATCTGTTCCGCCTGCAGACGGACGGAAGATGCCAGGCCCGCATCGGCGGCGAAATGGTAAAAATCGAGCCTGGGGATCTGCTGCTATGTAATCCGACCGAGCCTTACGCATTGAAAATCGACTCCGAGCTCAATCCTATGGGCGAACAAACAATCGAAAGCGGCGATTACCATATTTTTTTTGCGGGAGCGTGGGTGGATGAATGGTGGGGCCGTCACAAGCGGCCGACCAAAATCAAAGTGCAGCTTACAGAGTCGCTGCTCGGATTATTCCGCCAGATCGTGATGGAGCAGCGCCGCATCTCCAACCCGTACCCTGAAATTTCGGAATATTATATGAAAATACTTTGCCTGGAAATTGACAGGCTGCTGGCCGAGCACCCGGCATCGTCCCACCAAAGCTATCTCGCTTACCGGATCAAGAACTATATTGAAGAGAACGCCTCATCCGCCTTCAAGCTTGAGGATGTCGCCGCCCATATCGGCATCAGCGTATCACGCGCCGTTCACCTTTTCAAGGAAACGTTCGGAACGAGCATCATGCAGTATACGCTCGACGTCCGGCTCAACATGGCGCGGGAGCGCATCATTTTCAGTCCCATGTCGCTGGAGCAGGCGGCCGAATCCTCCGGGTTCGCCAACTATACGTATTTTCACCGCGTATTCCGCTCCCGGTTCAGGATGTCGCCCAAAGAGTTCCGCAGCATTCACAGAGAGCATCTCTGATAGTATTCATATGTCGTTATAACAAAGCGTATGACGGCCTGTCCCATTCGGTGCAGTAACCTCATACGCTTTATTTTATCGGCTGGCCCTATCTTTTCTTGGACCTTTCCTGGATTCGTTCCGAGACGGCTATCGCAAGATCATCATTTCCGAACATGGACAGCACACCAAGCACCGTATCATCCGGGATCGGCCCCGCTTCTTCCTTTGGTACCGTCAACTCCAGCACCCGCAGCAGCCGCTCGTTCTGCTCCTGCTCCGGATATGCCTGCCTGTACAGCTCTTGCGGGTCCAATCCTTCATTGACACACCACTGGGCAAATACAAGGATCATCATATCCTCTTCCTGTCTATAACTTTCGACCACCATGTCCTCCACCGATTGTGGACGGTTCTTATCGCTCATCTGCTTCTCTCCCTGCTGATCTGTATATTTACCTAATTTTCCCAATTTATCCAAGCAACCGTTCGGCCAACTCATGCGATTCCATAACCTGTCCGGCGCTGATGCTGCATTGCTCCGGTGTAGTGATGTTGTGCAGAAAATGGTCAACCGCGCCCGCAAAACCGCGCCGCTGCACAATCGTATCCCAGCTGCCAAAGCCGACTGCCTGCGGCTGTCGTCCTTTCTCGTACAGCACGGACTGCTCCATCTGCGTCACCTCTGCCGACCGGCCACTGCCGTGCAGTTCCACTCTTTCAAAATCAACGCCAGCCTGTCTCTCCATACTGAACGTTCCCGAAGCTTTTCCCAGCTTCAGCGTGCCGAACGCACGGGTCATGCGCCCTTCACTGTCCTGATCCACGCTTGTCTGCAGCAGTTCATAGCTATCCCTGCCCAGCCAAAGCATGAGATCCAGCATATGAATCAAGTCATCATACACCGTTTCCCGTGCCGGCCGCTGCTGCAGCCCCGTACGGTGCTTTACCACAGAGCAGTGAGTGAAGCCGCCGGCTTCCTCAAGCCACGACTTGGCCTGAACATATTGCGGGGCAAAACGGCGGTTAAAACCCACGGCCAGCAGAACTCCCTGCGCTTCTGCAAAAGCGGCCATTTCCGTTGCCTCCCGCAAATGATAAGAGAGCGGTTTGTCCACATATACGGCCTTTCCTTGTTCAATGCACTCCATGACCATATCGTAGTGGGCTTCCGTCGCGCTGTGAATAAATACGGCGTCCGGCTCCCAGTTCAATAGCTCCTTCAAATCCGTCGTTCCTTGCCGGAACCGGTATTTTTGCAGCATCTGCCGCACTGGCTCAGGAGACCGGCTCTGTATGCCCACGACTTCCACGCCATCATAGGCCGACAGCAAAGGCAGATACACCTTGCGGGCAATATCACCCAGTCCGGCGATCGCTATTTTAATTTTCTCCATCTCGCTCATCCCTGCTTTCCATTTCTCCTTTAGCGCCTCGGCTTTCTACATTACAGTGTACCGCCTGCAGGGTCTGAGGGCAATTCCTCCGGAAGATGCGTGTTTTGCCGGGCAACTTTTCCGCAAAAAGACGGCTCCAGATCGGAACCGTCTTAAGGCTGTGCATGCTTCATTTTTTGGAAATAGACCTGATTTATTCGTACATTTTGACTTGCTGCGGATGGGCAGCGGCCTGCTTTTCCTTCTTCTTTTTCACCTGCCAGCCCAGCAGCACTACCGCCGCCACAACGATCAGTTCAAAGCCGTATTTCAATACAGGATTAAGGAACCAAGCGTGAATCATTGGCTCAGCCACAATCATTTTGGCTGCAGTATAGGCGAGTACCGCGGCTCCAATCGCAATGACCATCGGAAAACGGTCCGTCAGCTTCAGAATGATCGTGCTTCCCCATACCATAATTGGAATGGAAATGGCCAGACCGAGGATAACAAGGAGCATGTCGCCATGAGCGGCGCCTGCCACCGCAAGCACGTTGTCCAGTCCCATCATGGCATCTGCAATGATAATAGTACGAATCGCAGCCCACAACTGGTTGCCTGCCGAGATTTCATGCTTTTTATCCTCCACCAGCAGCTTATAAGCGATCCAGACAAGCAGCAGCCCCCCAATTAAACGAAGCCCCGGGATCATGAGCAAATACGTAACCAGCAGAGTTGCAATTACACGGATGACGACGGCTCCGACAGTCCCCCAAAAAATGACCTTCTTCTGGTCCTCTTTCTGTACATTCCGTGCTGCCAGTCCGATGACAATGGCATTGTCCCCCGCAAGCACGAGATCGATAACAACGATTGACAGCAGCGCCATCCAAAACTCCACTCCAAAAAAGTCCATCATGTTTCCCCACTTTCTCTATTTATTTTGGTATAATTGACATAGTTGCCCGCATTCATGCACAAAAAGCGCCCATTCCTTTTCAATCCGGAACGGCGCTTTCCTGATTTAGGCACCAAAAAAGACCTTTACCCGAATTGAAAAAGAAATCAGGCAAAGGTCTCGCTACAACGCAGGCGTTGCCAATAAAGCCGGGGAAACGATCCCGTAATGACGACTTTACCGCTTAGAGCTACTCCCCTTTGGGAACTATTCTTATTAATGGCAAGTATAGCATACATTTTCAAAGAAGTGAACATAAAAATGTTCAGAATGGGACTTCCCTTTATGAACGGGGGTTCCGGTACGCTGTAGTCCTGCCTGAAAGGTTACTCGATGAAAAAATGGATTATCATTGCAGCCTATGTTTCGCTGTTCGGCTTCGCGTTTATGTACAGATATGATTTGCTGGAATGGACGCGGCAGCACGACTCCCTTCCCGTGCTTTTAGGTCTGGCATTCGGATTCGCGCTCATTCCCTTTGTCCCGTACAAACTGGTCATTACAACCGCGGCCTACCTCATAGGGGCATGGCAGGCTGCCGCCATATGCTGGGCAGGCACGACGCTCGCAGCGGCAGCCGTTTACTGGGCTGCTTCTCTTTTCCGTGAGCAGGGCAGAGCTTATCTGGAACGCGTCCCTGCCCTGCATTCTTTTACGGTGGCGATGGAGCGCCGTCCATTCGCCGCCGTGCTGGCCGCCCGCCTGCTGCCTGTCATTCCGCAGGCGGCCGTTAATGTCTATGCAGGCGTAGCAGGCTTCCCGTTCCCGACTTTTATGCTTGCAACAGGCATCGGCAAACTGCCCGGCATTTTCATATATGCTTATGCCGGCAGCCTGCTGACAGACAGGCCGCTGGCTGGCGTGCTGCTGTTCACCGTGTATACGGCGCTTGCGGGGGCTGTTTTATGGCTAAGCCGGCTCAAGGCCAGTACTGGCCGTTAACGAACTGAACGTTATGAGCTTTTGGCCTCCCCAGTTGGCCTCCGCAACAAAGTAGATTATAATTTAATTGCAAGCGATTGAAACCTTACGAAAATAAAGACATCCTAATTGAATGGAGTGATGATATGGACAGCATCAAAAATCCGCAGCAGACCGAGCTCGCTACCTTTGCAGGAGGATGCTTCTGGTGCATGGTTTCCCCCTTTGAGGAGCTTCCTGGCATCAAGAAGGTACGTTCCGGCTACACAGGTGGACATAAAGAAAATCCTACTTATGAAGAAGTCTGCTCGGACACCACTGGTCACGTGGAGGCTGTGCAAATTACGTTTGATCCGCAGCTCTTCCCGTATGAGAAGCTGCTGGAGCTGTTTTGGCAGCAAATCGACCCGACTGATGCGGGCGGGCAGTTCCATGACCGTGGCGAATCCTATAAAACCGCCATCTTTTACCATAGCGAGGAGCAGCGCGTGAAAGCCGAAGCCTCCAAAGAAGCGTTGGACAAGAGCGGACGCTTCGACAAGCCGGTCGTCACCCCGATCCTGCCGGCTTCCGTTTTCTACGAGGCCGAGGAATATCATCAAGATTATCACAAGAAAAACCCCGGCCATTATAAACGGTACCGCAAAGGCTCCGGACGCGAAGATTTCATCGAACGCCACTGGTCCGGCAATTTCGATAAATCCGACCTGATATCGCGGCTCACACCCCTCCAGTACGAGGTAACGCAAAATAATGCGACCGAGCGGCCGTTCCAGAACGAGTTCTGGGATCATAATGAGGATGGCATTTACGTTGACATCGTCTCCGGTGAACCGCTGTTCAGCTCGCGCGACAAGTACGATGCAGGCTGCGGCTGGCCCAGCTTCACCCGCCCGCTTCGCAGCTACAGCATTAAGGAGAAGACCGACCTGAGCCATCTCATGATCCGCACCGAGGTGCGCAGCCGTGAGGCCGATTCGCATCTGGGGCACGTGTTTGACGACGGGCCGGGACCTGACGGGCTGCGCTACTGCATCAATTCCGCCGCTCTACGCTTTGTGCCAAAGGAGGATATGGAGAAGAACGGGTACAGCGAGTATGCCTACCTGTTTGAGGACGGTCAGGAGGAACAAGTGTCTCGGTAATAAAGCATCTTCTATCGACGTACATTCACAGAAGACCGACCGCGTTTAGCGGAAGTTCTTCTTGCGATGATAGGATTGTTCAGCTCCGCTGAAAACTTATAAATTCTATAATATTTCAAAAAAGGTCGAGAATGGGAACAAGTTTCCCTGGTTCTCGACCTTTCTCCATCTTGCCTGCGCATGCCATGTGCAGGCGCTCCGGACAGGAAAGCTCCTATTCCTGTAAAATCCAGTTTTTTTCGCTTCTTCCGGACAGAGATGCCGTTATCTGCACATTTTCCCGCCTGTTCTCCTCATATTTTGCCGAATAAAGTCCGTAGGGTCCGAAACCTTGATAAAAAGCAGCTTCCTTTCATAAATAACGCCTCCCCAGTCCGCAAAACCACCCAGAACAGACAATGCTCTTGAAGAAAAGAACGAGTGTTGGTGGAATTCCGACCAGCGTACTCGCTCTGTTAAATCCAAAAAATTATCCGATAATCCAACCGATCCAGTACGCGAACGGCACCAGCAACAGTTGGGCCAGCAGTGTGCCTCCCAGCCGGGACAGCAGCATCCAGCCGTAAATGCGGCTCATACCTTCCAGTCGCAGATCCCCTCTCACTGCACGCTCCGACAGGAGCGCCAGCCGCGGATCAATCAGCAGCGTCAGCAGAATGGTGGCGCCGCCGTTGATCAGCCCGGAAGACATCGACATGGAGGTCGCATGCTCCGGCCACAAATACGAGGCGTACACAGCCGCCAGAACGCCTACTGTATACACCGCAGTGACGAACAGGTTTAACAGGACAAGCCGCTTCGGAAAGGAACCGCGAAACAGGGTGTGCAGCATGGTGCGGTTAGGCCGCTTGACATAATACCCAATATGTCTCCACCGCGCCTGCTGCACGAGTCGTCTGATCATGCCGCCGACCGATCCGGCAGCTTCCAGATGCACAACGAGCCTTGCCGAAATCCGCACCACAGCTGGAAACAGCAGAATCGCAAGCAGCGTCCCCGCTGTAGCGGCCCCCAGGATGGCATGAAGCTTCCATTCCAGCGGGTCCTGTGCTACCGCCTCGCCTGATCTGCTATGCTGCCCAGCATCGGTCCCTGAATCATATTCGAGGTGCGCGATACAAGCAGCAGCATCCCTGCTACTGTCAATGCCAGTCCGATGCGGCGCGCTCGCAGGCCTCCCAGCCGCAGCGCGTAAGACAAGCTGTCCGCCGTATGGATCACTATTGTGAACAAAAACGTACATGCAAGCACGAGCATCAAATTCCATGCCTCCTCTTTCCGTTTCAATCCTTTACCATTCCACTGTCCGTTGCTTTTACCCTATCGATTATATCCTTTTTTTACCTTGATGTCTTGCCGCTCAGTGGTTCTTGCCACTTCTTCCTCCGTTTGGAGTATCAAGAGAACCTTCACCTTTATTGGCCGTCTCGTCATTTGCTCCTAGCTCCCGTATAACGAATGTGGATGAAACAAGCCAAGGAAGAACGCCGGATGCCGTGCCTACGAGCACCCTGCCTCCCGAAGACCCGGACGCGGCCGACCGCCGAAAAAAGGGGCAACGATCAAGCTGAAGGAGCTATTTACAATGCGTGCCACCGATTTTCAACCCGCCACCGTTCTGCTGTATGGCAAGGAGGAAACGGTTCAATTCCTGTGTCTGGATCTGTCAAACAAATAGGTTGGCTATTGGCTTTCGCTGCCAGCAGCGGAAATCTAACGGGGTGGTTCAGTAGCTTTCATCCACCTGTTTCACGCTTGTTCCATGGGCTTCAAGCTTGTATTCGAGTTGTTTCCGGATCTTGCCGAAGCTCCAATTGGATAACTTTTGCGTAACGGTTTTTCTTTTCTTCTTTTTCGTATGGCGTTGCACGCCTTCCACCTTGCCAATCACGACTTCCTTGACGTCATGTTCCGTACACCACTGCACAAATTGCTTGGTTGTTTTATGAATCACATCCTGGAGTTGGCGTTCGCTTTTGCTGAGGATGTAGGTTTTGGCTTTCTTGTACTTTTTCCATTGCCGGCTGCCTTTCTGGCATTTGCTCATCCGTTTCTGAATTTCGGTCAGCTTCTTGTTGCGAAGCCGAGGAATGCTTCTGGCTTTTCTTCCCGTGATGATAATCGACTGGTTTGTGGTAGTCGTTGCCGCGATCGAGTGGATTTCTCCCAAATCCACACCTGCAACCTCGCTGCCCTCGTTGACTTTGGCCACTTTCCCATCCTCATAGCAAAGAGAAACCATGAGTTTTCGGTCATACACCAGTTCGATTTCTTTGATCTCGACATCAGGCAAGTCAGCCACGACGATCTGAATCGGTTGCTGGCGCTTTCCGTTCTGGATGCCTAAGCTTAACTGGATCGTGTTGCCCTCGATTTTGAACGATTGGTCTACCCATTTCGTGTTGAAAACCTTCTTTTTTGTAGGGGTATTTGGTCTTCAGACCTTGCTTTTTCGCTTGCCTTGCGCTCTCACGGGCAAACAAATATTTATGACAAACGGCCTGTACAGACTGGGAGATTTGATACAAAGGATGAGATGGTAGTTTAGAGCGAACGCTGAATGATTATTTGGGCCCAATTTCATCTACACACCAACCTTGGGGGGCGGGTAGAGGCGAATTGATACGTGATTTGCACGAGGGGTCACCATCTTAACGAGAACATATATTCCCATCATACCACACAAACATTCGACTAGGAAAGCACGAGCTTTATACAATAGACAAGTGCATTTAGGCTTCGCCTAACCGAGATTCATCCCCTACTCAAAGTTTTGTGCGCGCTGCTTCCTGAATAAGCTTCGAACAAAACTCGCTTCGGAAGCATAGGCTCAGAGGAAGGGGACTTCTCACGGAAACATGTTAAATTTAAATAGAAAAAGAAAAAAGCCGGAATTCGATAAGAAATCCGGCGATAAATAAAGCTTGCCCCAATCCAGTATAGGAGTAGTACCAGCGAAGTGATACCACCCGCAAAGTAGATGTGATTAAATGGGGAATTTATTGATAACTACGTTGTACTCCTGCTGAGCATCGGTGACTGCCAGTGTTGAATAGACTTCCAACGACTTACTGCTTTCGTGTCCTAAATAAAGCTGTATGAGCGTCATCGATGCCCTGCTTTTTTAAGCCAGCGGCGAGTGCTCTAATCTATTGCTGTCCGATTCCTCCAACCAGGGGCTGCGGCGGTCTTGTTACGAAATTAACAAATTGCTGTGCTGCTTGGACAAATGCTATAGCTGCTGCAACTGTAGCTTCGGTATTTCCAGACAGAAATGCAAGCGAAAGATTCACAACTGCGCTCAATACGTTCAGTAATTATGATAATAGATCATCCGGTGGTGGCGGCGGTGGTGGTGGCGGCGGTGACGGTAAATCATAACCCATTTATTCTCACTCCTCTTTTCCAAATAGAAAGCTAACTGTAACTACTCAGGTTCCTCGTAAACAACAAATCTCTGAAGGAAGCGATGATCAACCTGGTTCTGGAGTCCCAGGCGGTCACACAATCCGGAGAGGCATGGACGACAGAAACGATCTCCCACTTGGCCGCACGATATGATCGCATTCTGGAAGTACGACGTCTGGAGGATGCGAAACAGTGTTCGCGAGTGGAGCAGCCCGTCGGGGTGCTCCGCACCCTTTATTTGCGTTGTGTCCAACTGAGTACCTGAAAGTTACAGCTAACTTATTTAATTCATTTAAAGGGAGAATTGAAACAGATAACAGTCTAACTAGGCACACTCAAATAAATAACTGAGCAATTCAAGATGATATCTAACCGGAAATACATGCTCAGCGATTTTCTTTAACATGTTATTATCAATCGATCAATTTCAACCTACACCGCAACTACAGAGTTTTTTAGTTGAGTGAATGACCAGCCCGCATTCTTTGCATTCATGAAGCAGGATTGCAGATAACGCCAAAAAACCGTTCGGAATTAATTACCGGACGGTTTTTAGACATTTTATCATGATGATTGCCGTACGCTTTGTACTCCAGTCAATGCTGTGCCGGCGGCAGGCTGGCCCTTTCCCTTAGCCTTGATATTGGCCTTGGCAGCAGACCTGAGTCTGAACCCGACCGTCAGCGTAATCATTTGACCAGCAATCCACACCGCAAAAATGGTATACATCGTTTCTTTGAAAGGCAAATAAAAGAGTGACAGCAGCAGCACGATACAGTCGCTTACAAAAAATACGCTGCCCAGCTTCCAGCCCTTCCACTCGCTGATCATAATGGACAGAATATCGTCTCCGCCTGTAGCTCCCCCGCTGCGCATAACGATTCCTGCGCCCAGCCCGGTCAACACCCCGGACAGCACCGAAGCAACAGCCAGATTGTCCTGCAAATTCATTACCGGCGCTGAAAACCATTCCAGGCCGCTGTAAAATATAGAGAACGCAGCCGCTCCCAATAGCGCGCGGGCCGCAAAGCGCCAGCCCCTGATCAGCCAGGCGGCGATCAGGACCGGTATATCCAGCAACAGCACGCTCCATGCCGGCGACAGTCCGAACGCATACTTGCCCAGCAGGGCAAGCCCTACAAAGCCGCCTTCAGACAAATGATTCGCAAAGTTAATATGGTAATAGGCAAATGCCAGAATGAAGGTTCCAAGCAGCATGACAGCTGTTTGTTCCGCCGTTCTGTTAAAAAGCTTCTTCTTGTTCGTTATCCTCATACAGGCTCCCCCGGTTTCTCGCAAGTTGGTTTATCATCAACCGGTACTCACGGAAGCTCGGGTGCAACATTCGCCTGGAGGACTTGGTCCTTCGCATTATAATCCCCTCTTCCGCAGTAGTCGGTCACCGACGTACACTCACGGAAGAGCTAAGTATAGGATAGATCATAACGTTTCCAAATCGTCCTTTGGGGAATCATCCTTCGGGGACTCATGGTATCCTGATCCTTTCTCTTTGGTTTGAAGGGACAGCACCTGCATACCGATGGGCTGTTCCTCCTAATCTATTATACCACACAGCGCCATGTGCCAAACAACTTGCTTGCGCGGATATTTCCGGCACATTTCAATAATTATGCGGCAGCAGGCGGCATTATGACGGGATATCCGCCTTTTTGCTCATTTTCTTGCCAGGATTTCCTCCCGGTTTGCGGTTCGCCACAAACACGCCGCCGAGAATCAGGACCAGACCCGCAAGCAGATTCCATCCGATGTGCTCGCCAAGCAGGGTGTACCCCCAGACCATGGCGCTCGCCGGAACAAGATAGGTTACGGAAGTCGCAAACTCCGGGCTTCCCTTCATCACCATATAATTGAACAAAATATAAGCCACGCCCGAGCCCAGCACACCAAGGCCGATAAAGGAGCCGAGGACGGCTGGCTCCGTCAGATCAGGAGCCTGTTCCGTAAAGACAGCGACCAGTCCGCTTCCCGCAGCCGCGCCTGCAAGTGTGGCAAAGGTCATTTGATACATGCTGAGCCCGCCGAGCAGGCGTCTGGACAGCTGCGTGCCAATCCCATAACATAGCGTGGCCGCCAGCATGCAGGCAAAACCGACCGGGTCCACTGAAATGATGGTCACAGGATTAATATCGAGCAGGACAATAATGCCTGCAAAGGCCACCAGCATTCCCGTCCATTGCATCCGGGTGAAGGAGGCCCTGAAAAACAGCAGCCCGACCAGCATGGCCCAGATCGGTGTCGTGGCATTCAGCACCGAGGCCATGCTGCTGGTCAGCCGTGTTTCGCTGAATGCGATCAAGCCCCAGGGGAGAGCCATATTCACCAGTGATACGACGACAGCCCCACCCCACGGTACTTGTTTTAAGGAAAAAGGCTTGCGCAAAACCAGCATAACGAGCAGGATGAATATCAGGCCGAATAAAGAACGCACGCTGGCTATCGCCCATGGGCCAAGGTCATGCTGCAGCAGCACCTTGATAAACAGGAAGGAGCCTCCCCAAATCAGACTAAGCAGAATCAGAGCTGCATATAATGAGCGAGACAACGGCATTCCTTCTTTCCCTATACGAGTTATATGTATCCATTTGTACAGCCCTCAAGTCTAAAAGAATACTCCTTTTCTGCCGCTATGAAAACCCCTGTTTGAAAAAAAATGAAGCATTGCCCGCACCTGCCCCTGACAGATTAAATCCCGGCCGTAATCCGTCGGGCGCGCACAGCCGTCTCGCGTATAATTTCCTCTTCATCTATCGTCAGCAGGCGCCGGCCCTGCATCAAAATACGCCCATTAACAATCGTCGTGTCCACATCGGCTCCGCCCACACTGTAGGCAAGCAGCGATTCTGCACGATGGACAGGCTGCAAATGCGGCTTGCGCAGATCGATCAGAATGATATCCGCTTTTTTGCCTGCCTCCAGCGTGCCGATTTCCTCCCTCAGCCCGAGCAGTTCAGCCCCGCCGGCGGTGGCCATGGCCAGTGCTTCTCCTGCTGTGAAGGAAGCGGGATTGCCGGATCGCAGCTTCTGCAGCCAGGCAGCTGCTTTGATTTCCTCGAACATATCAAGCCTTGTTGCGCTGCCCGCCCCGTCCGTGCCGAGTCCAACTGTTGTGCCCTGCTTCAGCAGCTCGGCCACAGGCGCAATGCCGCAGGACAGCTTCAGGTTGCTGACCGGATTATGGGCCACACCCCCCTTGATTCCGCGCAGCAGCTTTACGTCTTCCGGCGTTAAATGCACACCATGGGCAAGAAGAACATGGTCGTGGGCAAGTAGCCCCGTATCGGCCAAATATTCAGTTGGGGTGCAATTGTATTTCTCCCGTATTTTGGCGGTCTCCTCCATCGTTTCCGCAAGATGAGTATGCACAGGCACACGCTTGTCTGCGGCCAGCACAAGCGCTTCTTTCATAAAATGCGGAGGACAGGTATAAGGGGCATGCGGCCCGACCATCGTTGTGATTCTGCCGTCCGCCTGCCCATGCCAGCGGTCGATCAGGTCGGCCGCTTCCGCCATTCTCCGTCCCCCGTCGTCTTCGAGCCCGATGACACCACGCGTAAGGGAAGCTCGAATTCCCGTCTCCTTTACCGCTTCGGCGATCTCGTTCATATGAATATACATATCCGCAAAAGCCGTGGTGCCGGATTTGATCATTTCCGCAATACCCAGCTTCGCTCCCCAATAAATATCCTCCGGGGTCATGCGGTTTTCCGCAGGCAGCATTTTTCGTTCCAGCCAGTCCATTAGCTTCAGATCATCGCTAAAGGCCCGCAGCAGACTCATCGGTGAATGCTGATGGGCGTTGACGAGCCCGGGCATGGCGAGCATGCCGTGGCCGTCCAGCACCTCCTCCGCCTCTTCGGCAATGGACGGGCCTATGCTTGCGATGTGGCTGTCCCGGATCAAAAGATCACCCTCATAGGGGGCTTCCCCTTCCACCATAGTGAAGATCGTCGCACCCTTAATTTTAATTGCTGACATAAAGCTTCCTCCTGTCGTTTGGTTTATACCGACAGGTTACAGGATGCCCTTGCGTGAAGGTCAAGGCCGAATCTCTCCTGCTTCTGCAGGCAGGGGACCACGCTGAACGGGAACCGCATAAATCATGTGCACGGCTCCGCTGATAGGGTGAACCGCCGCCAAATAACCGTTCCTTCCGAACCATTCCAGCAGCTCCTGACAATGTGCATAGTATACAGGCGTATCCAAGGAACCGATCACCGTGTCGGCCACATCCATCACCGGCAGATCGTTCCCCGGACTGCCCTCTTCCGCGTACATCAAATCCGCGATGCAGATTCGGCCGTGAGGCTTCAGTACCCGCTTCATCTCGGACAGTGCCACCGGCTTCTGCTCCGGGGTCAGATGACGCAGCGCATAACTGCTTGCCACAAAGTCGAAGCTTCCATCCAGATAAGGTATGGACAGCAAATTGCCCAGTCTCGCCTCCACCTGCGGGAATTTGCGGCGACACTGCTTCAGCATTTCCATGGACTGGTCGATCCCCGCCATTGCCGCACCAGCTTCCGCAAGCAATCCTGCCAGGTTGCCCGTGCCGGCGCCGGCATCCAGGCCCCTTTCCCCCGGAGCGGGAAGAACGCGTTCCACCATCATCCGCAAGGTCGTCGTATAGGCCAGGTGCCGCCCCCCGCTGCTATCCGTTCCGCTGACCAGCTCATCATGCACGGCGGCGCGGCTGTCGAAATCCCATGTGTCCCGCCAGCCGTCACGCAGCTGGCGGCGATGCTTCAGGCCTCCGGCCAGCTCGAACAGGTCCTCCCATTCAGGACCGCGCTCCCCTTGGAGCTGCCGGATCATAAAATCAGCCGCATCCAGATTGCGCTTGCCTTCCATCCAGCGGTCGAACATGGCGGAACGCTGCTGCTCCAGCACATAGACCGCCTCCTCGTGTAGCCCACGATCCAGCAGCTCCAGCAGCTGCTTAACCTCTCCCACCCCCATGCCGAATTCACGCAGCGTCACAATGATGCGCAGGCGCAGCGCATCCCGCTGGCTGAACAGCCGATAGCCGTTCCCCGGGTCCTTGCCGGGCCGGATCATCCCTTTTTCCTCATAAAACCGGATCGCCCGCGCGGAAATATTCAGCTGCCGGGCCAGTTCGTTAATTTTCATTCTATGCATATTCCGTTCCCCTCCCTGTGTCCACATCATTATAAAACATTGACGCAACGTTAAGGTAAGCACGGGCCAATTGCTCCCCACATTCAGGGATAAAGGTGAATGCCCGCCGCTTTTCCGGAATGACAAAAAGGCGGGTATTGGACGGAATACCGCCCGTCAATACCCGCTTCATTTGCCGTGCAGTTTTGTTCCACCCTCGCCAAAGGCCCAGCCGTAAGCCAGGACCATATCCTCCCATTTTTTCAAAAGCGGCGGTGTGCTGTACCAATAAAACGGGAACTGCAGAACGATACGGTCATGTTCCTCCAGCAATTGCTGCTCACGTGCCACATCAATCTGTTCGGACGGATATTCCTCATACAGATTATGTACGGTCACGTTTGACTTGCCTTGAAGCTCCTCGACCCACCGTTTGTTAATGCGGGATTGCTCCAAATGGGGATGCGCCACAATAACTAATGTTTTCATTCAAGATCTGCCCTCTTTCATAATAATTAACATTCGAATTAATTGTAACTACATTAGTTACATATGATCGTTTTAGCTACTCTTTTGTGATTCGTCAAGTCTTTAGTTATTCATTTTTAGAAACCAGTAATTACCTCATACATAGAACAAATGTTTGTTCTATAATATACAGGAATGTACGTTCGCATTTATACCTTAAGTTGGAGGAAACAAGATGGCTAAGACAAATGAGCGAACCATTTTTTTGGCAGACTGCCAGAGCTTCTATGCCAGTGTCGAGAAAGCAGAACATCCGGAGTATAAAAACAAGCCGCTTGTGGTAGCAGGAGACCCTACACGCAGGTCGGGGATTATTTTGGCCGCATGTCCTATAGCCAGAAAACACGGTGTAGCTACAGCCGAACGCCTCGGTCAAGCACTCAAGAAGTGTCCGGAGTTGGTCATTGTACGTCCCCGCATGAAATATTATATTGATGTTTCTTTGAAAATCACCGAGATATATAGGAAATATACCGACTTGGTGGAGGTTTTCAGCGTTGACGAGCAGTTTCTCGATGTGTCCCGCAGCCAGCATATATTCGGCAGCGATCCCATGACCATTGCCCGGGAAATCCAGCAAAAGGTTCTGCTTGACACCAAGATCTGGGTGCGGATTGGCATCAGCTCCAACAAAATGCTGGCCAAAATCGCAACCGATATTTGGGCGAAGAAGAACAAGAGCGGCCTGTTCACGCTGTCCAGGAACGAGATAGAACCTCTGTTGTGGCCGCAGCCGGTGAACAAAATGTTCGGCGTGGGCTCACGCATGACAGCCCATTTCGCGCGGCTCGGCATGACCACCATCGGAGATATTGCCAGAACGCCCTTGCCTGAGCTGAAGCGCAAATTTCGTGCCCATTTTGGCAAGCAATCGGATATTCAGGCTGAAGTGATGTGGAGAACAGCCAACGGCCTGGACGACAGCCCTGTCGCCCCGTACACGTTCAGCACTCCGCAGAAGTCGATCGGCCATATGATGACCCTGCCCAGGGATTATGTAGAGCCGCACGAGGTGGAGACCATTTTGCTGGAGCTCACGGAGGAAGTATGTCGGGACACCCGCCGCAAAGGATACATGGGCTCCGTGGTCACCGTTGGCTGCATGTGCAGCCCGTACGAGACGCCGACCGGATTTTCCCGCCAGATGAAGCTGCCTGATCTGACCAACAATACGAATAAAGTCTACCAAACCGTGAAGGAGATTTTCTATAAGTTCTGGAATCATATGCCGGTACGGCGCCTGGGTATCAGCCTGAGTGGTTTGACGGACGGGGAGACATACCAGCTCTCCTTCTTTGAAGACGAGGAGCGAACCCGCTCTCTGGAAAAAGCCACGGACAGCATTAAAGAACGGTATGGCAGCGCGGCGATCATCCGGGCCTCCTCCCTCACCCCCGCCGGGCAGGCTTTGGAGAGATCTTTGAAAATCGGGGGGCATTATAAATGAGAGGGGGTTTATCTTTCATCTTCAGAATTTTTTTAGATTTATCCTCGTGAATTCCTTAGATTTTTCCGTTACTATGTTTATGTGGAAAACAAAGCGAGGGGGAAAAATAGTTGAACATCAATGAAAATCTGCTTTTTTTAAAAGGCTTTCTCCAAAATCCAAAACGAGTGGGAAGTGTCCTGCCTAGTTCCCGGTTTCTAGGGGCTAAAATGGTTCAAAATGTACCATGGAATGAGGTCAAGGCTGTCGCAGAGCTCGGGTCAGGTACAGGTGCTATCACACGTTTCATCAAGACACAGCTGACTGGATCAACGAAAGTGTTATTGTTTGAAATGGATAAAAAAATGAGAAATAATTTGAGGACAGAATACCCGGATTTCGCATGCCATTCAAACGCTTGCCACATGGTTGATTGCAGCATCTGCTATGTTACGATAAAAGACCTTTTCAAATTCTAATGGTCGCGACCGACGCTATTTTCCTTAATCTAGGCGAAAATATCCGGGTTAAGCGAAATAAGCGCCATGACAACTACTATAATTTGAAATCAACGTCTTGGAGCCAATAGAGGTTGTGGCAACCGTTAGAATAGTTTTGTGGTTAGATATGTACCCTTATCCGGTTTGTTTCAACGCTATTATTACAAAATACAAAGGACGTCCCAAGCCGTTTCGGCTCTAAGATACGTCCTCTTTTTCTTATCTATTATACTACAATTGTTAATCAATCACTTAACTTCAACAAAGGATTGGAGATATTGAAGGATAACTTGTGAAAAAGGCAGCCATATCAGGCCGCCTTTGTACTCATTTGATTAAAAACCAGTCTTATACTGTTTAGGGACAGGTGCATCCTTTCTTAGCATAGCCGCTGCTTCCAGCGCCCAATAAGGATTTCTCAGCATACCTCTTCCTATCGCTACAAGATCGGCTTCTTCATTGCCAATGACAGCATTAGCCAGTGTAGGATCGTCGAGCCTGCCGACAGCGACTACCGGAACGTCTAATGCCATCTTAATTTCCTTCGCCAGCGGCACTTGGTATGCAGCGTGTGTGCCAGGTCTTCCCGATGCTCCAATAGGCCCCTCTCCACCTGAGGAGATGTCAAAGATGTCTACTCCCGCCATCTTATATTCTTTTGCAAATACAGCACTTTCATTCAGTCCGTAACCGCCTTCGACATATTCCTTAGCTGATATCCGCATCATTAGTGGCATACTTTCAGACATTTCAGCTTTGGCGGCCTGGATGATCTCCTTACCGAATTTAGTTAGATCTTGTCCATACTCATCGTCTCTCTTATTCGTAAGCGGAGAATGAAACTGGTGGATTAAGTAGCCATGAGCACCATGAATTTCAATGGTATCGAAACCTGCTTTGACCGCACGTCTAACCGCGTTCCGGAATTTTTCCACCATTTCCTTAACTTCAGATGTAGAGAGAGCTCTTGGCGTTTTGGAATTCTCATCAAAAGGAATTGCAGATGGAGCAACAGGCACTTCAGCATCTTCTGCCTTACGCCCTGCGTGGGCAATTTGAATACCCACTTTTGCACCATAGCTGTGGCAGGCGTCCACGATTCTTTTTAAAGCTGGAATCTGATCATCAGACCATAGTCCCAGGTCAAAATCCGTTATCCGACCGTCCGGTTCCACATCTGTCATCTCAACCATGATCAATCCGGCTCCGCCTATAGCCCGGCTTACATAATGCATGTAATGCCATTCCGTCGCAATTCCGTCTTTTTTATCAACCGAATACTGACACATCGGCGGCATCATAATTCTGTTTTTCAGTTCCAATCCTTTTATTTTGTAAGGACTAAATAAATCCATCATAAAAAATGAACTCCTTTTATAATTTTATATGCATGTGCATGCATTTAATTTAACACGACAATCTGTGACTGTCAACTTTATGGTTTGTAGGTTGTTGGGGTATGAAAAAATAACCCGGAGAAATTTTCCGGGCCTTGGTCAATATTTCCACTCATTAACATTTACTCACTTTTACAATTTTTAAGATTCCTCTAACTCAAATTTTTCGATCAATAATTTTAGCTCACGGCGAAGGCCGTCATTGAGAAAAGCCCCTTGCAAAATTTCATTATAGGTAGCCATAGCTTTTCTTAACTTCTCTTCACCATATTCCGTCATGCGGGTGTACACCCCTCTACGGTCGTCTTCACAAACATACCTTTCCAGGGCTCCGCAGTTTTTGGCCTCCATTCTAGCGACCAGCCTTGAAATGGCACTCTGGCTTAAACCGACCATCTCTTGCAGTTGCTGTAGCCGCAGCTTTTTTTCGCTTGTCTGAGAAAGGAAATAGAGCACGTAAAATTCTTTTAAGGATAAACTGCATTGTTCTTGCAAAGCACTATCCAGTTTGTTGTTAATTCTCTCTTGTAAGTTGGTAAGAGTTAACCAGTTATCTAAAAGCATGTTGTTATTGGCGTTTGTTTGCATTTGCTCCACCTGTCTGTTTTATAGCGATCACATTAGATCCTTTGGGATCTTTTTTTGAATATAATTATAACGCATTGCAGGACCAGTTGCATTCAAGTCCTTTCATTGGCAGCGCAGCGTTCATACGGCCCTTAATTCTTTTACTTTCTCTTCTGCAATTCACGAATGGTGGTCGCAATCCCGTCCGCGTGGCTGGTAGCGGGTACTTTCCCAATATAACGTTCATATTTCTCTCCACTCAAGCGCAAGGGTTCTTCCGTCAAGTAAAGCATTTCAATAATCTCCTTCATCACTGGAACAAATGATCCAAGGAGCGATAGTCCTGTTCTGCCGAGCGGGATCACAGGCTTCTTCGTTCCGCTAGCCTGCCGGGCAATGCGCACAATCTCATGTCCGGAAATAATATCCGAGCCGGGAATGTTCCAGTTCTGCCCGTAGGCATGATCATGTCCTGCAATCTCCACAACCATAATGGCCGCATCCGGCAAGTACACGTATTCACGGGAAACCTTCATGTTGCCGATGAAAAAGGCCATTTTGCCCGCTGCGATGGCTTCGAGTGTACCGCCCAGATAAGACGCCTGATTCGCTGTCGGCCCGTAATAATCCGGCAAACGAACAATCATGGCTTTCACATTGTTCCAGCGTTTGTTGAAGATCATCTGTTCAAAAGCAAGACGAGTTTTGCCTTTCCTTGTGTGAGGCTGCTTGGGATGATCCTCGGTCACTTTATCCATCTGTCTTCTTCCATAGGGATAAATACCGTCGATCGCGACAACCTTTACACCCAGCCGGTTGGCGGCCTCCATAATGGACTCGCCCAGCGGAATCAGCTTGCTCTCCATTTCATGATAAGGAACATTGGCGCAATGAAATAACACATCGGCTTCTTTTGCCGCAGCCACAACGTCATCCGGCCGGAAGGCATTGCCTACAGCAAGCGACAGGTGTGCCGGATTTCCCAGCTGAGCGGCAAGCTCCTCCAGCTTTTGCCGGGAACGGCCAAACGCGATGACGGGTATTCCCCGTTTTGCCAGCTCGGCTGTAATTACAGCTCCTGTTCCGCCTGTTGCACCTACGACGATTGCTTTTTTCATGATTTATCAACCTCTCTTTTTAATTTTGTGATTAATCAATCACTAACTTAAGTTCATCATACTGCAACGGATAGTGATCAGTCAATAACTAAAGTCGAATTTTTTTGCTTGGACATCTTGCTTTAGAAATCCGGGCATCCCCAGCGCAGTGGAGATGTTGCAGTATCCCGCTCAAGATTGCAAGGAGGCAGCATTAATAACAATACAAAACAGGGCGCTTCCTGACCTGAAAGCCAGAAAACGCCCTGTTTTCCTTACCTGAACATGCCCCACAGCTTGATCAGATGAAGCGTATTTTTCGGATCAATGCGCTGGCCGACGATAAACGCGACCAACTGCTCCTCCTGCGCAGACGTCAGCTTTTCATGGAGAATGGTGGCCGATGATTTCACCAGCCGCTGCACGACCGCCTTGTTTTGCAAATCCGCCTTCGTAACTCCTTCAATCAGCTTCTTGATCCGCTCCTTGGCGGCAGGGTTCTTCATCTTCAGCTTTACCCGCTCCACCAGCTGCGGACTGATTCCGTACTGTTGATAGCCCATTTGTACCAGCCTCCCGTCAAAAGCATCCGTCTATAATATATGACGAGAGCTGGTCCAATGTGCCTAGTCGATCAAATCTCCCTGAAAAATCTGTTCCTGCTGCAAATAATCACGCAGCCCTTCGTATACCGGAGAGGTCCAGAAGGACGAATCCTGAATGAGGCTGACGGCGTCCTCGCGCGCCTGCTCCAGTACCTCGAAATCGGCAACCATGTCGGCCAGACGGAACTCTGGCAGTCCGCTCTGCTTCGTGCCGAAGAAATCACCGGGACCGCGCAATTCCAAATCCCGGCGCGCAACCTCAAATCCGTCATCCGTTTCGGTCATGGCCTTCATCCGTTCCTGACCGACCTCCGATTTTGGATCGGCGATCAGCACGCAGTACGAAGCATACTCCCCGCGTCCGACACGTCCGCGCAGTTGGTGCAATTGGGACAATCCGAACCGGTCGGCGTCCATGATGACCATCAGCGTGGCGTTGGGCACATCGACCCCTACTTCCACAACCGTCGTCGATACGAGCAGTTGTATCTCATTCGCGTAGAACAAACGCATCACTTCTTCCTTCTCCGCCGCGGTCATGCGGCCATGCAGCAGACCTACCTTGAAGCCAGGAAACGCCTGCTGCATCTGGATATGAAGATCAATGGCGTTCTGTACGTCAAGCTTGTCAGATTCTTCAATGAGCGGACAGATCAGATAGGCTTGTCTGCCCTGGTTCACTTCACGTGAAATAAAACCAAGCACCCTGTCCATCTTGTCATGCTTCACCCAATAAGTCGAGATCGGAATCCGCCCTTTGGGCCGCTCCGAAATCGTCGACACGTCCATATCCCCAAAAGCCGTAATGGCGAGCGTCCGCGGAATGGGGGTCGCCGTCATGGTCAGCACATCCGGATTATAGCCTTTGCGGCGCAGCACACTCCGCTGGTTGACACCGAAGCGATGCTGCTCGTCAGTTACGACCAGTCCGAGCTGCCGGAAATAGACGTCCTCCTGAATAAGCGCATGCGTGCCTACGACGATATCGATCAGTCCCATTTGCAGGGAGGCCAGCAGATCCTTCCGCTTCCGGCCGGTCACGCTCCCGGTTAGCAACGCAACCGTAATTCCGAACGGCTCAAATAGCCTCTGCAGCGAGCGGGTATGCTGCTCTGCCAAAATTTCCGTCGGCACCATGAGCGCTCCCTGAAATCCGGAGCGGACCGTGGCGAACAACGCAATAGCGGCAATGACCGTTTTGCCTGATCCGACATCTCCCTGCAAAAGTCTGTTCATACAGCTGTGAGAACGCATATCATGAAGAATTTCAAGCTCAACCTTCTTCTGCGCATCGGTCAGCTCAAAGGGCAGGCTGCGTACAAATTCACGGATAGTGGTGTTGTCTGCCGTATGTATGACCCCGTTCATTTTGCCCCGGTTCAGCGCGCGAAACGCCTGCATTTTAAGCTGAAACAGGAATAGTTCCTCAAACACCATCCTGCGCCGTGCTTCCTGTCCTTCCCGGTTGTCCTGCGGCCGGTGAATGGCGGCGATCGCCTGCTTGCGGGGAATCAGACTGTATTTGCGGATCAGTTGCTGTGGCAGCAGCTCGGGAATCATCTCACCAAACTGCTGCAGAGCCTGGTTGATCGTTTTGCGCATCCAGCTCTGTGTAACTTTGCCTCCGACGGAATAGACCGGCTGCAAAGTACCTGAACGCGTCGTTCCTTTATCCGGAAACTCGGCATCGGAGGCTGTCAGTTGCATCCGCTTGCCATCCCATTTGCCTGACACGATAATTTCCCTGCCTGCTGTAAGCTGATCCTTCAGAAAATGGCGGTTAAACCAGGTGGCCGTAAACATCCATTCATCCGCCATCAGCTTGCAGGTCAGCCGCGATTTTTTGCCATAACGCTGCAGCACAGGTATGCCCATAATCTTGGCCTGCACGGTAATCTTGTCTCCATCCTTGACCTCCGTCAAGGAACGCAGCCTGTAATCCTCATAACGGAACGGGTAATATTCCAGCAGCTCTCTGACATTAGAGATGCCAAAGGCGTGAAGCTCCCCCTCCTTGAGAGCACTCACGCCGTTGATTTGTTTTAAAACGATATGATCCAGCTTCATGTTCATCCCTCACCCCCGGCAGGCCACACAAAGACAGCAATCGTACCGGGTCCAACATGGGTGCCGATCACGGCTCCGATCTCCGTATACAGCACATCGGCAACATCGAAACGGCTGCGTAACATGTCCGTCAAGCTCTCAAGCGTGGAAAGATCAGCTGTATGCCCCAGCACTACATGGATCTTTTGGCCTTTAACCTTGTGCTCCAGCATTTCGACAATACGGTTCATCGCTTTTTTGTGTCCTCTTGCCTTTTCTACAGGATAGATAATCCCATCCTGATCTATGGACAAAATCGGCTTGATATTCAGCAGCGTCCCGATGGCCGCCGCCGCTTTGCCGATTCGTCCGCCCTTTTGCAAATATTCTAGCGTATCAACGAGAAAATATAGCTGACGCTGGCGGCCCAGCTCCTCCAGGGAGCGGATAATCTCCACTGCTTCCCGACCTGCTGCCGCCATCCGGGCGGCATGCACCACCAGATAGCCGTATCCGTAAGAAGCGGACTTTGAGTCATATACTGCAACCGGCTGCTCATTATCCAGCATGGAGCGGCCGATCACGGCCGATTGATATGTCCCGCTTACACCTGAGGACAGATGTATAGATACAATCTGAGCGTCAGGATATGCTTCGAGAATGGTCTCATAAGCATGGCTGAACTCGGCGGGCGAGGGCTGGGACGTGGTCGGCAGCTCCTTCGACCTGACCAGTTCCGGGTAGAAGCGTCCGGCGGGCATTTCAACCCCGTCGAGATACGCCTCTTCGCCAAACATCACCGTCAGCGGCACGATGCGGATGTGCAGCTCATCGGCAAGTTCTTTCGGTATATCCGCCGTACTGTCCGTCACTATGAATGCTCTGCGCATACTTCACTCTCCTCTCCCGGCCCTGTAACATGCCAGCTTAACTCTCAACGGAGAAGAGGTACGAATAGATAGGCTGTCCGCCTTCATGCACTTCCACTTCCGTATCCGGATATTCCTGCCCCAGCCAGGAGACGAGAGCTTCCGTATCGGCTTCGCTGCTGTCAGAGCCGGTCAGAATCATGACGACCTCGTCACCGCCCACAATCATTTGGGAGAGCAGCTCGCGGCAGGTCGGCAGCAGTTCCTCTTCGGAAGCCACAATCTTCGAGTTGTGGATGCCGATATAATGACCTTCTTTAATCTCGATATCATCGATGACCGTATCCCGCACGGCATTCGTAACCTGGCCTGATTTGACACGGCTGACCGCGTCCAGCATGTTTTCGCGATTCATCGCTGCCGTTTCTTCCTCCTGGAAGGCAACTGCCGCCGCGATTCCCTGCGGAATCGTCTTGCTCGGGATTACTGTGACCAGCCGCTCTCCCTCCAGCAGCTCGCGGGCCTGCTCCGCAGCCAGGACAATGTTCGAGTTGTTCGGAAGAATAAAAATGTGCTGGGCTGCGATCGCCCGGGCCGCATTGACAAAATCCTCTGTGCTCGGATTCATCGACTGCCCTCCGGACAGCACGACGTCCACGCCCAGGCTTGAAAAGATATCCGTTATTCCCTGTCCTGACGACACGGCGATAAATCCGATAGGCGCCAGCTCATGCGCGGGCGGCTCGGAAGGCTCTTCTTCCCGCACCGGCTCTGCCGGGATGTCGGCAAACCATTCCGGTTCGGGAGCGGCGTCCCTGCCTGCCGACAGCAGCTCACGGTGCTGCTCGCGCATATTCAAAATGCGGATTTGTGTAATTTCACCATGCTGCAGCGCCAAATTCAGCACCTCGCCAGGAGCCTTGGAATGCACATGCACTTTGATGATATCGTCGTCCGCAATCACAATGATAGAGTCCCCGTTCACTGACAACGCTTTCCGGAATTTTTCCTCATCAAAGGCAGGATGGGCGGATCCGCCCAATTGGCGATGAATGAAAAACTCCATATCGTATAAAAATTCAATGTTTTCGGTTTCCAGTTTCGCCTGTGCCGACATCGGCGCATCGGGAGCAACCATTACGGCTGCGGGAACCGCTGTTCCGCCGGGAGTATACGCGGCAAGCTTCTGTCCTGGCGACTTCTTCTGCGCTGCGGGATAAGATATTCCGCTGCGGAGATACTGCACAAAGCCTTCATAAATATAAACAAGTCCCTGACCGCCAGAGTCGACAACGCCTACCTGCTTTAACACAGGCAGCATCTCCTTCGTCATGGCAAGTGCTTCCTTCGCCTTGCCGAGCACTTCTTCCATAAGCTCTGTCACATCATTGGCACGGCGGGCATAATAAACAGCGTGTTTGGCCGCTTCCTTGGCCACTGTCAGAATCGTGCCCTCAACCGGCTTCATAACCGCCTTATATGCGGCATCCACGCCGCTCTGCAGAGCCGACGCAAACTGAAGGGTATTTAATTCCTCGTATGGGGCAGCGTAACGGCTAAAGCCGCGGAACAACTGCGACAGGATGACCCCGGAATTGCCCCGGGCTCCCATTAATAGCCCTTTGGAAAGAATGCCGGACATAACGCCAATGGAAGCGGAGTTCCCCTTCTTGATCTCAGCTACGCCCGCACTCATCGTCAAATTCATATTCGTCCCCGTATCGCCATCAGGCACCGGGAATACATTCAGGGAATTGACGTGTTCCGCATGCTGCTGCAATTGTTCCGCTCCGGCCAACACCATTGCGGTAAAATCTGTTCCATTCAAAGAACGTTTACTCAATGAGAATTCCCCTTCCTCGCTTTATACGCATGTCCATAAGCCGCAGTAATCTTAAATTCCACAAAAGACGGCGCAAGATGATTTAAAGTCAGCATGGAAAGCCCGGGTCATGCTGGCCCAGGCCGGTATACTCGATTGTACATGTCTTAGAGCACAACCTGCTGCTTCTAATGAATACGTATGCTTATCTGTTAATGTTCCAATGATTAGTTTAAAATATTAAGTCCTACAATCAAGAAAAACGCACATTGAACTAATCATTATTGTACTATAATGAACAATAGAAATAAATAAAGTTTTTGGATCAGTTGACGCCGCTTTTTTGACTGTGATATTATATTTAAGTATTGTTTTGTTCAGATGATTATTTTAACCATTAACCTGTTGATAAAGGTGATTTCCAGAATAGGAGGTGGAATCTATGTCTCGCAAATGTTATGTAACAGGTAAAGCGCCTGGCAGCGGTAACCACGTATCTCACGCTAACAACCGTAACCGCCGTACCTGGGGTGTCAATGTACAAAAAGTTCGCATCCTTGTTAACGGTAAACCAAAACGTGTTTATGTCAGCACTCGTGCCTTGAAATCCGGCAAAGTGACTCGCGTATAATCGTACAATAGGCAAAAGGCACCTCGTTTAAAACAACGGGTGCTTTTTTTATTGAGTTTTCTTCACTTCAGCTCCCGGCATGCTCCCGCGTTTTCCGTCCCCGGTTGCCCCCCTTAGCAACCGGCACGGGATACATGCCTGGCCAGCCTGCAACTGACACGGATGCTTCCTAGCTTTTCTGGAATGTATTCAAAATCGCTTTTACGAAGCCTCCCAGAAATTTCGGCAGCTTGATCGTGTAAAACTTCATGCTTCACCCTCCCCATAATCCTCATGCGTCCGTTCTCTATAGACTATGCACCTGTTTTAACCTTGTGCCCGACAAAAAAAAGGGTTACATGAGAATATACTGCTCATGTAACCATGTTTATGCATAGCGTGCCGTGCCTATTCCAGCAGATCAAAGCGCACGCGGCAAAGCCGTTTAACCGGAAGGGAACTGCAATGTCGACTCTTCAGCCTCATGCCTGCAGATCCGCGCTCTTGCGAATGGCGGCAATCGCGGCTGCGCGGTCAGGACGGCTGTATACGGCGCTGCCGGCAACCAGCACGTCCGCGCCCGCTTCCACGACCGCTGCAGCTGTCTCTTCCGTTATGCCTCCATCCACTTCAATATGTACGTCCGGACGGCCCATTTCATTCAGCCACGAGCGGATTTGTCTGATTTTGGACAGCGTCCCCGGAATAAAGGATTGGCCTCCAAAGCCGGGATTTACCGTCATAACCAGAACCATATCAATGTCCGGGAGCACTTCCTTGACTGCATAAGCAGGCGTTCCGGGGTTCAGAGCAACACCGGCCAATTTGCCCTGCTCTTTGATCATGTGAACGACACGGTGCAGATGCACACACGCTTCAGCGTGGACTGTAATGACATCGGCTCCGGCCTTCACAAAATCCGCAATATAACGTTCAGGCTGTTCAATCATCAAATGCATGTCCAGCGGAAGCTTGGTGTACGGACGAATGGCGGAGACAATGGGCGGACCCAGTGTAATGTTAGGGACGAAATGACCGTCCATGACATCCACATGAATCCAGTCTCCGCCGCCGGCTTCCGCCTCGGCCACTTCGCTGCCGAGCTTGGCGAAATCCGCAGACAGAATGGATGGCGCAATTTTGATCATAGTTAGTACCTCCGCTTCTTTTCTTTCATTTCTTCAAAAAATTGTACATAGTTCTCATACCTGCTGCGAGCAATTTCCCCCGTCTCCACGGCTTCCGCAACCTTGCAGCCGGGTTCGTGAATATGTGTGCATCCACGGAATTTGCACTCAGCCCCATAGGAGACAAATTCCCGGAAGCAGGAAGACAACTCCTCCACACCAAGCTCCAGAAAATCAAGCTGGCTGAAGCCCGGCGTATCCGCAACCAGGCCGCCGTTATCCAACGGGATCAGCTCCACGTGTCTTGTCGTGTGCCGGCCGCGCCCGAGCCTGAAGCTGATGGCGCTTGTCTCCAGCGCAAGACCTGGCTTCAGGGCATTCAGCATGGAAGACTTACCGACTCCCGACTGTCCGGAGAAGACGCTGATGCGGCCAGCCAGCAGTTCCTTCACCCGCTCGGTCCCCAAACCGGTCTTGGAGCTCGTGATCACAACCTCGTAACCCGCTTGCTCATAAAGGCGGCGGACCTGCTCAAGGGAAGCATCCGGCTCTTCCTCGGCCAGCAGATCGCGTTTGGTCAAACAAATGACCGTATCCAGCCCGGCGTGTTCAATATGAACCAGAAATTTATCCATCAAGGCGAGATTCAGATCCGGCTCTCTTACCGAGAAGAGCAGAACAGCCAGTGATACATTCGCTACCGGTGGACGTATAAGCTCGGAGTCCCTTTTCATAATTTCATCCACAATTCCCTCGCCGTTCTCGGTAAGGGTGAATTTCACACGGTCGCCTACGAGAGGTGACTCGCCTCTTTTCTTGAAAATACCGCGTGCCCTGCACTGCACAGCCTGCTCGCCGGAAAGGGGTTTGCCCTCTTCATCCAGCTGCGCGACATAATAGTAGCCGCTGAGCGCCTTGACAATCAGTCCTTCGGGCATATATAAGCTATCCTCCTTCATAATAGGAAATCAATGTTAATTTATTCATTCTGCCCTTCATCACTCTGGCCGCTGTCGCCCTGCTGTCCTTCCGGATCGGACGTATCGCTCTCTACGTCCCCATTCGTAACGCCTTCCGATCCGTCCCCTGCAGTTGGGTCAGTTTCGGTAGAGACAGGCGGGTCAACCTGAGGCTGCTGAATCGTTCCGTTTTTGGCATCAATATAAGGAATCGCATACGTATCGAAAAATTGTCCATCTCTGTAGACAGAAACGAAACCATCCTTGTTTGGAGCAAGCAGCAGGTCAATAGTCAAAACCTGGGTTGTGTTGATCGTCCGCTTTCCCCATTCCATATCATTTCCGCGCGCATCGGTGTAAGTAACACGGATATCACTGTTTTTGCCTTCCTCCGCCGGTACGACCGGCAGCTGATAGGAATAGCTGATCGCTTCCGGAGGCTGGCCGGTGCTTACAGTAATCTTCACTTTAGATCCCGGGTCCACTGGGGTTCCCGCATCATTAGGCCACTGGCTGATCACCTTGCCTTTCTCGACGGTAAAGCTGCTTTCCTCAATGACCTCATCCAGCTTCAGCCCGGCGTTGGAGATCATTTTTTCGGCTTCGGCCTGCGTCTTGTTCGTAAGATCAGGCATCTTGACGGTTTCCGGCCCTTTGCTGACGGTAAGCGTAATCTGGACCTCATCCGGGTTATAATCCATATTCGCCGCCGGTGATTGATCGATGACCGTACCAGCTGACTTGTCGCTGTACTGGTCGTCGGCCTTGGCAATACGATCCTCGGACACGCCCGCTGCCACCAGGGCCGCCACCGCTTGCTCATAAGTCTTGCCGTCCGTAAGGTCCGGCATTTTGACCAAAGGCTTCTCCGCTCCGACCGTGAGCTCTATCTGCGCACCCTCTTTCAGCACAGTGCCTGCCGGCTGGTCCTGATTGAACACAATTCCCGGATTTATTCCGTCCTTGTACTGTTCAAGCACCGGTTCTTTTACCGCCAGGCCGACCTTGACCAGCTCCGCCCGCGCTTGCGCTTCCGTCATCGTTCTCACATCCGGCACCGTGACTTCCCGCACCTCCATGAGATTTTGAACGTAAACAGCCAGTAACGTCATGGCAAGGATCAGTGCTACCACAGCCCCTGCCCAGATGTACAGCTTTTTGCTGTTTCTCCTGGCAGGACGGGCCGGAGCTTCCTCCTTCATCTCAGGCGCATTCTGCCAATCTGCAGACGCTCTGGAAATTCCGCTGCTGGGGAGAGGCTTGATGGCAGGAATAATACGCGTCTGGGCCTCATCCTCTGTATCCTCGAACAGAATCTTCGACTCATTCCGCCGCTCGGACAGCAGGCAGGTCTCCAGATCCTCCATCATCTCCTCGGCCGACTGGTACCGCTCCTGCGGATTTTTGCGCATGGACTTCAAAATAATGTTCTCCACACTTTGCGGAATGAGAGGATTCACTTTGCGCGGCTCCTCAAACTCTTCCTGCAGATGCTTCAAGGCGACGCTGATCGGGCTTTCTCCCAGAAAAGGAAGCTGTGCCGTCAGCATTTGATAAAGGACGATGCCTAATGAGTATAAATCCGATTTTTCACCTGTCGTAACACCCTTCGCATGCTCTGGCGAAAAATAATGGACCGAGCCTACCACCGAGCCCGTTTGGGTGATGGTGGTGGAAGTAACGGCCCGCGCAATCCCGAAATCCGTTACCTTCACCCGGCCGTTGCGCCCGATCAATATGTTATGGGGCTTGATATCCCTGTGAATGATCTGGTTGTGATGGGCATGCTCAAGCGCGTCGCAGATTTGGGAGGCGATGCGCACCGCCTCTTCCACCTGCAAGGGAGCTCGCTCTTTAATAATTTCATTTAAATTTTTGCCTTCAACGTATTCCATGACAATATAATGGATATCCTCTTCCTGCCCCACATCATAAATGCTGACGACATTCGGATGGGACAACGAAGCTGCGGACTGCGCCTCCCGCCGGAAGCGGCGTATAAATTCTTCATCATGGACAAACTGCTGACGAAGCACCTTGACAGCGACATTGCGGTTCAGCAAAATATCCTGCGCCCTGTAGACGAGAGCCATTCCGCCCCCGCCTATGCGCTCGATAATGTCATACCTTCCGCCCAACAGATGTCCGATCATGCTTCACACCCCTTTTCCTCCGCAGCAGCCTCCTGCGGTAACTCAAACAGGGCGACGGTAATGTTGTCATCCCCTCCTGCCAGCAGTGCGAGATGGAGCAGCCTGTCCGCACGCTCCTCAAGGGGCAGGGCGGATGCGCCCACCACCGTGTTGATTTGCTCCTCGCTGACCAGATTGCTGAGTCCGTCGCTGCAGAGCAGCAGGACATCGCCTTTCTTCAGCTCAATCGCATCCAGATCCACGGCCACTTCCTGATCGGTGCCGAGCGCGCGGGTCAGCACATTTCTGCGCGGATGTGTCCCGACTTCCTCCCTGCTGATCTGGCCGTTCTTGTACAGCTCGTTCACCAGCGTATGATCTTCCGTAATCTGCGTGGTTGTGCCCCCTGATATGACATAGGCCCGGCTGTCGCCAATATGGCCGATGACACCTTTCGTATCGTTCAGCAGCACAGCAACAACTGTTGTACCCATGTTGTGGTACTGGTCGTTGCGGTCCGCCGTCTGGTAGATAACTTCGTTGGCATGCAAAATAGCGTCGCTGAGCGCCGCAGACAGGGAGTGCACCGACAATCCGGTCTCCAGTGTGGCCAGATCGGCGGCAAGCGTCTCGACCGCCAGACGGCTAGCCGTATCTCCCGCCAGATGGCCACCCATGCCGTCGGCGACAATCCCCAAAATATATCCCTGCTCCAGATGACGGATCCAGGCTGAATCTTCATTGACCGAACGCACGCGTCCGACATGGCTGACATGAACAGTTTTAATCAAATGATCTCACCTCAACTCCATATGCTTTGCACGAAGCTGTCCGCAGGCGGCAGCGATATCATGCCCCTGCTCGCGGCGGATGGTCACGTTAATCCCCTTCTCAACCAGTTTGCGCTGAAATTTGAAAATATCGTTCCGGGAAGTACGCACATATTTGCGCTCAGGTACGTGATTGACCGGAATAAGGTTAACGTGACACAGCATATCCTTCAGGACTTCGCCGAGCTCTTCGGCATGCTCCTCCTGATCATTTACCCCGCCGATCAGCGCATATTCAAACGTGATGCGGCGGCCGGTTTTCGCCAGATAATAGCGGAGAGACTCCATAACATCCTGGAAAGGATATCTCCGGTTTACAGGCATCAGTTTGGAGCGCAACGCATCATTCGGCGCATGGATGGAAATCGCCAGGTTGATTTGCGTATCCTCATCGGCAAATTTATAAATGTTCGGCACAATGCCGCTGGTGGATACGGTAATGTGACGCTGCCCGATATTCAGCCCTTTTTCATGAATCATATTGCGCAAAAACTTCATAGTCGCCTCATAATTCTCGAACGGCTCGCCCGAGCCCATGATCACAATGCTGCTGACCCGCTCACCTTTCCGGTCAAGAATCTGCTGCGCCTGTACGACCTGAGCCACAATCTCTCCGGACGTAAGATTCCGTTTGAGCCCTCCCAGTGTGGACGCGCAGAACGTGCAGCCAATGCGGCAGCCGACCTGGGTAGTCACACAGATGCTGTTGCCATAATTATGCTTCATGATGACCGTCTCAATCGCATGATCGTCATGGAGTCCGAACAGGAACTTGACAGTTCCGTCCTTGGATTCGAACCTTGTAATCTCCTGAAGTGTTACGAAGCTGAACTGCTCGTCAAGCTTATCGCGCAAAGCCTTGGAGAGATTGGTCATCTCGCTGAAATCATTGACCCGCTTCACATAAAGCCAATCGAAAATCTGAGCACCGCGAAAAGCGGACTCTCCGTTCTCGGTGGCCCAAGCCTGCAGCTCCTCCAGCGTATAGTCATATATAAAGGGTTTCATTTTAATCTCACACCTGTTCTTTCCTGAATTTTATGTTCTTAGTCATAAGGATATTGTTTTTCATTCCTCCTATTTTAGCACAAATGAAAGAAGGGGTAAAAATTTTCATGACCACCCTGGTTTATAGACGAAAAAAAGAGAAAAACCGCCCGACATGCAGCCCGGCGGCAAAGTATTCAGTGTAGATCATTGCAATCCAGGATCGCCGTTAGTTATCGCGTCGCTGCAGCCTTGCAATATAAAAGCCGTCACTGTGAAAATGCTGGGGCAAAATCTGCAGGGCTCCGCGCTCGCTCAATTCTGCGGCCGCGCCTGCCCACATAGCATCCTGCTCCTCCACACGTCTAAAGTCCGGATGCTCCTTCAGAAAACGCTCAATCTGCCCTTCGTTCTCGGCCGGTTCAATCGTACAGGTGCTGTAGACCAGCAGACCGCCAGGCTTCAGCAGCCCCGACACACGATCCAGTAGCCCCGCCTGCAGGGAAGCTATCGCTTCCACATCCTCCGGCGATTTGCTCCAGCGCAAATCAGGCTTGCGGCGGATGACCCCGAAGCCCGAGCAGGGGGCGTCCAGCAAGATGCGGTCAAACGATGCCGCAGGATAACAGTCCGGCAGGGCGGAAGCATCACCGGTGACCACTTCGATGCATTCCAGACCAAGCCTGTCTGCCTGCTCCCGGATCAGATTTTTTTTGTGTGGATGAAGATCGTTGGCGATAATGCGGCCCTGGTCTTTCATAATCTCCCCCATATGCGCCGTTTTGCCGCCTGGGGCTGCGCAGCAGTCCAGCACAAGCATGTCCTGCACCGGGGCAACCGCCTCGGCGACCAGCATGGAGCTCTCATCCTGAACGGAGAGCAGGCCGTCCCTGTACCAGGAGGTCAGAGCCATATTACCGCCGCTGTGCACGATAATCCCGTACGGGCTGACCTCCGATGGAGCCGCGTCGAGTCCCGCGGCCTTCATCTCCTCCAGCAGCTTTTCACGGCTGATCATCGTGGTGTTCACCCGCACACTGACCGCAGGCGGCTCGTTGTTGGCTCGGCAGATCGCTTCCGCCGTCTCCTCCCCGTACTGCGCGATCCAGCGCTTGACGAGCCATTCCGGATGGGAGTGCTCCAGCGCAATCCGCTCGGCCGCTGGCAGGTTGTGCGGCAGGCGCAGCTTCTCCGGCTCGCGCAGCATGCTGCGCAGCACGCCGTTCACCATGCCGGAAATGCCCTGATGCCCCCGGCGTTTGGCCAGGTTCACCGCTTCGCTGACGACAGCGTGATCCGGAATCCGGTCCAGGTACACGATCTGGTACACGCTCATGCGCAACAGGCTGCGCACCCATGGCTGCAGCCTGGCTGTGCCTTTCTGCACAAAAAGGTTCAGAAAATAATCCAGCGTATTGCGGCGTGCGGTTGTCCCGTACACCAGCTCGGTAACGAGCCCCGCATCCGCCGCCGACAGCCGGGCCTGCTGCAGGCTTTTGTTGAGCTCCAGATTACTGTAAGCCCCCTCCTGCTCGATTCCGGCCAGGATATTCAGCGCCACTTCGCGGGCTGTCCATTTGCGCGCTCCGTCCGTTTTTGCTCCGTTCTTCATGCAAGCACCGTGCCAGGCTTCATTTGTCCTCCGCGCCCGAACTGTCCGGCCGCCATCGTCTTCTTGCCGGCGGGCTGAACTTCGGTCAGCCAGAGGGAACCATCGCCGGTACGCACTTCAATCCCTTCATCTGTCAGCTTCAGCACGGTTCCCGGCGTTTCGCCGCCTGCTGATCCCGCCCCGGCTTCAGGACGTTTGGCCGCCCAGATTTTAAACACATTCCCATCCCACAGCGTAAATGCGCCGGAGAAAGGAACGAGCCCGCGAATCCGGTTGTAAATGGCCTGGGAGGAATGCTGCCAGTCAATTTTCTCGTCCTCGCGCGTCAGGTTGGGCGCATATGTAGCTTCGTCCTCATTCTGGGGAGTTCTGTCTGTCTTGCCTGCCAGCAGCAGGGGCAGCTGCTCGCGCAGCAGCTGCGCTCCGGCCGAGCTCAACTTGGCAAACACCGTGCCGGACGTATCCTCAGGCTCGATAGAAACCTCCACCTTGGCGATCATGTCCCCTGTATCAAGACCTTCCGCCATGTACATCAGCGTCACGCCAGTCAGGGTCTCCCCGTTGATGATAGCGCGCTGGATAGGTGCTCCCCCGCGGTAACGCGGGAGCAGGGAACCGTGCACATTCAGACAGCCAAATTGAGGCATGTCCAACACGGCCTTGGGCAGAATCTGCCCGTAAGCTGCCGTAACAATGACGTCAGGCTTCCATTGCGCCAGCTCGGCTACTGCCTCTGGCAAACGCAGCCGCTGGGGCTGCATCACCGGGAGGCCATGCCTAACAGCCGCCTCCTTGACAGGGGGCGGTGTCATTATTTTTTTACGTCCCTGCGGCTTATCCGGCTGGGTTACCACGCCCACAACGTTGTATCCGTCCGCCAGCAGCGCCTCCAGGGAGGGCACGGCGAAGTCCGGCGTGCCCATAAAGACGATCCGAATTTCATCCTTCATTGGATGCTCACTCCTTACTTGCTGTTAGATCCCGCCTCATCTGCCGTGGCGTCATACACCTTTTCCGCAATATCCGTAAACAGGACGCCATTCAGATGGTCGATCTCATGCTGGAAAGCGCGGGACAAAAGGCCGGTAGCCGTCACGGTCAGCGGTTTGCCTTCACGGTCAAGCCCCTTGACCGTCACCTTCTCGGCACGGCGCACATCCCCGTTTAACCCCGGAATGCTCAGGCAGCCCTCCGGCCCGAACTGTTCGCCTTCCTTTGCCACAATTTCCGGATTGATCATCTTGATCAGCCCATGCTCGTCGCCGGCGTCTACCACAATCAGCCGTTTCAGAATACCGACCTGCGGGGCGGCGAGACCGACACCCTCCGCGTCATACATCGTGTCCGCCATATCGTCCAGCAGCTTCTGCACATTGGGCGTAATTTTCGTAACTTCCTTTGCTACTTTATGAAGCACTTCATCAGGTTCTTTAACGATAAAACGAATTGCCATTCATACCACTCCTGCCTTAGCAAACTGTAAACATTTCGTATTATATTCATAACGCCGTCTCTCGGATATATATGCCGCTTCCGCAAGTTACATTAACATTTGCGGATCGACATCGAGGCTGATCTGCAGATTCTGGCGCTGCACGGCATCCGCCAGTTCATTCGCCACATCCCGTACCAGTCCGACAGCATCGATTTGTCCACGCCATTTTATCATACATTGGAACCTGTATCTATTTTTGATTCTCGGCACCGGTGAAGCCACCGGCCCCAGAATATCCAGCACGTCAGGTGTAAAACGGTCCATATCCCCGAACCAGCCCAGCTTTCTTGCTTTCCCCTCCAGGGAAGCCCTGAAATTCTCCGCCAGCCTGACAAGGACAGGCAGCTGCTCGTGCGAAAGGGTCACCAAAATCAGGCGGCAGTACGGCGGATAATGCAGACTGCGGCGGTGCTTCAGCTCGTCCCGGATAAATGATGAGTAATCATGGCGGCTTGCATGAATGACGGAATAATGATCCGGGGTATAGGATTGGATGAAAACTTCACCGGGAAGCTGATGTCTGCCAGCCCTTCCCGCCACCTGGGTCAGCAGCTGAAACGTTTTTTCCGCCGCCCGGAAGTCCGGCAGATTCAGTGATGAATCCGCCGTAATGACACCGACCAGGGTCACATCCGGAAAATCAAGCCCCTTAGCCACCATCTGCGTGCCGAGCAGGACGTCGGCTTTTTTCTCCCGGAATCGTGCCAACAGCTTCTCATGAGAGCCTTTTTCGGTTGTCGTGTCCACATCCATACGGATGACACGTATGCCGGGGAACAGCTTGGCCAGTTCTTCTTCCACACGCTGGGTCCCTGTTCCGAAATAACGGATATGCTCGCTTCCACAGTCCGGACATACCTCCGGTGCAGGAACTGCATAGCCGCAGTAGTGGCAGCGCAGATTATTGGAACGCTGGTGGTACGTAAGCGAAATGTCGCACTCCGGACAACCGGCCACATAACCGCAGCTGCGGCACATAACGAAGGTGGAATAACCTCTTCTGTTCAGGAGCAGCACCGTCTGTTCACCGCGCTCCAGCCTGCTGGCGATTCCCTCATGCAGCGCCCGGCTGAACATGGAGCGGTTGCCCTCACGCAGTTCCTCGCGCAAATCGACAATGCGCACCTCAGGCAGCGTGTTGCCGAGGGCGCGGGTATGCATTTCCAGCAGCAGCGGGGCAAACTCGTCATTGCTCTGCGAGCGCGCTGCATGGTAGGTTTCCAGCGCAGGGGTTGCCGAACCGAGTATGACGACTGCCCCATGCTGGTGTGAACGCCGCACCGCAACATCACGCGCATGGTATTTTGGTGTTTCTTCCTGCTTGTAAGATGATTCATGTTCTTCGTCCATAATAATCAGTCCGAGATTGGCAAAAGGAGCAAACACGGCGGATCGGGCCCCAATGGCAACCTTGACACGTCCTTCGCGTATTTTGCGCCATTCATCATACCGCTCCCCGCCTGACAGGCGGCTGTGCATGACCGCTACCTGGTCGCCGAACCGGCCTTTGAACCGCTCCACCATCTGCGGGGTTAACGAAATTTCCGGAACCAGCACAATCGCCTGTCTCCCCTGCTCAATACAGCGGCTGATGCATTGCAGATAAACTTCGGTTTTGCCGCTGCCGGTAACGCCATGCAGCAGAAACGCTCCCTGTTCATGCGCATCCAACTGCCGGATTACCCGGTCAAATACATGCTGCTGTTCATCCGTAAGCTTGAGCGGCTGTGTCGGTTTGAAGTGCCTGCCGCGGTAAGGATCGCGGAACACCTCCACATCCTCGAGCCGGACGTAGCCTTTATTTTCAAGCGCCTTGACGGCAGCTGCCGACACGTGCAGGGAAGCAAGCACCTCCTTCAGGGGGAGGGGAAGAAATTCCTTGCGCTCCAGCATGAAGGCCAGCACTTCCTTCTGCCGCTGTGCTTTGTTGGGAAAATCGCCTAGTGCGGCTTCAGCTTCCTCGGCAGAGACCGCCAGATCCACCGCTTTTAACATTTTCTTCTGCAGCTTGTCCTTGATCATCTGGCTTTCCTGCAGCACTCCCCGCCGCAGCAGCGATTTGATGACCGCCGCCTCCTGCGGGAACTGCCGGCTCAACGCCTGCAACGCGACCTGCTGTTTGCTGCGGATATAGGTCACAATCCTCCGCTCCGCCGGATCGCTCATGCCGTCATCCGCCAGAAGCACATCGGCGGCAACCGGATCTTTGCTATCCATCAGCCGGTCAGCCAGGGAGATATAACGCTCCGCTTTGCCCTTGAGCGCTGTCGGAATCATGGCCTGCAGCGCCAAAATCCGGCTGCACGCATAGCGATCGCTCATCCATTCCCCCAACTCCACCAGATCGGGAGACAGCGGCGGAACGAGATCCAGCAGTTCCTGGATCGGCCGCAGCTTGAAGCGGGACGGCTCTGCCTGCGGCTGCACCGAAGTGACGAAACCTTGCACTGTGCGCTTACCAAAGGGAACGGCAACCCGGCTTCCCGGCTCTATCCACGATCGCATCGAGTCGGGAAGCACGTAATCGAAAGTCCGATCCGTTTCCTTGGCCGGCACATCCACAATCACTTTCGCTATATCCATACCGACCACAGCCCCCATCCTCTCACGCTTTATCCATCCGGGCCGCGGTGATGGCCAACAGGCGGCGGGCCACCTCGTCCTTGGACATCACAGGAAGCTGCTCCACAAGGCCATTCCGGTCATAGATATGCACCGCATTGGTGTCTGTGCCGAATCCTGCTCCTTCCATAGTAACATCATTAGCAACCAGCAGGTCGCAGTTTTTACGCTCCAGTTTTTCACGCGCGTATCGGTCAAGCTGCTCCGTTTCCGCTGCAAATCCGACTAGAAGCTGCTGCTTTTTACGCTGCCCAAGCGACTCAAGAATATCCACCGTCTTGACAAGCTCAAGCTGCAGCGTATCGCCCTGCTTCTTAAGCTTCATCGGGGCTGTCTCCTTCGGCCGGTAATCGGCCACTGCAGCCGCCATAATGAGCATGCTGCAATCCTCCCAGTGTCTCAAGACGGCTTCATACATATCTTGGGCGGAGCCTGCCCGTTCTACAGCCATGCCTTCCGGGGGCGCAGCAGTTGTGTTTCCCGCAATAATCCTCACATCCGCCCCCATTTGTCTCGCAGCCTTGGCGATGGCAAAGCCCATTTTGCCTGAGGAATCATTCGTAATATAGCGGACCGGGTCAAGCCGCTCCACCGTACCGCCTGCCGTGACTATCACTTTGCGCCCCTGCAGCAACTGAGGGAATGCCGGCTTGTCCTTTTCCTTGAAGTAACGCTCAACGATCTCCACGATCGTCTCCGGCTCTTCCAGCCGTCCTTTGCCCACATACCCGCAGGCAAGTAATCCCTCGCCAGGCTCGATCATCATGACGCCGCGGGACACCAGTGTCCGCATGTTCTCTATAACCGCAGGATGATCATACATATGCACGTTCATTGCAGGAGCCACCATAATAGGAGCCGTGGTGGCAAGCAGGGTGGTGGACAGCATATCATCCGCCAGCCCATGCGCCATTTTGGCGATCATATTTGCCGTAGCCGGCGCAATGAGAACCAGATCTGCGGAATCGGTCAGATGAATATGAGACACGACCTCAGGCTGCCGCTCATCAAAGGTATCGGTGTACACCAGGTTGCGCGAGAGTGATTGCAGCGTGAGATCAGTAATAAATTTTTGGGCTGAGGCAGTCATGATGACATGTACGTCCGCCCCCTTTTGGGTAAGCTTGCTGGTCAGCGCGGCTGCTTTATAAGCGGCAATCCCCCCGGTAACCCCAAGCAAGATTCTTTTTCCCTTCAGCATGCTCCACTCCCCCTTAGAGAAAAAAATAACAACCTTGCGGTTGTCAAAAAAAGAACGGCTAAAACACCTTTTTTTCTTGTTAAAAATCCGTCGCCTGGCAGATATTACTCTTCCACGCGCTCCACTTTCAACAAATCATTGTAGATCTCTTCCAGCGCCACACCGACCTGCTTATGCGATCTCGGCTGCTTCAAATCGCTCTTCTCGCCTTCACGCAACAGTCTGGCACGGCGGGAAGCAGCAACGACGAGCGAATATTTACTGTCAACTTTATTCATCATTTCATCTATGGAAGGATACAGCATAAACAGACACCTCTTCTACAAATTATTGAATAACCCAAGATCAGCGGATTTTACAATGTTCGGCGATGATGATCGATTCTATTCTTTTACACGCCAAATCAATCTCGTCATTAACTACAGCATAATCGTAATGCTGCATCAAATTCATCTCATCGACCGCGACAGACATCCGGTGATCAATGGTGGCCTGGGTCTCCGTTCCGCGTCCGCGAATCCGATCCTTCAGTTCGTCAAGCGAAGGTGGCAGCAGGAAAATAAAAATCCCTTCCGGAAATTTCTCTCTTACCTTGAGTGCTCCCTGAACTTCAATCTCCAGAAAAATATCGTTCCCCTGCTCGATCGTCCGCTCCACAAAATCCCGTGGAGTCCCGTAATAATTGCCTACATATTCCGCGTATTCGAGCAGCTCGTCCTTCTCGATCATATCGAGAAACTGCTCCCTTGTCTTGAAAAAATAGTTCACTCCGTTCTCCTCGCCCTGCCGGGGCTGGCGGGTCGTTGCCGAAACCGAGTAAGTCAGTTCCGGCAGGCGCTTGCGGAGCGCATTACCTACAGTTCCTTTGCCGACACCCGAAGGCCCGGATAAAACGATTAATAATCCCTTAGCCATATTACTCTCCATTGTTATTCGTCATGATCATCATCTTTGGTGGATAGACGGTGTGCCACCGTTTCCGGCTGCACCGCCGACAGGATCACATGATCGCTGTCCGTTATAATGACCGCCCTGGTCCGGCGCCCATATGTCGCATCAATCAGCATATGCCGGTCACGCGCTTCCTGAATGATCCGTTTGATCGGAGCGGATTCCGGGCTGACGATGGAGATAATTCTATTGGCCGACACAATATTGCCGAAGCCGATATTAATCAATTTGATTGCCATATTCAGGTATTTCCTCCTATACAAATGACTGTTGCCGCCAAGCCTGCGGGAAGCTATTCCATATTCGCGGCTTGTTCGCGAATCTTCTCCAGTTCCGCTTTCATTTCAACTACGCGGTTCACCAATTCAAGATGATTGGCTTTGGAGCCGATCGTATTGACTTCCCTGTTCAGTTCCTGGATCAAAAAATCAAGTTTACGGCCGGCGGGCTCGTCCGAAAGCAGGAGATTCCTGCATTGGCCCAAATGACTTCGCAGCCGGGTCAGTTCTTCATCAATATTGGACCGGTCTGCGAAAAGCGCTATCTCCATCCCCAGCCTCTGCTCATCCGGCAAAAAAGCGCCATCCTGCAGCTCGGCAAGCCTCTGCTTCAACCGGTTGCGGTAGTCAGCCAAAACCGTGGGAGCCAGAGCGGCAAGCTCGCTGTGCAGCACTTCCAGCCGCTCAATCCGGCTGTTCAGGTCTGCGGCCAGCACCTGGCCTTCCCGGCGGCGCATCTCAAGCATTCCGGCGACAGCCTCTCCCAGACCCTCAAGAAGAAGCTGCTCCCATTCCGGGTCTTCTGCTTCGTCGATACTGTCCCGGTCAACCCACACATTCGGGAGGGAAAGCAGCTCGCTGACTCCAATCCTGCCGTCGAGGCCGTATTTGTCAGCAAGCAGCTCGGCGGTATCCAGATAGGCTTGCACTACCGGTTCGTTTAACTGTACGTATGAGTCCTGGCCCTCATCCCGTTCCCTTTGAATGAAGACATCTACGCGGCCCCTCTTCACCTGCCGCTGTATCTCTTTCCTCAAGCCGTCTTCAAAACGGGCCCATTCACGCGGAATCCGCATCATCACCTCGCAATACCTGTGATTTACGGACTTCACCTCAAAGCGTACTTTATAGCCACCGTGATGAAGAACGGCTTGACCGTATCCGGTCATACTTAATGACATCGGCATCACATCCATTACACTATTTTAATGGATTATGTTGAACGAAACAAGTGGGATGGACGGCGCCCTGATTTCTCCCAAATATAGGAGGTCAGTTCGGCGGTCATTTCATAAAACATAAACGGTGTCATGAGATACATTCCGTTAAAATGTTCCATGGCGGCATCCACCAGTTCCTTGGCAATTGCGACGCCCATCGCCCGTCCTTCCGCTCCCTGCAGGCCTGCCATCCGGGCGCGTACCGCATCCGAAAGCTGAATGCCCGGAACCTCGTTATGAAGGTATTCCGCATTGCGCCCGCTGGCCAGCGGCATGATGCCGATGAAGATCGGTGTCTCCAGATGAGCTGTCTGGCGCTTGATCTCCGCAATCAGTTCGACATCGTAAACCGGCTGTGTCATGATGTAGTCCGCACCTGCGGCAATTTTTTTCTCAAGCCTCTCCACAGCCTTGTTCAAATGCTTGACATTCGGGTTAAAGGCTGCGCCCACCACGAATTTGGCCTTTTGCTTCAGCGGCTTGCCCGAGAAGGCAATCCCGTCGTTCAGCTGTTTGATCATACGGATGATCTCGAATGAGGTCATATCATAAACGGAGCTGGAGCCAGGCAGATCCCCGAACCGCGCCGGATCTCCCGTCACCGCAAGCACATGATCGATGCCGAGGGCATCGAATCCCATCATATGCGACTGGGTTCCAATGGAATTACGGTCTCGGCAGGCGATATGAATGAGCGGGCGCATCCCCACTTCACTGCGGACCAGATAACCCAATGCCATATTGCTCATACGCGTCACGGCCAGCGAATTATCCGCCATCGTAAGCGCATCCGCCCCCGCAGCCTTCAGCGCGCGAGCCCCCTCCATAAACTTCGTAATATCCAGATCACGCGGCGGATCAAGCTCTACAATGACCGTGTGCCGCCGCTTTACAAGATCAACAATCGTAGGTTCCTGCGGTGGGGCTCCTGCCGCTTGATCTTCTGCCCCGTTTTCGTTCACCAATACCGTTGGACGGATTGTTTCCTCCGCAGGCGTGTCAGGCAGCGCCGCTGGAACATATCCCTGCAGTGCAGCCGCAATGGCAGCAATATGCTCAGGAGTGGTGCCGCAGCAGCCTCCGATCAGTCTGGCCCCCCGGTCCGCGAAGGAAATGGCGCACTCCGCCATATACTTCGGTCCCGCTCCGTACACATACTGGCCGTCCACGTAATCCGCCAGACCCGCGTTGGGGAAGACGGACAGCGGAACTTCCAGAGGTCCGTTCAGCGCTTCCACTACGCTCATGATGCCCTGCGGTCCGGAATGGCAGTTGAAGCCGAGTACATCCGCCCCCTCTTCGAGCAGTACGGCAAACGCCTCCTTGATGCTGAAACCGTCACGAGTCATGCCAACCTGATCTACAGCGAACTGGCAAATGACCGGCAAATTGCTGTAGGCCCGGATACACCGCAGGGCAGTGCGCATTTCCTCCAGCTCATAAAACGTTTCCAGCAGCATTCCGTCCACACCTTCGGCCAGCAAAGCGGTAATCTGCTGGTCAAAGTTCCGCTTCAGCTCCTGACTCGTAATGTTAATGCGCTTCGCTCCATAAATCGAGCCCATAGCTCCCACAACATAGTTTTCAGGCCCGGCCGCCTGGCGCGCAATCCGGACGCCGGCCCGGTTGATTTCATCCACCTTGGATTCAAGGCCAAATTTACCGAGTTTATAGGCATTGGCCGAATACGTATTAGACTCCAGCACACGAGCACCGGCCTGCAAATAACGGCGATGAACATCCGCGATCACCTCCGGGGAGGTCAGGTTCAGCTCCTCATAGGAAATTCCGACCGGAAAACCCAGTTGATACAAAAATGTCCCCATAGCGCCGTCCCCGACCAGTACTTCCTTTTTCCATGCCGTGCGCAAATCCGCTTTCATCCGTTTCTTTCACCCCGTCAATTTTGTTTCATACTAATGTAACATAAACCTCACCGGAACATAAGAAAAACATCTATCGATGTACACTTTGTTATTCTTATTGAAGCTTTCCATTGGACGGGACGAGACTCAGCTCATAAAAGACGCCTTTTTTGTTAATTTTAGCGGTAAGTGTCGCCTGTCCTTTCCTGGTGAAGGTGTAGGTATTTTGTTCAGTCTTTACGCTGTAACCGGACAAACTCATATTGAACAGCCTTTTCGCTTTGGCAGCCACCGCTTTTTTGGCCTGCTCCGGCGCATATTTCGGCACCGAGAACGAAGCCGCAAAGTCACGGTCGCTCTTCCAGTCCGTCTGCGGGGTGGATACCTTCAGCACTCTGCCCGTCACAGCCCCAATCTTGACGCTGCTCGTTTCGTTCGCATCCTCAAACAGCCAGTAGAAGCTTCCATCCGCTTCATCTTTATGCCGCGAGGCATGCGCGATGGCAACCGATTTGCCCCAGGTGTTCCGGAGAGCATTCTCCGCCCGTGTCACCAGCCTGGAGCTCACGTCTCCAATCGGATATTCCGCATGAATGGAAATACGGTTTTCGTCTGCAATATCCACATACAGCGATGAAGAACTGTCTCCCGCTCCCCAGAATACCCAGTAGTCCTTCGGCTCATTGTTCTGATATGGCGAATGCACACGCCAGAATGCTTCAAACTCCAGCTTTTTGTCCTTGTCAAAGGACTCGATAGCCTTGAGCACTTTTTTCTTCAGCTCGGAAGGAAGCACCTGATCCACACTCTCTATTTTGTATCTTAAGGTGGTGGATTCCACTCTGCTGTTCACCTTATTGTATTCAGTCTGAAATACGGCCGTCACATCTTTTAGTTCACCTTCAACAATCCATGTTTTCCCCATGTCCATGACCGTATCAAAAGTGAAGGCCTCGCTCCCGGCCAATTTTCTCACCGCTTCCTCCAGACGGCTGGTTACCGTCGGCGTCAGAGATGAAACGGTTTTGACCGTTGTTTCTTCGGTTGAAGGCGATTCCGCTTGAACAGGAACCGCAGCCATAAGCAAAATCACCGCCGTCACTGCAACTAACCATCCTTTTTTCCGCATTCGTCTTACCGCCTCCTTCTCTCTCATTATCTATGATTATAGCGTTTTTTTGCATGCAAAACAGACAGGAGTTTCTGAAAAGTGACTCAAAATAACAAAAAACGAGCGAGTATCGGTGGATATCCGACCACCAATACTCGCCCTTTTAAATTATAAATGAGGATTTTGAATGGTTCCGGTAAAAACCATCTCCGCCGGACCTGTCATGTAAACACGGTTGTCCCGCTCATCCCACTCGATCCACAGATCTCCGCCCTTCAGGCTGACCACTGCCTCCCGGCTTGTATATCCGTTCAAGACGGAGGAGACAAGTGTAGCGCATGCTCCGGTGCCGCAGGCCAGCGTCGGACCCGCGCCTCTTTCCCATACGCGCATCTCAATCCGCCTGCGGTCAAGCACGGTGGCAAATTCTACATTCGTCTTGTTCGGGAACAAGGGATGAACCTCCAGAACCGGCCCCCACGTATTCAGTTCAAACTTCGCCGCATCGTCCACGTAAATCACGCAATGCGGATTGCCCATGGATACAGCCGTAAAACGGAACGCCGACCCGCCTGCCTCCAGCAGACGGTTTTGTACAGGATTCTCATCCAGCACCGTAGGAATAAGCAGCCCGTCCAGTACGGGCTCGCCCATATCGACTCGCACAAGGTTCACCTGGCCGTTCTCCACCGTCAGATCCACTTGCTGAACCCCGGCGCCCACCGTTTCAATGGTCAAGGTTTCCCGGTTCGTATATCCGTGATCATACACATATTTGGCGACACAACGAATCGCATTGCCGCATTGCTCCGCTTCCGAGCCATCTGAATTGATAATCCGCATTTTGAAATCAGCCTGCTCTGAAGGTAAAATGAACACCAGCCCATCCGCACCTATGCCAAAAAAGCGGCTGCACCATTTCACGGCCCAATCGGCGGCTTCCTTCGGCAGCTCCCGCTCTCCGTAGATCATAATAAAATCATTGCCCAATCCGTGCATTTTCGTAAATTGCAAGCTTCCCCACTCCTTGCCGGCTGCATTCAATCCGGTCAGCGGCTGCCGGCGCATAGCGCCAGCATGCCTTACCGATCCTAAGCACATGATAGCACACCGCCAAGCCGGGGTGAAAGAGCCGCACACAATCGTTCCGGCAGGTTCCTTTTTAGATGACTTTTTGACCTACCTCTTTTATGCGGACAGATTCGGGTTGCTCTGCAGGAAAGCTCTTCTGCGGCGGTTGCGGCGCCCGCCCCATACACTGCCGGCACCCATCAGGAATGTAGGGATGCCTGCACATACAATGGCAACGGCCCATTCACGCATGCCAAGCGGCACCGTTTTAAAGATCGGCTGCAGCGGCTCGAAGTACATGACAACCAGCATCAGGACTATCGAGGACAATACGGCCAGCACAAGATAGCCGTTTTGCAGCGGGTTGCGGTGAAAAATCGATCTGGAGCTGCGGCAGTCAAATACATGAATGAGCTGTGCCAACACCAGCGTAGCAAAAGCAACGGACTGCGCTTTGGCCAGCTGTGCCGCATTGTCCGGAGCCACTCGAAGCGTCAGCCAGAACGCAGCAAGCGTGCAGAGGCCGATCAGCAGCCCACGGCTAATAATTTTCCAGCCAAGCCGGCGGGCAAAAATATTTTCCTTGGCTCCGCGCGGTCGGTGCTCCATCAGATCCTTTTCAGGCTGGTCTACCCCGAGCGCCATGGCCGGCAGCCCATCGGTAACCAGATTGACCCACAAAATTTGAATGGGCAGCAGCGGCAGCGGCAGCCCGGCCATCATCGCGAAAAACATCGTCAGAATCTCGCCCACATTGGAAGCAAGCAGATAGCGGATAAACTTGCGGATATTCTCGTAGATGTTGCGCCCTTCCTCAATGGCCGCCACAATCGTTGAGAAATTGTCGTCATTCAGCACCAGCGAGGCCGCTTCTTTCGTAACGTCCGTCCCGGTAATACCCATAGCGATACCGATATCGGCCGCTTTGACGGCAGGCGCGTCATTGACGCCATCGCCCGTCATCGCGACCACATGCCCCTTGCGCTGCAACGATTTCACAATCCGCAGCTTATGCTCCGGTGAAACTCTTGCGAAGACAGACGTGCTGTCCACCGCTTTGTCCAGCGCATCTTCGTCCATATTGTTCAGCTGCTGGCCTGTAAGCACCTGCGACCCGCGCTGCAAAATGCCAAGCTGCTGGGCGATTGCTTCGGCGGTTGTGCCGTGATCGCCTGTAATCATGACCGTGCGGATGCCGGCACGGCGGCATTTCATTATCGCTTCCCTGACCTCGCGCCGTGGAGGATCGATCATGCCGGTCAGACCAATGAACACGAGCTGGGACTCCACTTCGGATTCGCTGCCGACATGCTCCTGAGGACGAAGCTCACGATACGCGATCCCGAGCACACGCAGCGCAGCGGAGGCCAGTCCTTCATTCGCCGCCATCACCTTCTGGCGCAGCGTGCCCGTCAGCGGAATTTCTTTGCCTTCCCACAGGATGCGGGTACACTGCTCCAGCAGCATGTCCGGAGCGCCCTTGCTGAAGATGAAGCGCTCACCGCCGCTGTTTGCAACCAGCACGGACATCCGCTTCCGCTCTGAATCGAAAGGGAACTCCTGCTCGCGCGTATAGCTCTCCGCAAGCTCCTGCTGCGTGACTCCGCCTTTGGCTGCCAGCGTGACGAGCGCACCTTCGGTAGGATCTCCCTTGAGCTCCCATGTGGGCAGCAGCTCCTGCTCCCCTTTCTTTTTCTTTCCCCGGTTCCCGTCGGCTTCCGCCAGCGCAATCTCGGCATTGTTGCACAGTGCCGCAGCCTGCAGCAGTCTGTGAAGCATCTCATCGTTCTTCAGATCGGCGGGATGTTTTCCCGCAAGAATGCTGCCTGATGGTTCATATCCTTCACCCGTAACCTGCAGCTCGCGTCCGCCGATCCAGAGCCGGGTGACCGTCATTTTATTCTGTGTCAGCGTCCCTGTTTTGTCAGAGCAGATGATCGAAGCGCAGCCCAGCGTTTCCACGGAAGGCAGCTTGCGCACAATCGCCTTGCGTTTGATCATGCGCTGGACACCGAGGGCAAGGGCAATCGTAACGATCGCAGGCAGCCCTTCCGGAATGGCCGCCACCGCCAGGCTGACCCCTGCAAGAAACATGGCGACCGCAGGCTGTCCATGTAGAATGCCTGCTACTACAACGAGCACAGTCAATGCCAGCGCCACCAAAATCAAAATTTTGCCAAGCTGCTCCAGCCTGTGCTGAAGCGGCGTTTCCTGGGCCTCGGTGTTTTGGATGAGGTCTGCGATTTTCCCCATTTCCGTGTCCATGCCCGTCCGGATGACCATGCCTTTGGCGGTGCCCCGCGTGACCATCGTCCCCATGAAGCCCATATTCTTCATGTCGCCGAGGGGCACTTCGGCAGAGTGGATCGGCCGGCTGTGCTTACTTACAGGCACCGATTCACCGGTCAAAGCCGATTCTTCAACATCACAGCTGCTCGTTTGCAGCATCCGGAGATCGGCAGGAATGCGGTCTCCGCTTTCCAGCTGTACAATATCTCCCGGAACGAGCTCTCTCGCGGGAACCAGCATGCTTTTCCCGTTCCGGATCACCTTGGCGGACGGGGCAGACAGCTGCTTGAGCGCCCGCAGCGAGCGCTCCGCCCGAAACTCCTGGATAAATCCGAGCAATCCGTTCAGCAGTATAATCGCAATGATGGTAATGGCGTCAAGGTACTCTCCCAGCAGGCCGGACACAAGCGTCGCGCCCATGAGGACAAGCACCATGAAATCTTTAAATTGATTCAGCAGCAGTGTGATCGGCGAAATGCGCTTTCCCTCGGAAAGCTCGTTCCAGCCCGCCTCCTTGCGGCGGAGCGCCGCCTCGTCCTCCGTCAAACCGCGCTTCGGATCCACGTTCAAGCCCGACTGCAGCTGCTCTGCGCCCAATTGGTGCCAATGCTTTTGTTCCATTCTTCCGTTTCCCCTCCCGGTCTCTCATAATCCGTTCGTTCGTCGGCTGATGCGGTTCCGTCCAGCACATTGTCCTTACAACTTACATTGCCTGTTCACAGCGGCCGGACAGCCTCTAACTTCAATCTATTCGGACAGGTCTGTAATTATCACAGAGGCTGGTCTTATGTTTTCGTCCAAACTTATGTATCATATAAGGACGGGTAATCATATATATCCGATTCAATGACTGCTATCTATCATTAAGACAGGAGAACTGCAATTATGGCCTTAGACGGAATCGTTACGCGCGCCATCGTGCATGAGCTGCAGAGCTGCCGCGGCGCACGTATTAATAAAATTCACCAGCCGAATGAAAGGGATGTCGTCTTTAACCTGCGGGTTCAGGGAGGCAGCGGAAAATTGCTGCTGTCGGCCAACCCCACTTATCCGCGCGTTCACTTTACGGCCCAGACCTTTATCAATCCGGCAGAAGCTCCCATGTTCTGCATGCTGCTGCGCAAGCACTGTGAGGGGGGCATCATCGAAGACATCCGGCAGGTCGGCATGGAGCGTATTATTCATATCGATATAAGACAGCGGGACGAATTGGGTGACCTGTCCCAGAAGCGCATCATTATTGAGTTAATGGGACGGCACAGCAACATCGTCCTGGTAGACCCGGGATCGAATACAATTCTTGACGGCATTCATCATGTAACGCCTGCGATCAGCAGCTACCGTGTGGTCATGCCGGGATTTTCCTATACGGAACCGCCACAGCAGCACAAGCTTGATCCATTGGAGACGGATAAAACCGCTTTTCTGGAGGCATTCCCGATGGAGCAGGCAGGCGCGACACAGTGGATCGTGAACACCTTTACCGGGGTCAGCCCCCTGATTGCTGCAGAGATTGCGCTGCGGGCAGCGGAAGCTGGAGGTGTAAATTCCAGTGAACAAATGGAGGATGCTGAGTGTTTGTGGCAGGCTTTTTCAGAACTCATGAACGATGTCCGGGAGCATCGCTACCAGCCTGCATCCGGCCTGAATTCGAAGGGAAAGGAAGTTTTCTCCGCCATCCCTTTGAGATTGATTGTGGGTGAAGCAAAGACGTATGACTCTATCAGCAAGTGCATGGAGGATTTTTACGGAGATAAGGCTGAACGCGACAGCGTCAAGCAAAGGGTAAGCGACCTGCTGCGCTTCCTGCAAAATGAACGCAGCAAAAACGTGAAGAAGCTTGATAACCTGCAACGGGATCTGGAGGAGGCCGAGGATGCGGACCAGTACCGCATTTACGGGGAGCTGCTTTTTGCCTCACTGCATGCCATATCCAAGGGGGATCAGGAGGCTGTGCTTGTCAACTTTTACGATGAAGAGCAAAAAGAGATTTCCATTCCGCTCGATCCGCTGCTCAGCCCCTCCGACAACGCCCAGCGCTATTTTAAAAAGTACAATAAATACAAAAACAGCCTGGCCGTGATTGAGGAGCAAAAGCTGAAAACCCATGAGGAAATCGCCTATATCGACAATTTGCTCCAGCAGCTCTCGCATGCGTCCATGAGCGATATTGAAGAAATCCGGGATGAGCTCGTACAGCAGGGGTATTTGCGGGACCGGGCCAAGAAGGTCAAAAAGAAGAAAAAGAACGACCGCCCGGCGCTGCACCAGTACATTTCTTCCGAAGGAATCGAGATTTATGTGGGCAAAAACAACCTGCAGAACGAATATCTCACCAACCGGCTGGCCGGAGCAAATGACACTTGGCTTCACACAAAGGACATCCCAGGCTCCCATGTGGTGATCCGCTCGGACAGCTACGGGGATGCGACCCTGGAGGAAGCGGCACAGCTTGCCGCCTACTTCAGCCAGGCTAAGCAGTCGAGCAGCGTTCCTGTCGACTGCACCCTGATCCGCCATGTCCGCAAGCCGAGCGGCGCCAAGCCGGGCTTTGTCATCTACGACCATCAGCGGACGCTGTACATTACACCGAATGAAGAGCTTGTCAAACAGCTTCCGAGCAAGGTAAAAAGCAGCTGACAGCCGGTCACGCTTATATCTAAAAAAACAGAGGATGAGACCGATACGCAGTTTGCGCGGCCCATCCTCTGTTTTTGTCATGCTCCGCGTCAGGCGCGTTCCTGCGCCGCAGTCTGCAGCAGGTCAAGCGTCCTGATGCTGACCGTACGTCCGCCCAGCTCCCCGTGAAACACGACGCCCTGCCGGACACCGTGAAAATCGGAGCCCCCTGTGGGGATGAGTCCATAGCTCTCCGCCATGGCCCGGTATTTCGCTTCGGCAGCTGCATCATGATCGGAATGGCTTACTTCCAGTCCGGCCGGCTTATCCTGCTCGATAATAGAGCGGACCAGCTCGTCGTCCCCATATAAGCCGGGATGGGCCAATACCGGCACGCCCCCTGCCTCCCGGATCCACTGGCAGGCCTCGCCGGGGAAAAGGCGGGGAACGGATACATAGGCGGCTGCTCCTTCCGCCAAATATTTGTCAAAAGCGTCCCTAAGATCGGCAGCAAAGCCCTTGGCGACCAGCACGTCGGCAATATGCGGCCTCCCCAGAGTTTCGTCCGGCTCCAGCGGCCTGCCCAGCCGGTTCTGGACCTCCTCTATCGTGATTGGAATTCCAAGCTCGTTCAGCCTGGCAATGATCAGTCCGTTGCGTTCATCCCTTGTCCGCCGCAGCCCTTCGAGACGCTCCAGAAACACAGACTCCCGGTAATCCATATAATAGCCGAGCACATGAATATCCTTTCCCTTCATGCGGGTGCTGATTTCAATCCCGGGGACAACTGTGATCCCGTACTGCCGGGCGGCTTCAAGGGCTTCCGGGATGCCCGCCACGGTGTCATGATCGGTGATGGCTATAGCGGCCAGCCCTTTTTGCTTGGCAAGCCTGACGTTTTCGGCCGGAGGCAACATGCCGTCCGAAGCGGTAGTATGTGTATGCAAATCGCATAAACCTTGAGCTTCCATCTTTTACGCCTCCTCTATCCGTATCTGTTCCTGATCCTGTGCCGCACTCATCGGCTCTGGCTGCTGGCGGCGCAGATAAGTCAGAAAGGTGACGGCCGGTATGGGAAGCAGGGAAGATTTTAAATGTATGGCATAAAACTGGCGCTTGAAGGATACATCTTCAATGTCCACAACCTTGAGCAGACCGAGGGCAACCTCATGCTTGACCGAAGAAGGAGACAGCATCGTAATGCCAAGCCCTTCCTCGACCGCCGATTTCACCGCTCCAGTGCTCCCAAGCTCCATCACAGTATCAAGCCTGGAGAGATCAAAATTTTTGCGCATCAGTTCCTCCTCCATCACCTGACGTGTGCCGGAGCCCTGCTCCCTCAGCACGAAGGGGTAGGCAAGCGCATCTTCCATTTTAACGATCTGCTGCTCTGTCAGCGGATGTCCGGCAGGAACCATGAGCTTCAGTTCATCCTGCATCACCGGCTCAACCGTTATATCGGCATGCTGCACCGGCCCTTCGATCAATCCGAAGGAGAGCTGATTCTTCAGAATTTCATCCATGATCTGGGCTGTGTTCATTACCTTCATCATCACCCGGATATGGGGAAACTCCCGTCCGAACGGGCCCAGCAGCCGCGGCAGCACATATTCGCCGATTGTAAGGCTCGCCCCCAGTTGCAGCCTGCCCTCCAGCATGTGAGTGAAGGAAGACATCGACTGATCCGCTTCACGGAAAAGGTCCATGCTCCTTTTGGCGTATGGAAGCAGCGCTTTCCCCGCTTCGGACAGCTCGATCTTTTTGGTCGAACGGTTCAGCAGCTTGGCGCCGAAATAATCCTCCAGAGACTGAATCTGCATCGTTACGGCCGGTTGGGTCATATGAAGCGCCTGGGCGGCGGCTGAAAAGCTTCCTCTTTCCGCTACGGTATAAAAAATATGAAGCTGGTGAAAGTTCAAACAATACCGCTCCTTTCCTGTATTCCCATTTTAACCGATTCACCACCAACCCACAAAACATCCCCCAACAGTGACGAAATTCTCTTTCGTATATACCGATTCCTTTCCCTCGAAACACAAAAAAGAGCGTACAGTCGTCTGCATGCTCTGATAATATAAGATGGATGACGGTTTATTTCCGAGTGCGGCTGTTCTTGATCAAGGCCATGCGCCGTGAGTGCCGCAGCCATGAATAATAGGATTTCAAATCCCTGAGCTCGATCGTCTCTGACATGCGTCCAAGAAAAGTTACGATAATCATTTTATGCAGCGGACTGCCTGCGATATCCATTTCTCCGGGAAGCTCGCCGAATTCGGCTACAACGACGATGTCCTTATCGATAAGATAAACATCCTGTTCGTTGCGGTAGTAAGAGGTCATTCTGTTCTGCTTAAGGCATTCCCACAGCCATGAGGCAATCTGATCCGTCCCGGTTTCCTTGTTCTCCACGCGATCACTATAACGCATTTTGGCATGATTCGTTATGACGATGTCGGCCACTCTCTTGTCACCCAAAACTACATAAAAAGGCTCGTAAGTGCTCCAACGCTGCATCGCTTTATCCCGCATGGGTATCACTCCCGGTAGATAGGTCTTACTATCTAAATATATCCAATACATTACATCAATAGTCCCGATGCTACAAGCTATGAACCCGAAACTGCTATTCGGAACCCGTCCGCATGTACTTATAGACCTAGTATACCTTGCTTTCCCTGCTGGGGCAAAACTGACACAGGATGGCAGACGATCATACGCTAAATGCAAAAAAACAGCCCTTAGGCTGTTTTTTTTGCAGATTATAGAAATTCTACATCCCGTAAAAATTCGTCTTATCCTGGGCTTTGGAGTACTCTGTCTTGATTTCGTTCCTGAAGGAACGCTCAATTTTACGTACGTATGGAAGCCTGCGGATATTTTTAATCGTATCCTCTGCACGGGTTGCGTCCATGTACATGACGACATATTGAAGCCGCTTGGAAATATAATGTACGCTCCCGTACTTCTCCAGATTGCGCGCGGCCTTCACATCCGACACCCAGATGATATAACCTGTCCGTTCGGCAAACATGCTTTCTCCCCCTTTCCCATCAAGCAGCAGGTCCGGCAGGTCAGCCGCAGGAGCATTTGCCGCCGCTTCCGCATCCGCCTTTCGGCAGCGGATCATTGCTCGGTACTTTGATGCTGTCGGAAACAGAGAAGGCAATCGTTTCCGACATTTCGAGCAGCAGATCGTCCAGCGCTTTCTCTGCCTGCTTGAAACGACGCACCTCTTCAAACTGCTCCATCTGCGCCTCCACAGCCTCTATCTCTTCCTTGGCTGCATGGTAATTCGGATGAAAATGTCCGAAACGCTTCGTTTCCTCGAACAGCTCCTTCTTGGCTTCCAGCTTGCGGATCCACTCCGCAATTTCAGGGTTTTCCGCCACACGCTGTTTCCAATATAGATAGTCCGACACTTCGGCGGACTCATTGATCATGTCGCCTAATTCATAGGCGTATATCAGCACTTCGGCCATATTCACCGTGTTCAGCTCGGCTACGTCCATGAATATTCATCTCGCTTCTTTTAAATTTTATGCAAGGTAGACGAATTCATCATATCACATCATGCGTCGGGAAAGAAGCGATTTTAACAAAAGCGGGTTCCGGTTTAAACAAGCGGAATGGGCAGCAGCAGCCGCATTTCCTTCCAATCGGACGGGTTCAGCACAGTTTTGGCCTGCGGGTCTGTTCCCTCCGGGCTACGAAACCAGCCGGTTACCTGCCACTCGGCTCCACCGCTGACCGCCTCTGGCAGCCATACCATATCTTGATCGCCGCTGCGCAGCATGACTGCTGTCTGCCATTCGACCGCCTGCTCCATGATCTGTCTGGCTGTAGAAGGATGATAGGAGCGGAGCTGGGAAGTCCATGAGGAAGGAACGGACGACCTGCCCGGAAAAAAGGACTCCGGTGAAGGAACCTCTGCGTCCTTGTCATAAAAATGCAGCGTTTTCCCCGTATATACAAGCCCGGGTCGTCCTTCCGCATAAAAATCAGCATACTCCGGTTCGGCAGATGTCCGCGTAGATTCCTGCGAAGGCAGAGGAAAAGAAGGAACGACGCTGCCGCTTCCCTCTGTCCCTTTGCGCGGCGTAAGACCGATGGCGGCCAACGCCTTGCGGACACGCTCCTCCTCACCGGACGGGATGATAAAATCATGCTCGCCCAGCCGCTCCAGCAGGCCGCTGAGCCGAGGATCGCCAGCCGCAATATCCGCCTCCTCCCGGCTGCGGCAGCGCAGCAGCGTAACAACCGCAAAGGAGGTACGGGCGGTACCGCCTGCCCACTGCCTGACAGCATGCAGAACGTTGTCCGGAATACCGGTGAAAGAGTAGGCCATCAAAAATTCCTCCAGCGCCTGCAGTTCCATTCCCGACTCCACTGCCTCCGTGATGCTCTCGCGGCTGAGCCGGTACATGGACATCCGGCCTGCGCTCGTCTGCCCGGCGCAGCATTCCAGCAGCCAGCGGACTTCAAAGCCGCATTCAGGCGGAACAATAATTTCGAAATCCGGCTGTACATAAAAGCCGTTCTGCTCCGGTTCGGCAGGCGAGAAATCCGGCTTCAGCAGCTCTGCGGCCGGAACCCTCCAGCGAATGAACAGCGAGCCGGCGTCTGTCATGCCTTTGTCCGCCAGACCGAATTCCGCCAGCACCATCATCCACTGATCCGCCTCCTCCCTCAGATCAAGGTCCACAACAGCCTCCGCCTGCCGCAGTGATTCCAGCAGCGGGTCCACAGCCAACCACTCTTCTGTCCTGATCCCGGCCGCGCACAGGAGCCCGCGCACATGCTGTGCGGCAGGGTGGGGCCGTCCGTAACGCTCCATGACCGTCAGCAGTATCCAGCGGCTCATTTGCGCCTGTGGCAACCTGATCCATGAGAAGAGGGCAGGCGTATGAACGGTGTACGCGGATGTGTCCTTCACCAGCAATCCAAGGCTGAGCAGTAGATCAAGCAGTACCACCGCCGGCAGCGAATAAATGTCGCTGTGGGCATACTGCAGCCCAAAGCTCCGCAAGGAGCTCTCCTTGAAGGGCGACAATTCGTTCATTCTTGTCAAAGCCCTTTTATGTACCGTGCCTTTGGAGGTTAACGGGAGGCCGTTTCTGGCGATCCAGGCAAGCGCATGCAGCAGACGGGCGTCTATACCTTCCCCGGCTTCAATCAGCGTTTCCGGCTGCCCGCCCGCGTCCGATGTGACCCTCTCTTTCGAGAGCAGCAGACTGTACAGCACCGGCAGCCTGGCCGCAGGGATGAACAGTAGCCGTTCTCCCCATGTTTTCACGACAGCATCCAGCCAGCCCTCCTGCCGAAGCCCCAGCACCGCGATTCGGCATTCGGCCCCGCTCAGCCTGCCTGCAAGCAGGCGTACAGGCGCCGCTTCCTCCATCGGCTGTCCGGCATAACGGATGAAGCAATGTTTCAGCAGCAGCTTCTCCTCTGGCGTCAGTCCGATCAGCGTGTCCTCCACTTCCTTTCGCACCATTTCCGTCATCATGCCTCCCTCTTTACAGGCTTATCCGTTTCCGCAAGCTCCGGTATCCGCTCCGGTCCAATCAAGCGGTACTCATATCCCTGCTCAATGAGAAACATTTGCCGTTTGGCGGCAAATTCTGTTTCCTTGCTGTTCTCTGTCACAAGGGTATAAAAAAAAGCTCTGTTCTCCCCTGCCTTGGGCCGCAGAATCCGCCCGAGACGCTGAGCCTCCTCCTGCCGGGAGCCAAAGCTGCCCGATATTTCGACCGCTACAGCCGCATCCGGCAGATCCACCGCAAAATTAGCCACCTTGGACACAATAATGGTGCTGATTTCTCCCCGTCGGAAAGCTTCAAACAACCGGACCCTTTCGCCTTGCGGCATGCTACCCGTAATGAGCGGCGCCTTCAATTCCCGCGCCACATGACGCAGTTGATCCAAATACTGCCCGATGACCAGCGCCGGCTTGCCCTCGTGCTGGCTGAGCAGACTCCGGACAGCCTCCAGCTTGGCGGGGTTCTCCGCGGCCAGCCTGTAGCGCTGCTTCCCTTCGGTGAGGCTATATTTTTCCTTAAGCGGGCCTGCCATGGGAATTCGCATTTCCACACACTGCACCTTGGCGATCCAACCTTGCTGCTCCAACACCTTCCAGGGCATTTCATAACGTTTGGGACCGATCAGGGAAAATACGTCCTGCTCCGCTCCGTCCTCCCTTACCAATGTAGCGGTCAGTCCAAGCCGCCGTGTAGCCTGAATATCCGCCGTCGCCCTGAATACAGGGGCGGGAAGCAGATGCACTTCGTCATAAATGATCAGCCCCCAATTCCGTTCGCTGAGCAGCTTCATATGCTCGAACTCTCCCTCTTTGGAGCGCCGGTGGGTCAGGATCTGGTAAGTGGCGGCGGTTACGGGCCGAACCTGTTTTTTCTGGCCGGAATATTCGCCGATACTGCTCTCCGGGATGTCTGTCTTGTCCTTCAGCTCCTCAATCCATTGCCGCACGGACGTCGTATTGGATGTCAAAATAAGCACCTCGCACTGCTGGCGCTCCATGACTGCCATACCGATCACGGTCTTCCCTGCACCGCAGGGAAGCACCAGCACACCGCTGCCTCCCATGCCATCATTTCCCTCGAAGGCCTGGACCGCGTCTGCCTGATAATCCCTGAGCTCAAGCCTGCCCTTGCGTCCCCTTAGGGAGAACGACAGTCCGCTCCCCTGGTGGAACCCGGCCAAGTCAATGACAGGATAGCCAAGACGGGTTAGCTCCTGCTTGAGCACCCCCCGTCCGATGGCCGGAACGTAAACGGTATGCTTGTCGATTCTCTGCAGCTCATACTTTCCCATCTCGTTCAAAGCGAGAAGCTCGCTGAGCAGCCCTTCATCCTCTGACACCAGCTTCAGCCCGTCTCCCCCATTTTGCTCCAGGCGCAGCTTTCCGTACCTGGCTGCAACCTTCCGGATGTTGTTGGCAACGGCTGCGGGAACATCCCATTTGGACAGGCGCTGGAGCGTCTCCACGATCTGTTCGGCGGTCCAGCCCAGCGAGGCGGCATGCCAAAGGGAAAGCGGGGTGATCCGGTATGTATGAAAGGCGGCCGGACTTTTGACAAGCTCGGCAAAGTGCTGCAGCTCGAAGCGGGCATGCTCCGCTGCAGCGGAGTCGGCGGCCAGAAGCACCGCACCGTCGCGCTGCACAATACAAGGCTTATCCTCTTTCATGACTGTCCCCTTCTTTCGAATTCTCCACTTGCTTGATATGTAAAGACAAGGAGCCCAATCCCGCAGGATTGAACTCCATGTCCGGCCATTCGTAACTTAAGCGAACTAGTGAACGTGCTCCGAGATGCGGCTTAACGCCTCCCCCGCGTTATCGGCGAAGATGTCGCGCACCGCGAGATCCCCGATCGACACCACGCCGACCAGACTACCATTTTCAACGACAGGAAGGCGGCGGATAAGCTCATCAGCCATAATGCGGGCAGCATCATGCACATCCTTGCCCGGGGCAATGGTGCGGATATCCTTGCTCATCACCTGATCCACCGGGGTTGTGCCAGGATGATTGTTGGCATACCCGCGCACGGTCAAGTCCCGGTCGGTCAGCACCCCCACCAACTTGCGGGAGCCCTGCTCAATCACAGGAATAAAGCCGGTATCATTCTGTCTCATCTTCATAGCTGCCTCGTGGAGCGGGTCCTGCGGGGACACCGTCACACAGTCCTTGGTCATGACATCCTGAATGGTTCTCATGGGAACATCCTCCTTTCGAACAGTAGGATACCCAAATTTTCATGACTCATTCGTTGGACACGGGCAGCTTTAACGGAACACGCGCCTTGGGGCTCTATGCCTTACGCGCAGAATGCTGCTCGGCGTATGCTTCACTCATCCGGATGAACAGCTTGACGCCGTTCAGCATGACATCCTCGTCAAAATCAAATTTGGGATGATGATGCGGATAGGTAGCCCCTTTCTCCGAACTCCCCGCTCCAACGAACATGAAGCAGCCGGGCACCTGCTGCAGGTAATATGCGAAATCCTCGGCAGGCATCAGCTTGGGCGACTCCTGTACACCGGAAACGCCAAACACGGACTCCGCTTCCCTGAAGAAACGCCCTGCCTCCTCCGCATCGTTTACCACCGGCGGGTAGCCCATAATGTACTCGATCGAAGCGCTTGTTCCATAGGCAGCCGCTGTCTGCTCCGTTATGGTGTGCAGCCTTTCCTTCATGACGGAGCGGCTGTGCTCATCAAACGTGCGCACCGTTCCGCTGAGCTTGCACGTCTCCGCAATGACGTTCTGTGCAGAGCCGCCATGAATCGTGCCTACGGTCAGAACGGCCGGCTGAAGCGGATCCACGGAGCGGCTTACTACGCTCTGCAGCTGCATGACGAGGGCAGATCCGGCAACCACGCTGTCAATCGTCGCTTGCGGCATGCCGCCATGACCGCCTTTTCCCGTCAGCTCGATATAAAAATCATCGGCAGCTGCCATCATCGCTCCTGCACAGCTGGCCGCTGTTCCGGAGGGCAACGGTGTCCAGAGATGGATGCCATAGATCACGTCGACGCCTTCCAGCCCGCCTTCACGAATCACGTTAACCGCTCCCCCGGGAAGCAGCTCCTCCGCCGGCTGAAATAGAAAGCGGATTTCCCCTTTAATGCTGTCCCGGTGGCGGCTGAAATACGCGGCCGTGCCGAGCAGCATCGAGGTGTGACCATCATGCCCGCAGGCATGCATCGCCCCTTTGACGGTGGAACGGTACTCACAGTCCTTCTCATCTTCAATTGGCAGGGCGTCCATATCGGCACGGAGCATGACGACAGGCCCCGGCTGGATGCCGCGGATCGTTCCGATAACACCATAGCCTCCCACATTTTCGCTGACTTCAATATTCCATTGTTTTAACTTGTCGGCTACAAACGCAGCCGTACGGCTTTCCTGAAAGGAAATTTCCGGGTTCATGTGAAGGTGACGCCGCCATTGTACCATCTGCTCCTGCAGTTCCTTCATCCATACCTCTTCTTTCATCCGTTACATCTCCTTCCGTGCCGGTCCGCAAATTCAATTCTATCTTTTCATTGTAGCAGATCAGTATGCTTTGCGGTATATAACAGCCTTGTTTGGGTTGCAGAAGGCAGGCAAACATACTATGATGGAAACTATTAGACAATACCAAATGAACGCCTGAAGCCTTAAGCTTGATAGGCGAAATCAAGGGGAACGGGATATGAAGGAAAAGAAGCCGGAGCGTCGTAGAGGCACGCCGGATTTTCAGCTGCTCATTCTGACGCTGCTTTTGGTCGGATTCGGAGTAGTTATGATATACAGTTCAAGCTACAGCGTTGCACTTATGAATGACGGCATGAACAATGACCCCTTTTATTTGACCAAGCGGCAGGCCGCTTTCGCGGTGCTCGGCACTTTGGTGATGTTCGTTGCGATGAATATCCGGATGGAGAAATATAAAAAGCTGTTTAAACCGATGTTCATCTTTACGGTAATTCTGCTTATCCTGGTCCTGTTTGCAGGCAGGCTAAACGGTGCGAGAAGCTGGTTTAATGCAGGCGCGTTCGGCATTCAACCGACAGAGTTTGCCAAGATCACAATTATTCTGTATCTTTCCGCACTGATCGCCAAAAAGGGAGAGAAGTTCCGGGATCTCAAGACAGGTTTTCTCCCGGTCACCGTAATTGTCGGATTCGTGGCGGGCCTTGTCATGCTCCAGCCTGACCTGGGCTCCTGCCTCATCCTCGTAGCTACCAGCGGGTTGATTATTTATGTCGGCGGCGCCAGTCTGAAGCATATTACCGGCTCGCTGCTGCTGCTGGTGGTGGCCGCATCGATCGTATTCGGGGTCGGCTCGCTGCTGGATTCCATATCCGCTGATGCTGACACAGGTAAGGATAAAAAGGATTACCGGGTCGGACGTGTCGAGGCCTTTCTTGATCCCCGTACAGACCCGCAGGGCTCCGGTTACAACCTGCTGCAATCCCTGCGCGCGATCGGTGACGGCGGAATTTCAGGCACGGGTTTTGGACAAGGCATTATGAAGCTCCATTATCTGCCGAACGCTTTTAACGATTTCATCTTTTCTGTCATCGGCGAGGAGCTCGGCTTTATTGGCACAACCATGTTTCTCATCCTCTATCTGTATTTTATCTGGAGAGGAATGGTGATTGCCTTAAGGTGTCAGGACCCGTTCGGAACGCTAGTGGGAACGGGAATTATGGGGCTGATTGCCATCCAGGCATTTATTAATATCGGGGGGGTTACACAAACTATCCCGATGACCGGGGTAACACTGCCGTTTATCAGCTACGGCGGCTCCTCCTTGCTTGTGATGATGCTGTCCATGGGCATCATGCTGAGCATTTCACGCGAGAATTCCAGGCAGGTCATTCAGGAGCGCACCAAGGGGGTTGCCATCCGCACCAGCGCTCCTACCCGGTTCGAGAACCGGAGAATGAATCGTTTCAGACAAAACTAGATACAGGCAAAAAAAGACTGGCGGAACATTCATCCGCCAGTCTTTTTGCCATATACAACAGTTTTACTGCTCGTCGTCCTTGAAGGCTACGCCCTCAACCTTGACGTTAACCTCCACAACGCGCAAGCCAGTCATGCTTTCGACGGCTTCCCTTACGTTCTGCTGAAGCATCCGGGACACTTCCTGTATCGGTGTTTCATACAGAACAATAATACGCAGGTCAATGGCGGCTTCCAGCTGTCCGACTTCCACCGTCACGCCCTTTTGCACATTTTTCCCGCTAAGCCTCTTGGCCCAGCCCTCGGACAAGCCTCCTGACATGGCTGCGATACCAGGTGTTTCCAAGGCCGCCATGCCGGCAATTTTCGATACGACGTCATTGGAGATGCGAATATTGCCCATTTCCAATTCCAGCTGTTCTGCCATACCAATATCCCCCTTTGCTTCCTTTACCGTATTGTAAATCGTTCCCCCCCATAAATGCAAACTGGACATGGGGAAATTCCGTGAAACCATGAAATCCGTTTACAAAGTATGTCATTCTGGGTATATTCATAAGGCATACTTTAATTTGTCATCCCTGATCCAACAAAATACATATATCAATTGAGGTGGACAGTTGTAATGAAAAAATGGTTATCTCCCGCACTATTGATGATCACCTTTTTGTTGGCCGCAATCGCGCATTATGCGCACTGGAATCCGATTCTCCAGTTTGTCATTGCAGCCATTGCCGTCATTTTTGTAGCCGGTTTTCTCGGGCGGGCCACGGAAAGCGTAGCCCATTACGCGGGACAGCGGCTGGGCGGATTTCTGAATGCGACATTTGGCAACGCGGCCGAACTGATCATTGCGATCTTTCTGATCAAGGAAGGCCTCTACGACATGGTTAAAGCAAGCTTGACCGGCTCCATTATCGGCAACCTGCTGCTTGTACTGGGAGCCAGTCTTTTTGCCGGGGGCTTGAAGTATAAAGTGCAAAATTATAATGTTTCGCTGGCCGGATTGAGCGGATCTCTGATGATTGTAGCGGTCATTTCCCTGTTCGTACCGGCTGTATTTCTGAACACACACTCCATTACAGAACCGGAAGCGGATACGCTCAGCCTGGTTGTGGCAGGTATTCTGATTCTCGCCTATTTGGCATGGCTGCTGTTCTCCATGATTACTCATAAGGATTACCTTGCCGATGTCACAGAAGATGAGGATCAGCAGCTCGCCCATGAGCATGAACCCGCCTGGTCCAAAGGCAGATCGATTCTCTATCTGGTATTGGCCACCGTTATGGTCGCCTTTGTCAGTGAGTGGCTGGTCGGTACATTGGAAACCTTCACGACCCAATTCGGTCTCAGTGAGCTGTTTGTGGGCGCATTCCTGGTTGCCATCATCGGCAACGCAGCCGAACACAGCGCAGCCATTCTGCTGGCTATGAAAAACAAAATTGGCGCTTCCGTCGAAATTGCCGTGGGCAGCAGCCTGCAGATCGCGCTTTTTGTTGCGCCTGTGCTGATTTTTGTCAGTTATTTTACAGGGGATACGATGGACATTGTCTTTTCAACCATCGAGCTTGTGGCCATAGCCGTTTCGGTGTTTATCGCCAAATCGATCACCCAGGACGGCTCAACCAACTGGTATGAGGGCTTGATGCTGCTCGTGGTATACGCCATGCTGGGCGTGTCTTTCTTCCTTGTATAGGGAATGCAAAAAAGCATGCAGCCAGATAACCGCATGCCTCTTCTATAATTGCTCGCGCCGGAGTTACTCTTCCTTTTTATTCATAGCCTCGTAGAGCATCGCAAGGTTCCGTTCCAGCTTGCTTACCAACTGTTTGCCCACCATTTCAGGGAGTAGTCCGGCACGGACGGCAAAATCGACTTCTTTGGAAAAGCCGTACATTTGAGTATCCAGCACTTCCTCGTAGAGAGGACAGTAACGGGTAGCCAGGTTTTCCATCTGCACTTCAATGAGCTTGTGTATTTTATCCGCATCTTCTTGAAGAAGAGTAATTGCTTTCAAATTGAGCTGTTCCTGTAAATCAGATGAAGTCACATTTTTCCCCCCTCTGTCTCGAAATCACATACGCGTCCTACAGTTCATATTAGACGAAATTGCTGGCTAATACAAGAACCTGCTAAAAAAAGCATCCCTGCCGGAACGGCAGGAATGCTTTTTATTACAGGCTTTTAAACTAGTCTTGCGCGATCGTAATTTTCAGACCATGCTTGGCGAACACGCCCGCCATCGCAATTTTCGCTGCGTCGGCATCCGGTCCATGCACATGAAGCTCATAGCTGTGGGTGTCCACCAGCGTAGTAAACAAGCCGAGAATACTTTTCACATCAATGTACTTGTTTTCAGAATGGAGCACGATGGATGAAGTAAATTTGCCGGCTGTCTGGGCAATTTCAACAACGGCCGCATTGTTTGACATAAGGAATCCCTCCGCTTTTCAACTCAGTGATCATGCAGTTTCACTTATTCATATATATAGTAATTACACCTACATGATACATTGAAATCGCTTTCCCAGCAACAATATTATGTTTATTTCAAGTTTTCCGGATTTAATGCCTCCAGCTCAGGCACAATAAAAATCCCGTCCTTGCGAATCAGCACATCGTCAAAATAAATTTCGCCGCCGCCGTAATCCGGACGCTGAATCAAAACCAGATCCCAGTGAATGGAGGAACGGTTTCCGTTATCTGCCGTTTCGTATGCCTGTCCGGGCGTGAAGTGCAGGCTGCCTGCTATTTTCTCATCAAACAAAATATCCTTCATCGGATGCAAGATGTAGGGGTTAAAGCCGAGAGCGAATTCGCCGATGTAGCGCGCCCCCTCGTCCGAGTTCAGAATCTCGTTGATCCGCTCCGTATTGTTGCTGGTGGCCTCCACGATTTTACCGTTCTCAAAACGGAATGTTACATTTTCGAAAGTAACGCCGTTGTACAGTGTCGCCGTATTATAGCTGATTGTTCCATTGACGGAATCGCGTACAGGTGCTGTATACACCTCACCATCAGGGATATTGCATTGACCAGAGCATTTGACGGCGCCAATTCCTTTAATGGAGAATGTGAGGTCTGTGCCAGGGCCGGTGATGCGAACCTTGTCGGTCCGTTTCATCAGGTTTGCCAGCGCATCCTGCGCCCGGTCCATTTTGGCATAATCCAGGTTGCAGACGTCGAAATAAAAATCTTCAAACGCCTCTGTGCTGGTGTTGGCCAACTGGGCCATGCTGGCATTCGGGTAACGCAGCACCACCCATTTCGTATGCTTCACTCTTTGCTCGCTATGTACCGGATGGGAATAAACGGAGTTGTACAGCTTCATGTTCTCTTCCGGCACGTCGGACAGGTCATTCACGTTCTCCCCTGCCCGGATGCCGATATAACAATCCATCTGCTTCATACGGTTCAGATCGATATCCGCCCAAATTTCCATTTGCTTGCGGGTAGCGTTCATAAGCATCGCCCGCTGCACCGTACGGTCTGTCAGCTGTACAAAAACGTTGCCGCCCTTCCGTCCTACTTCCTCAATAATGGCGTTCAGCAAGTCTCTCTCTGAACCGATCATTTCCACCAGCACGTTTTCGCCGGGCTGAACATCAACGGAATAACCGACCAGGTTTTGCGCCAGTTTTACAATTCGCGGATCTTTCATATGCAGGTCTCTCCTCTACATTGTGTTTATTAAACACTGGTAAATTCAGAACCCATTGTATCACGACCTGGCTTTTACTTATAGTCCCGAAAAAAAGTATCCGTCACCAGCGACTCCTCCTGCACCCCACCAACCTGATCCTGGTACAGGATATGGGTATCTGAAGACAGCCGCTGCGGCAAAAGAGTTCTGCGGTCTACTGTCAAATGATATACCGTACGCACCTGTGCGGCTTCCAGCCGACGGACAAGCTCGTCATTCGCCTTTTTCCATGCGGCATTCAGCTCGGTATTAAGCTTGCTGTGCTCCGGTGTGGGCTGTTTGGCGGCAAGCCGCCGGAATCTTCTGTTCACGTCGTCCATCTCTTTTTGCAGTTCAGCAGACATCCACTTTTTCGCATCCCTGTCGGACACCTCAATCCTGAACATCCGCGTGCCGCGCGGAGCCGCCTTTTCCAGGGTAATTTGCTTCTCCAGCTTGCCAAGCTCCTCCAGCCGGCTGACCGGATTCAGCCTCCCTGGTCTCCCCGCCATGGCATCTGTTCCTCCCCGCCAGGCTCCGCGGAGCCTGTAAAAGTTCTCGGTTAGACCCGATTTGCCCGTTTGTGCAGCGCTTGCCGCGGCTTCCATCTCTGCTCCTGCAGGGGCCACTGTGCTGACAGTAAGCTGGTCATGGCTGCGAAGCTTGCCCTCAAAATGCACCTGCTGGTGAAATTCGCCGCTGACACCCAAGCGCAGCCCCGACATCCCGTGAAATTGAAATTCTTCTTTGCCTGCGAGGCTGGACACCGCCAGGCTAAAATATTCTTCAGGGCTACGGCCGTTGTCCATAGGTGTGCAGCCTGTAATATACAAGGCGGTTAAGCAGATCAGGAAGGCAGCCGCTCCGGACACTGCTCTGAACATACATGACGCTCCTTCCGTTATCATTTCTGTCAGCGTAGTATCCTCTCCATACGCGCCAAAATATGCATCGAAAAATGAAAAAGATGGCGCCCGAAAGCGTCATCTTTCTTTGTTCGTTTTCAAAGTGAAACCGCCATATCTATGTCTATTCCGTCACCACCCGATTACGTCCCCTTGCTTTGGCACGATAAAGGGCCATGTCCGCTTTATTAAACAGGTTTTCAATACTGATATCTTCATCCTCACGACTCCAGGCCGCAATGCCGCAGGATACGGTCACGGCCGGTTCTATTTCTGCGGAAACCCTTGTCCTGATCAACTCCGCATACTGAACCGCCTGCTGAATTCCGGCTGCTGGCATATAAACAGCAATTTCTTCCCCTCCCCAACGCGCACATATGTCTCTTTCACGCACCGCAGCGCGTATGACGCGGCTTACATGCTCCAAAACCGAGTCTCCCTTCAGGTGACCGTAGGTATCGTTAATTTTCTTGAAGTGGTCAATATCCAGCAAAATCAGGGAACCACAGACATCATTCTTCTGATCGTCCATAATTTTTGCATTCAGGTACCGGCGGTTGTGGAGTCCGGTCACCATATCCGTATTAGCCAGTTGCTTTACCTGCGCATGCAGCGAAGCATTCATAATAGCAATGCCGATATGGGGCGTGAACATCTGCAGCAGCTTGTAGTTTTCATAGGAAAAATAATGGGGTTCACGGTGAGTGAGTAAAATCGCACCTTTTACTTTGCCATTGATCGTCAGAGGAACCCCCATAAGAGATCGTGACAGCGTATCCTCCATAAAAACCGAAATTGCAGGAGCTCGCTCCATATAATCTGCCAAAATAATCGGTTCCCCGGTCGTGTACAAAAGGCTCGAAAAGCCGTAATTAACGGGAAACATGCTCCCTTTGCTGTGTTCAAGAGTGCAGCCCATCACCTCAAAACAGTTATTATCCTCATTCAGCTGAACGATGCAGCAATGCTCGGCGCTGAATACGTTAATCAGTTCCTGCACGGCGAATGTGAAAATGTCGTTCAGCCTGAGGCTCCGGTTCAGCCGTTGTGCCAGCACATTGATCAGCCTCAGCTCATGGTTCAGCATATTGGACTGCTCCAGCAATTTGGCATTTTCGAACGCTGTACCGGCGGTATCCGCCAGCATCGTTATAAGATCCAGTTCCTCCTGCTCCGGGTACTTATAGTTGACCGGCAGCTCCATGAGAAAAACACCATAGATCCCTTGCTTTCCCCGCAAAGGTATGCCAAACTCAATAACCGTCCTGTCCGCTGCCTGGCCGCTGTTCTCCTCGTCCAAATTCCAGCTGGCCACAAGCGCCCCCTTTATGAATGCCCGCAGACATATATTATCCTCTCCCTGATGGAGCAGAAGCTGTTTTACGCGGGGATTGCTGCTGCGGTGGTCGTGGGACAGAAACAGGGTAAGCCGGACATTCGAAAACAAATTTTCAATGCTGCAGAACACCTCGTCAAGCACGGCATCCACATCGATTTTATCATGCATGTTTCTTGCAATCTGGAACATCGTGGAGCGCAGCTTCGCTTCCCTGTCCGATGAATTTCTTTTCTTCAGCGCAGTCGGCAAAAGCTGATATTCGAACTGCTGGTAGAAGCATGAGCGAAAATGAAGAGCAGTTGTTTCGAGCAGTTCAGGCTCAGGCAGTGCACCACCGGCCCGAGATGTAAAAACAAGCACCGCGAATAGTTCCCCATGATGTCTGCTCAATACCGGCAGGGCGGCAGCACAGCACCTGGAATCCGGTGCAGAGCGCTGCAATTTTCCTGACTCCAACACCTGTTTAATCAAAAGCCGCAATTCCTCGTCAGCCTGTCCCGGTTCGACCCTTGTTCCCATAGGTGTAAACACCGCCGTATCCAGTGCACTTATCCATTCCAGGCCCGAGCATTGCTGAAGCCATCTGGCATGCGCATATGACAAAAGCTCGTCAAGGTACGGAAAATCGAAGGAGGTTATGTCCATGTCGTTCAGATCCGGCAGTATTACCGGATACTCTGCCATGAACACACTTGATCGGCTAACGCTATCATCATCTCCGTCGTTATGACCCGTCATATGGAACTTTGACATGAAGGACACCGCCCTTTTTGCATTACTGATCTTGTGAAAATTGCATTTATCCGATCATGCTATATATTTTTTGGATGCAAATGAAACTGGCTTCTACTTATATTACCTTGTAATCTATGACTTTGCACCTACAATTTATAGTCAAAAAGACCTATCGACAAAAAACGACGCGTATTTTTCCAAAGTCCTAAATGATCGATATCCTTAGTTTTGCTTCTTTGAAAGCGCTTTGGCAGACGTTTTTCTTGTACGCTATTGACTTTAATTATCCATTTCATATAATATATATTGTTGATGAAGACTGTATCTGCCTATGGGCAGCAGTCTTAAATTTTGGGCGTAACAGTTGTGTCACCCTCATCTTTTTTGTTGCTGACAGGACAGCGGCTGAACTTTCCCGTCAGTTAGCGCGCATGGAATCCGGCGCCGAACAAAATGGAGCGCAAAGAGAAGCCCCACTCAAAATTTAATTATGAAGGAGTTAACTCTATAATGGCACGTTACACTGGTCCTAAATTTAAATTGAGCCGCCGTCTGGGCATCTCCCTGAGCGGTACCGGCAAAGAATTGAAACGCCCTTTCCCTCCGGGACAGCATGGTCCTAACCAACGCAGAAAAATGAGCAACTACGGCATGCAGCTGGCTGAAAAGCAAAAACTGCGTCACATGTACGGTTTGGGAGAGAAGCAATTCCGTACGCTCTTTAACAAAGCACAGCACATGCAAGGCATTGCCGGTGAGAACTTTATGTTCCTGCTGGAAAGCCGTCTGGACAACCTGGTATTCCGTCTCGGATTCGCGAATTCCCGTGCGGGCGCACGCCAGCTGGTATCCCATGGTCATGTGACTGTAAACGGCAAAAAAGTCGACATCGCTTCCTATCAAGTAAGCCTGGGCGACGTCATCGGTCTGCGTGAAAGAAGCCGCTCTTTGTCTTCCGTCAAAGAAGCTATTGACAACCGCAACCATCTTGCAGCTTACCTGGAGTACAACGATGCTGCAATGGAAGGCAAGTACATCCGCCTGCCTGAGCGCGCTGAGCTGTCCCAGGACATCGACGAGAAGCAAATCGTCGAATTCTACAACCGTTAATATTGGAAGTATTCGAAAGACCCCGGAATTTATTCCAGGGTCTTTTTTTGCTTTTCTGAAAAACGGGCCGACCAGATCATTCTGGCCAGCCCATTTATAGCTAATTTTTTTGAAGAAAGTTCAGATCAGCTTGAGCTTCGCGAATTTGCGTTTGCCAACCTGAATGATATCCCCGTCCTGTGGTGTATAATCCGCATTCGGATCCGCCCATTTTTCTTCATTAATCTTGACGGCCCCCTGCTGGATGCTCCGTCTTGCCTCGCCGTTGGAAGCAGCAAAGCCAAGCAGTGTCAGCAGCTTGATGACACGGATGCTTCCGTTCTCAAGCTCGCTAGCCCCCAAATTGAACTCCTCGATGTCTTCCGGAAGTGCGCGCTGCTGAAATACCGTAACGAAATGCTCCTGGGCTGCGCTTGCCGCCTCTTCCCCGTGGTACATCCGGACAAGGGTGCGGGCCAGCAGCATTTTGGCATCACGGGGATGCACACTGCCGTCCCTCAGTCCTTCCTCCATCTTCTTGAGCTCCTCGTTGGACGTATTGGTCGCCAGCTCAAAGTACTTGAGCATCAGCTCGTCCGGCACAGACATGGCTTTCCCGTAAATCTCATTCGGCTCTTCATTGATTCCGATGTAGTTGCCAAGGCTTTTGCTCATTTTCTGTACGCCATCCAGACCCTCCAGCAGTGGCAGCATCATGGTCGCCTGTGTATCCACACCGTATTCCTTCTGCAGCGTACGTCCCATAAGCAGATTAAACTTCTGATCCGTTCCGCCCAGCTCCACGTCGCTCTTCAGCGCGACCGAATCCATACCTTGCATGAGAGGATAGAAAAACTCGTGAATGCTGATCGGCAGACCGCCCTGGAAGCGTTTCGTGAAATCATCTCTTTCCATCATGCGGGCCACGGTCACTTTGGCAGAAAGGTTCACCACGTCTGCAAAGGTCATCGGCCCGAGCCACTCCGAATTGTAGTAAACATTCGTCTTCTCAGGGTCAAGAATTTTGAACAGCTGCTGCTTGTACGTCTCCGCATTGCGCTGCACATCCTCTTCAGACAGCTGCTTGCGCGTCTCGGATTTGCCTGTCGGGTCGCCGATCCGGCCTGTGAAATCCCCGATAATCAACTGTACCTGGTGGCCAAGCTCCTGAAACTGCCGCAGCTTGTGCATTACAACCGTATGTCCGATATGCAGATCCGGAGCCGACGGATCAAGCCCGAGCTTGACCTTCAAAGGCTCGCCGCTCACAACCGCTTTTGCGATTTTTTGCTTGAATTCATCCTCCGGAACGATTTCCACCACCCCGCGCGTCAAAATAGCGAGCTGGCGCTCCGTTTCCGCCTGCTGCGCAGGGGTAAGCTCTTCCCACTTCATAATTACAGATTCCTCCCCGTGTGTATAAAAATGCACAAAAAGGCCCCTTCCCATCCCAAGGGACGAGAAGGAGCCTGCTCGCGTTACCACCCTAATTAAAGCGCACGCCTGCAAAGGGCGACACACTTTCACTTCATTGCAATAACGGGTCTCTGCCCGGTACCGGACTACTACAGGAATGCTTGCCTCGCTTCCCTGTTCATCCGGACAGCTCCAGACGGTAATTCAAAGGAGGAACGTCTACGGTTCGCACCACCCACCGTCTCTCTGTGCACGCCTTGCCGCCTTCTACTTCAGTCTTTCCCAGCCTTTATCCATATGTACTTTAAACTACTTTGAACTATTTATAACATAATTTTTTTGTGCAAGTCAACGTACAGGAAGTCTGGCTTTCAGCTTATGGGTTAAAATTTCAATTTTATGCTATAATAGTGCCTGTTAAAAGGAGGAAAGCTTGATGGTTGATGAGAAAAAAATCCCCCCTGACCGACAGGGCTCCCGGGCAAAAACCATTTTTCGCAGGATCGGCGTCACTCTGAAATGGATCGTGGTGCTGGGCTGCATGGGCCTATTGTTCGCCGGTGGAGCCGTGTCAGGGTATGTGGCCTCCATCGTAAAGGATGAGCCTGTACGCAGCAGGGAAACGATCGAGCAAAAGGTGGGCGAAAATGCCATTACCGGATTCGCCTACTTTGAAGATGGCTCACCGATCGGGCAGCTCCGTACCGAAGAGGATAGGCGTCCTGTCACCTATGAGCAAATCCCGCAAATCGTCATCGATGCGGTTGTCGCCATTGAGGACAATCGTTTTTATGAGCATAAGGGCGTGGATTTATCGGGCACCCTGCGCGCAGTCAAACAAAAAGTGCTGAAGGAATCTGTCCAGACCGGCGGAAGCACGCTGACTCAGCAGCTGGCACGGCGCGTATTTCTGAATCTTGACCGTACCGAAGACCGCAAGATCAAAGAAATTTTGCTGGCGATGCGCCTGGAACGATTTATGACCAAGGAACAGATCATGACCGCTTATCTTAACAAGGTTCCTTTCGGCAACGGCTCCAACGGATACAATGTGTTTGGCATCAAGGCTGCAGCCAAGGGTATTTTTAACATTACCGATCTGAGCAAGCTGAACATTGCCCAAGCGGCGTATCTGGCCGGGCTCCCGCAGCTTCCGAGTACTTACTCCGCCTTTAACGGCAAAGGGGAATTTAACGAGTCGGCCTTTAACAAGGCCATGAACCGGCAGAAGCTGGTGCTCTCCCGCATGCTGGAGGAGGGCAAAATCGTCCGGGCGCAATATGATGATGCCCTGGCGTTCGATATCAAGAAATCGCTGGCAAAGAGAACAGTGAAGGCCTACAATACTTATCCGTATCTTATGATGGAAACCGAGCGGCAGGCTGCCCAGATCCTGATGTCTCTCCAGAAAGGGACGGAGCAGCAATCAGATACGGAAACGGAAACGGGAGAAGCGGCGGGCACAAATCAGACCGATCAGGAAGAAGCGCTGCAACAGCTGCGCACCGGCGGGTACAGAATTTATACGACCATTGATAAAACCGTGTATAAAACGATGCGAAGCATCGCCGAAAATGCCAACAATTTCTCGCCGACCAGCCAGACCAAAGGCATGGAACAGACGGCCGCCATGCTGATCAACCATAAGACAGGTGCAATTCTCGGCATGATTGAAGGCCGCGATTTTAATGAAGAGCAGATGAACTACGCCACACAGATGGTACGCCAGCCGGGTTCGGCCATGAAGCCGCTCGCAGCCTACTTGCCGGCACTGGAAGCCGGGCTGGTTCAACCGGGCAGCGTATTGGACGATGCTCCTATTATTCTTAAAGACGGAGTGAACGGATACCATATTCCGAAAAACTCCAATAACCGCTACGAAGGACTTGTAACGGCACGTCATGCGCTCAATAAATCAATCAACACGGTTGCGCTCAAAATATTCAATGATAAGGTAGGCATTGATAAAGCCTGGGGATTTGTCAAAAAGCTCGGTATTACTACTATTGAAGATAGTGATTACCAGGCCAAGACCGGTGTGCTCGGTGGGCTGAAGTATGGAGTTACCGTAGAGGAATTGACAAATGCCTACGGCGCGATCGCCAATGGCGGTGTATTCAATGATGCTTATATGATCAGCAAAATTGTCGATTCCAAAGGAAACATTGTCTACAAGCACGAAGCGAAGCCTGTGAAGGCATTCTCGCCACAAACCGCCTATCTGATGACAGACATGCTGAAAACTGTCGTGAGGGACGGTACAGGAGCGCTCGTTAACCGCAATTTCAAGCACAATGATATCCCGATCGCGGGCAAAACCGGAACGACCCAGTCATACACCGACGTATGGTTTCAAGGATTTACACCGGACGTCACGCTCGGCGTTTGGGTCGGATACAAGCAGCCGATCCACAAGCTCGAAACGAGTGCGCAGAAGGAACGGGCACGGCGGCTGTGGGCGACCATCATGAACGAGGTTGTTGATTCGGATCCACAGCTTTTCGAAGACCATGAATTCGAGAAACCGGACGGCATCGTGACCCGCACCGTGTCAGCATACAGCGGCAAGCTGCCAACTTCCTTGACGAACAGGTTCGTTACGGATATTTTCAATACCAAGTATGTGCCGACCAAAAGTGATGATGCGGTCGCAAGAGCAAAATATATTACGTACAACGGAGTCAACTATATTCCGCGTGACGGCACACCTGATGAATTCCTGAGCCAGCAGACCGTCATCAAACGTGAGAAACCGATCTCCGAGCTGATCAAGGAGCTGCAGAAAGCATTTTCCAAGATGAAGGAGCATAAATCGCTGTCCTATTATCTCCCGGCCGATGCTGACGATGAGCTTCCGACCCGGGTGGACCCAAGGAAGGACAACGGAAGAGACCCTGAGCCTCCTGCGAATGTCCAGGCAAGCCTTGAGGACGGAAAAGCGGTCATCTCCTTCTCTCCTAGCGGGGATGACGATGTCGTCGGTTACCGGCTGTACCGCTCCACCGGGGACGGCTTCAGCCCTACCGGTAAAATCGTTATGGCTGACGGCTCCAGAGTATTTACAGAATCGCCAGGGGAGTTTTATGTCACGGCAGTCGATGTTGCAGGGCGTGAATCGGCGCCTAGCACCAGCACCGCCACCGTACCGGATCCTGATCCGGTTCTGGACGATCCTGCTGCCGGTGAAGGTGAACAACCAAGCACCCCTCCTTCCGCTCCGGGGCAGCCTGTAGCGGAAGCAGCCGGCAATGGGATCAAGCTGCAGTGGGCTGCCAATGGACCTGAGCAAGGTATTATCGGCTATAACGTATATTACAGCGAGAACGGACAGGAGCCTTTTAATCTGGTCGGCTCCCCCCGTTTTACACAGTTCGACTACAACAAGGGCGGGAAAAAGAAGGCAAAAGGATGGTTCCGTATTACCGCAGTGAATGCACTGGGCGAGTCCCCTCCTTCATCTCCCGTTCATCAGCAAAACTAATGAGTATTAACAAGATAAAGGCAGACTTGGATCACAAAAAGAACCATTTATGATTTAAAAGAGCGAGTATCGGTGGTCGCATTTCCACCAATACTCGCTCTTTCTTCTTCAGTTTGACCCATTTGAGCCTTTTCTCACTCTTAAGTAGTCAGGCTCGCATCACCTCAACTCTAACCCCAGAACTATTCTAACGGTTGCCACAGCCTCTATTGATTCCAAAAATGTTGATTTTAAATTCTAGCGGTCGCCATGTCGCTTAATTCACTGAACCCGGACATTTTCGCCTGGATTAGGGCAAATAACAACGGTCACATCCGTTAGATTTAGAAAAGGCCCTTTTTACGTCAAATAGCGGCTACTACACCCGTTAGATTTCCAGCAGGAATAATAACGACTCGAAAACCCTGAGTTGCTACGGGAAGTCAGGAAAAGATCAGGGCTACAAGTCGCTACAAGTTGTCTTGTGCAAGAGAGAGCATGAAGTACAAACAGAGGAGAACAGGAGAATACTTGCTCCTGTTCTCCTCTTTTATGCAACACAGAAATCGCAGGAAATTGGCGATTTCTGTGTTTATTTTTAAGTTTGGGTGCGCAAGGAGCAGCGGAGAGGACGAAGCAATTCCGAAAAAGCGACAGCGTTCGCCTTTGACCCCAAATTTCTTCCTCATGAAGAATAATTCATTGAAATTTGGGGTCAACAGCGATTGTAGGAATGCTTCGTTCTCGGAGCCTCTCACAACTTGCGAAAGAAGTACCTCAGCCAATGTCATCAATCTTCAATAGTCGACAAATCTCCAGTAGGCAGCTCAAGCTCCCAGGCCTTCAGCACACGGCGCATGATTTTGCCTGAACGCGTTTTCGGCAGTTTATCTTTGAATTCAATTTCCCGCGGAGCGGCATGAGCCGACAGACCTCCCCTGACAAAACGGTAGATTTCCTCCTTCAGCTCTTCGGAAGGCTCATATCCTTCACGCAAAGCGATAAACGCCTTGATAATTTCACCACGCATCGGGTCAGGCTTGCCGATGACTCCCGCTTCCGCAACCGCCGGATGCTCAACCAGCTTGCTCTCCACCTCGAACGGTCCGATTCGTTCCCCGGAAGAATTGATGACATCATCAATTCTTCCCTGAAACCAGAAGTAACCGTCCTCATCCATATAAGCGGAATCTCCGGATACGTACCAGCCGCTGAAGCGGAAGTATTCATCATACTTCGCCGGGTTGTTCCAGATCTTTCGCATCATGGACGGCCAGCCCGTCCGGATTGCCAAATTCCCCATCTGGTTCGGCGGAAGGACATTGCCTTCGTCATCAAGGATAGCCGCTTCGATGCCGGGCAGCGGCTTACCCATGGAGCCAGGCTTAATAGCCATCTCCGGATAATTGCAGATCAGCTGCCCTCCGGTCTCCGTCATCCACCACGTGTCATGTATACGCTGTCCGTAAGCCTTCCAGCCCCAGCGTACCACTTCGGGATTGAGAGGTTCACCAACCGAGAGCACATGCCGCAGGCTGCTCAAATCGTATTTTTCGAGTATTTCCTCGTTTGCTCCCATCAGCATGCGAAATGCGGTAGGAGCGCTGTACCAGACGGTTACCTGATAACGTTCAATCGTTCTGTACCAGTTCTCCGGACTGAATCGCCCGCCCCGGATCACATTCGTGGCTCCGTTAAGCCAGGGGGCAAAGATCCCGTAGGAGGTCCCGGTTACCCATCCCGGGTCTGCCGTACACCAATAGATGTCATCCTCCCTGAGATCAAGCACCACCTTGCCTGTGTAATAATGCTGAATCATCGCATTCTGTACATGATATACTCCTTTGGGCTTCCCGGTCGAACCTGACGTATAGTGAATGATCAGCCCGTCCTCACGGTCCAGCCACTCAGGCTCAAATTCATAGGAAGCCTGCTCCATTTCGGCTTTGAAGTCGATAACGTCACCTGCCAATTGTGAGCTGTCCCTTACCACGAAGACATGCTTGAGCTCCGGCAGTTCATCTCTGGGGATGCGGCTGAGCAGCTCCGGAGTCGTCACAATGGCGACAGCGCCACTGTCCTCAAGCCGGTCTTTGACAGCCGTTTCCATAAACGCCTCAAAGAGCGGCCCTGCCACGGCTCCAACCTTCAGGATGCCCAAGAGGGCAATAATCAGCTCGGGCGAGCGTGGCATGAAAACAAATACCCGTTCCCCTTTAGCCACATTGTACTTGCGCAGCACATTGCCGAACCTGTTGGATTCCATGCAAAGCTGCATAAAAGTGTAGGACTCCTCCCGCTGTCCATCGCAGTAGAGCAGCGCGGTTTTATGGCCACGGCCTTCATAGACATGCCGGTCTATCGCTTCGTGAGCCATGTTCACCTTCCCTGTCCGGGACCAAGTAAAATGACTTTCGACATCCTCCCACTGAAAACGCTTGCAGGCCTGTTCATATGAACCCATGTTTGATGCGTAAACGACACTTTCCAGTTGCTCGCCCTTCATGACTTTCAGCCTCCTCTTGGTACAAATGTGAGTACAACTCATAGTCAGAACTTGCTTAATGAAGAATCCAGATACGCAGCCAAAAATATGAATTTTTTATGTCATCGACAGTATATCACAGGCAGACTGTGACGGTCATCCTTTTCAAGTCATTGTTTTTTTGTTATAAGTAGGTTGATACAGGGGAGTGCCAGTATGGTTGGGAAAGGAGCCTACAATGGAGCATACAAAGCTGTACAGGGTTCATGATATGGCTGCCCATCAAGGGAATTTGACCGTTGAAGGTCCGGTAGACGAATCCTGTCTGCGGGATCTGCTGATGCACGAACAGTTGGATGCGTTCCGCGTTCCGCGCGAGCAGCATCATGCTCTCATCGACATTGCCTCTCTGCCCGAAGGGCGCGTGATCATCGCAAGAGACGAACGCGTAATTATTGGTTATGTCACCTTTCATTATCCGGACGAGTGTGAACGCTGGTCGGAGGGCGGCATGAAGGATCTGCTTGAGCTTGGGGCAATCGAGGTAGCGGATAATTACCGTTCCGCAGGGCTGGGCAGGCAGATGCTGCGGGCGGCGTTTGAAGATGGACAGCTAGATGATTATATCGTATTTACGACAGAATATTACTGGCATTGGGATTTAAAAAACACGCAAATGAGCGTCTGGGATTACCGCAAAATGATGGAGAAGCTGATGAAAACGGTGGACATGGTCTGGTTTGCCACCGATGATCCTGAAATTTGCGCCCACCCGGCCAACTGTCTGATGGTGAGAATCGGAAACCGTGTGCCTCTCAGCTCAGCAGAGCAATTTGACCGGGTCCGCTTCCGCAACCGTTTTATGTATTGAATCATGTGTCAAAATGCTGAAGCATATATTCCACAATTTGATGTGAACGATATGAGGCCTCCACCGTAAATTCGGCAAAATTCACATGTGCTGAGCCATCCGCTTTATCGGACATGGAACGGAGCACAACAAACGGAACACCGTTCATGTGACAGGCTTGCGCCACCGCCGCTCCTTCCATTTCCGTACAGGCTCCGCCCATTTCCGTATACAGAGTGGTGACGGTCTCCCTGCTTGCCACGAACTGGTCACCGGAAAGCACCTTGCCGGTCAGATAACGGTCTCCTCTTGCCTTGCAGGCCATCTCGGCCAATTGAATCAACCGGCTGTCGGCCGCGAACTCGGAGATGTCCTGGTAAGGAATGATTCCACGTGCAAAACCGAGCGGCGTCACATCCATATCATGCTGCATACAGGTTGAAGAGATCACGATATCGCCGATATTCAATTCCGGATTCACCGCCCCGGCCACACCTGTAAAAATAACGCTGTTTACGCCGAACCTGTCAATCAGAATCTGTGTCGTGACCGCAGCGTTCACTTTGCCTACACCTGATTTGCATACAACGACACGATGACCGTGGAGCATACCCTCCGTATATGTAATGCCCGCCTTAACGGTCTTGCGTGCGGTCTGCATGCCTGACAGCAGCAGTTCTATTTCTTCGTCCATTGCGCCTATGAGACCAATGACCTGACTCATTCGTTCATCCCTCCTGCCTGTAAAATCCAATTTCAAAAATAAAAATGATTGAAAAAAGCCCCTTACGGAGCTCATTCAATGTTGTATGTCATGTTTAATCCAAATGACTGACGGACAGGCGCAGAATCGTTTCATGCGGCAGAATAACCCGCGGATTCTCGACATTTTCCTTCTTCATCAGTTTCGTCAAAAGACGCATGGCGACAGCCCCAAGATCATACATCGGTTGGGCTACCGTCGTCAGCTGCGGACGAACCATGGATGCCATGCGAATATTGTCCACACTGATAATGGAGAAATCATCAGGCACCCTAAGCCCCTCATCCTGAATGCTGTGAATCGCGCCAATGGCCATTTCATCTGTTGCAGCAAAGATGGCGGTTGGCTTCTTCTTCAGACCGAGGAAGTATTTCATGGCCTCGACCCCGGATTCATAGCGATAGTTGCCGATGCGAACAAGGTCTTCCTGATATTCGATCCCCGCTGCTTCGAGAGCTCTCTTATACCCCTGAAAGCGGGCATAACCGTTAGCCGGATCCTGCAGCGTGCCGCTGATCATGGCAATCTGGCGGTGTCCGTGGCGCACCAGGGTGCTCACTGCATCATAGGCGGCACTTTCATGGTCAATGTCAACGGACGGATACATGCCTTTCTCATCACTTGTCGCACACAATACAATAGGCACGGCCGCCGTCTGGAAAGCTTGAATATGCTCATCTGTTACAGTACCGCCCATAAAGAGAAGTCCATCCACTTGCTTCTCCAGCAGGGTGTTGATGACGCGGATCTCTTTCTCCTTGCGCTTATCGGCATTGCACAAAATAATATTATAGTGATACATGTTGGCGATATCTTCAATTCCACGCGCGATTTCAGCAAATATGGAATTGGATATATCGGGAATCACAACGCCGACCGTCGTGGTTTTCTTGCTCGCCAGTCCGCGTGCAACCGCATTCGGCCGGTATCCCAGCCGCTCGATAGCCTCATATACTTTCTTGCGGGTTTGCGGTTTTACATTCGGGTTATTGTTGACTACACGGGATACCGTCGCCATTGAAACGCCGGCTTCGCGAGCAACATCATAGATGGTTACCGTCACATTCCTTCTCTCCATTGCCGATAAATTTTCATTTCATGACCCAGCTACCAATTAAAAACATGATACGACAAAAGACCACATTATGCAATCAGAGTGCGGTCAGATACGACCTAGCTCCTCCTGCAATCTGACACTTGTAATGCTGCCATGGGAGGTATCCCACACGGCCTTTCCGTCTTTGACCAGAATAACTTGTGGCGACTCATGCTTCACATTCAGCCTTGCCGCAGCCTCGTTAGAGACAGGACGATCCTCAACCACGTAAATGATACCGTATTCAACATTAGACACAGGTGCCCCTTGGAGATAGGCTTCCATCTCATAGTTCGCTCTTGCACTGATTGGACAGCGCGTACTGTGCTTGAACAGCAGCAGCGGCTTCCCGGCCGAAGCTGTCAACGCACCGTCCAAATGTTCGATCGTGCTCAACTTTTTCATGGTTGCCATTGGACATACATTCCTTTCCCATCAAAGAGTCTTAAGACTACGGTAAGAAACGACGTGCTTTCACAGAAGACAGACCGCTTTTAGCGAAGGTTTTTCTTGCGATTAAAGAAAGCCTCAGCACCGCTGAAAACTTATACTTTCTTTAATCTTAACAAAAAGCTTATGTAAAATCCAATGATGTCCATGAAAATTTTCATATATTCATCTTTTTATGTCTGATAACAGCAGGTCGGGTGCCGCCATAGACAGTTGCTTAAGCCTGCTTTCCACCTCATTCATCCAGCGGGTATCCCCGGAATCACTGGCAAAGCGGTATAAATCAAGCAGCAAATTAATGCGCTCCTGCCTGGCCTCCTCCAGCGGCTGATCCCACTCCTCAAGCTCGTGGTCTTCCGAGTTCATGAGCACTTGTCGAATGACATCTGCCCATTCATGGATTTCCGTAAATGAAATTTGTTTTACTGCAGGTTCCTCATCCGTTGTTTTTATGAGCCTCTTGATATCATCCGCCACCTGAGCCGGTACTTCACTTTCAGTACAGCTAAGGCAGGTCAACACGGGCACATGCCTGATTTCCATCTTTTGTCCGTAAACCAAGGTCCTAAGTTCCAGGTTCATGCTTGCGCCGCATTCACAAAGCTTGCGCATTTTAACACCCCATTAAACATCATTTGCAGTTTTACGCATATGTATTTCTCTAAACTCAATTCGACCCGACTAACCTCAATTCCTTCTCTACACAAGGAATTGAACAAATTACCATAGGAGATCGGAAAATCCATGTCTTTTTCTGTCGAATCAGCGCATCGATTAAGAGTCGTGCCAGCCTGAACATGGACTTGCGCTGCCATTTTTCTTAAAATGAAGTGGATCGGCATTTCAGGAACAAACTACGGAGAGGGAGAGTGTAAAAATGAGGCTTGCAGGCAAGAAAGTGATTGCCCTCGTCGATGAGGAATTCGAGGATCTTGAGCTTTGGTATCCGGTGTACCGTGTTCGTGAGGAAGGAGCGGAGGTTCATCTCGCTGGTGCTGAGAAAGGCAAAACCTATACTGGCAAGTATGGGGTCCCTGTAAAGGCGGATTATGCTTTTGACGAACTGGACAGCAAAGACTATGACGGCATTCTCGTACCGGGAGGCTGGGCGCCGGACAAGCTGCGCCGGTATCCCAAGGTGATACAGCTCGTACAGGAAATGCACAGGGACCGGAAAGCGATCGGTCAAATCTGCCATGCGGGCTGGGTGCTTATTTCCGCCAAAATTCTGGACGGCGTTACCGTGACATCCACCCCGGGCATACGGGATGATATGGAGAATGCAGGTGCCGTGTGGAAGGATGAAGCCGTGGTCCGGGACGGACATATCATCTCCGCCCGGCGTCCGTCCGATCTCCCGCCATACGGCCGCGCTTTCTGTGATTTTCTGGCGGGTGAGTGAGCCGACCAGCAGAATAGCAGTAGAATATTTAACAATCAGAGAACGACATATTCGGTGAAGCACACCTCTTAAAGTTACATTGGTCCCCCAGGGATAAAACCAATTAACCTTAAGAGGTTTTTTATGCGCATATTCAAGCCTAGACTGAATCCCACTGACATACGGATATTAATTTTGGACAAGGCAATACTGGAGGTTAAATAATGGCAGATTGGTGGCTGGAAGGCCCAAACGGTTCATTGTATAAAGCTTTCTTTTTACCGGTGTCTTCCGGTGATTTGAGTGCTATGAAATGGACTAGAAACATCATATGGAGAAACGAACTCGATCATCCGGAAAGAAACGTATTCAAACTAGTTGATGAAAAAACAGAATTCATTAACGGGGCCATTTCATTGTCAGATAAAGGCGATCATATTTTTATCCATTTAATTGAAGCTGCCCCGAGGAATCGATATGGCGTATTTCCGCCGAGGCCATACATCAATGTTGCCCGCTTGATGATGGCCTTTGCAGGAAAAGTTAGCTTTGACTACGGTTATGAAGGTTTTTTAGCACTAACTCCTAAAACAAAACTGCTCAGATACTACATAAAAAAATATAATGCTTTCCTGCTGCCAGGTCGTAATGTAGGTATAGATGGTACTGTCACTTCTCGATTGATTGGGTTATACTATCGTTAAAGGATGTGATCACATGTCTTCAAAAAAAACATTATTGGCCGCACACAAAAATATTCGACAGGCTGCGGATGCCGGCAGGATCAGTCGAGAAACATATACAAAGCGGAATTTGTCATCAATACCCAGCATTACGGCCGGTATAAAGATAAGTAGAACTGTTGATCCCACGGGAGTCTTAGCTGGACCAGGTGATCACACGCCGGAATCAAAAGCAGCCATGTCAGCGTTTATTCGTAAAAGAAAAGCGGAAATATCAAATTAAAATTTCACCTAATTAGAAAGGACCTCAACCCCACTGATTGCGGAGTTTGAGGTCCTTTTGTTCATTTTTGGGACATTACGTTCTGAACTGACAGTTGAGGCTGCTTCTTTGATGACCAAGTACGGCACTACGGATTCAAAGGCACACCGCTCGCTGCTGCCGCAAGCTTCTGCTCGATCAAGGCCGCTTTGGACAGCTTCATGCATTCTTGAGCCGTACGTCTCGCATCCGCTGCCGTCGTATTCAGCAGCCTGTGCTTGACACGAAGCAAAGACTGCGGCGACATGCTCAGCTGCCGGATGCCGAGCTCCAGCCAGAGCGGGATGGAACGCTCGTCCCCGGCCATTTCCCCGCACACGCTGACACTGATGCCCGCTCCTTTGGCAGCCTCGGCCGTCATGCGCAGCATACGGAGCACCGCCGGATGATAGGGGTTGTACATATGGGCAATCTGCTCGTTCATGCGGTCGACCGCCAACACATACTGCACCAGATCATTCGTGCCGATGCTGAAAAAGTCCACCTCACGCGCCAGCTCCTCGGCAATGAGGACGGCGGCGGGAATCTCGATCATGATCCCCTTTTCGGTATTTTTGTTGTAGGTTATGCCGCGTCCGTCCAGTTCCTCCATCGCTTCCTTCATAACGGCCTTGACCTGCAGCAGTTCCTCGATGGAGGAAATCATCGGAAACAGAATTTTAACCTGTCCAAAGGCGCTTGCCCGCAGAATGGCGGTCAGCTGCGTTTTGAACAAATCCTTGCGGTCCAGGCTGATCCGGATGCCGCGATAGCCAAGGAAAGGATTCTCCTCCTCCTGTAACTGCAAATAATCGAGCTGCTTATCGGCTCCGATATCAAGGGTACGAATGACGACCGGATGCCCGCCCGCCTTCTCGGCGACAAGCCGGTACACGTTAAACTGCTCCTCTTCGCCGGGGAAAGCAGGCCGATCCATGTACAGGAATTCTGTCCGGAACAGCCCGACGCCCTGAGCGCCGTTTCTGATGGCTGCCTCCATGTCCTTGACCGAACTGATATTGGCGGACAGTCTGATCGTTTCTCCGTCCTTCGTGATGGCCTCAACGGAAGCCAGCAGCTGCAGCTGCTCCTTTTTGCGCTGCTGTTCATTCCGCAGCTCGGTATACCGCTCCAGAACAGGCTGCTCCGGATTGACGAACACCCGCCCGTTGTCCCCATCGACAATCATCATATCCCCGGTTTGGACGGGCAGATTGCTGCTGCTTTCCAGACCGGACACCAGTGGAATGCCGAGCGCTCTCGCCATGATGGCCGAATGGGAGGTTTTCCCACCGCTCATCGTCACAATACCCAGAACATTGCCGGGATTCAGATGCGCCAGCTGGGAGGGCGACAGTTCCTTGGCTACCAGAATGTACGGCTGTGTATCCTTCGGAAGCGTAACCTCGGGCGCACCGAGCAGATGCTTCAGCAGACGGTTGCCCACATCCTTGATATCCATGGCCCGTTCCTTCATATATTCATCGTCCAGCAGATCAAACATGGCTACAAAATGGTCGATGGCTTCCTTCACCGCCACCTCGGCCGCTTTGTACTGCCGTTCAATGATGCCGTGAACCTCATTCATGAACGCCGGATCATCCAGAATAGCCAAATGCGCATCAAAAATGCTGGATTCCTCCGGTCCGACCATTTCGCGAAATTCATTTTTGATCAGCTTGATTTCGTCCTTGGACGTGCGAATGCCTTCATACAATCTTTCAAATTCCTTGGCCAGATCCACCGGGTCCATCTTCTGCTCGGTCAGGTCCCATTCCCAGCTCGGCAGGACAAAAGCCTTGCCGATCGCAACGCCCGCGGCGGCGCCAATGCCGTCTATCATGATTCTACCCCTCCAACATTCCTATCGTGCAGTACAACGGACATCACCGATGCCTGACCTTTTTTTACATGCTTAAATGGCGCATAGCTCCAGGACTTCACGCGGTCCGGATTCGTGATCACCATCGGTGTCACGAGTGAAGCAGCCTGCTCGCGGAGCGCCTGCAAATCAAATTTGATCAGCAGCTGCCCCGGCTCCACCGTATCCCCGGCCCCCACCAGGGCGTTAAAGTACCCCTTGAGCTGGGACGTATCAATCCCGATATGGAGCAGCACCTCAATCCCCTCGGGTGTCGATATGCCGATGGCGTGCATGGTCGGATAAATATGCATAACCGTGCCGTGCACGGGCGACACCAGCTCGCCTTTTTCGGGAATAAAAGCAACCCCGTCCCCAACCAGCTTGGCCGCGAAAATTTGATCAGGCACCTCCTGGATCGGCAGCATTTTGCCCTGCACGGGAGCGTTGAACATGACCTGTGGAAGATCCCGCTCCATCAGCTTGGCGATTTCCTCGCGGATCAGCTCCGAATAGGTGCCGAACACGACCTGAACGTTGCCTCCGCCCAGCTTGATCAACCCGGCGGACCCTAGCGCTTTCATGGCGCCTGTATCGATCAGACGATCATTATGCACCGTAAGGCGCAGCCTGGTGATGCAGGATTGAAGCTGAATGATATTTTCCTTGCCGCCAAGCGCCTCTAGAATTAATGGAGCTCTGTATGGTATGCCCCCGGCCCAGTCGTCCAGCATGGAGCCTTCTTCCCTGCCGGGCGTCGGAATCCGGAACGTCCGGATAGCCCAGCGGAACAGGACATAATAGACAAGCCCGTACACAACCCCGACGGGAAGCAGCAGCCATGCGTTATGGGACAGATGAAAATTAAGCACATAATCGATAAATCCAGCCGAATAGGAGAACCCGTGCCTGATGTCCAGCGCATAGGTAACCCACATTGCAATTCCGGACAAAACAGCATGAAGCATAAACAGATAAGGAGCAGCGAACAGGAATGCAAACTCAATCTGCTCCGACACGCCGGTCAGGAAACACACAAATGCGGCGGTCAGAAATGTTTTTCTGATTTTCGGCTTCAAGTCCTCTCTCGCTTCATGAATGATGGCCAGCGCAATCGCCGGCAGCGCAAACATCATGATCGGGAACAAGCCGGACATGAAGTATCCCGCAGTTGGATCTCCGGCAAAGAAGCGCGGAAGGTCCCCCTGCACCAGATTTCCGTCGGTCGTCTCATATGTACCAAGCTGAAACCAGAATATGTTGTTAAGCAAATGATGCAGGCCGAATGCAACCAGAATCCTGTATAAGACGCCATACAAAAATAAGCCGAAGCCGCCCATCATCCCCTCCATGGAGGCAAGCCGTACAAGAGCGCCCTGCAGCACAGGAGCGATGCCCAGCATCAGAAAGGCGAATACGGCCGAAAAGAGGCCGATAAACAGCAATACAAACCGCGATCCGCCGAAAAATTGCAGTACCTCCGGCAGCTTGATGCTCTTAAACCGATTATGCGTAAACCCGGATATAACGCCCAGAATAATACCGATCAGTGTGGCGGGATGCACCGTCCCGCTGCCGAAATGCTTCGTTACCTGATCATATATCGCCATTCCGGCCAACGCGGCCAGTCCGGCCTGCCCCGCCTGGTCGGACATGCCCAGAGCCACGCCGACAGCAAAAATATAAGGCAAAAAATTAAAAATGCCGTGACCTGCGGCTTCAGCCACTTCACCGACGGCAGGCAGCCCCCAGCCTGCCCAGGGAAGACTCGCCAAACTCAGGAGAATAGCCGCCGCCGGCAGTACCATCGTCGGAAGCATAACTGCACGCCCCAACTGCTGAAGCGATCCGAGCCAGTTCATGGCGATCCTCTCCTTTCTACCAATGATGGTAAGGTGTAGGGAAGTATTTGTCAAAGTCTGAATTCCACTCCTGCTTTGATGCCGTATTCATAATTCCCATTTGTCGTATGCCGACATACCCTCCTTCTGCAAAAGCAGAAGTATATCGGTGGGACAATGGCATGAAAAATCCCCTCCGCAGACAAGATGATTTCGCTTGTCTGCCAGAAGGGGATGATCCGTCACAGAGTTGTATGTTAACTATGCAAAATCGATGATGAACCTGCCGATCCGCAACTATAACTTAGCCAATTCTTCCAGAATACGATCAAGCTGCTCCTGTGAGACACGCATCATGCTGTTATCACGAATTTGCTTGAGCGAAAACGGTTTCGCGATATGGATCAGCGCTCCGTTAAGTAAGTGGGGAGCGTGACGTTCCATCACCTCTGTCGCAAGCTCATCCATTAACAACTCGTGAAGCTTGCTCTTCTCGCTGTATGTTTCTCTGAACAGTACCGTGTTCTCGTAAGCGAAATGGTACGAGCCTGATCCGACCGTAATGAACAAACCTTCGGTGCTTTCTACAACCGAATGGATTCCTTCGACATTTTCCAAAGCGAGTCCGTCTTCCTTAACATTGGTCCTGGTGGCCCCTTTAAGCACAATCTCTGCAGTCGTATTCGCCGGAATCTCAGCCTCCACCTCGATCCGGGAGCCGCTGACTCTCCATCCGGCTTCGATCCGTCCGTACATCGATGCATGTGATGCTTTCGCGTGGGTCAACAGCGTTGAACCAAATAATGGCGCAATACGTATTCGTTTGAAAGCGGGAGCCGAAGAATTCATATCAAGTCCCGCCACCTTCCGGTACATCCAGTCCCCGATCGCCCCATAGGCGTAATGGTTGAAGGAGTTCATATCGTCACTCCAGAAGGAACCGTCCGGTTTAATGCTGTCCCAATGCTCCCAAATGGTCGTAGCTCCCTTGGAGACCGAATACAGCCAACCCGGATAGCTTTCCTGGAGAAGGAGCCGGACTGCTGTCGTATGGTAACCGCTGTTTGACAAGGCAAAACAAAGGTATGGCGTGCCGACAAATCCCGTGGTCAGGTGGTAACCGTTTTCGATAATCAGATTGTTGAGGTCCTCGGCGACACGGGCCTTGACACGTTCATCCACCAGATCGAACATCAATGCCAGCACATGCGCAGTCTGTGTCGGAGATGCAACTCTTCCCGTCTCTGTTACAAATTCAGCGCGAAATGCTTTCACAATGTTGTTGTACAGCTGATTGTATTGCTCTGCTTCTTCCGTATGTCCGAGCGCTTTGGCGGCATCCCGCACCAGCCGGGTGGAGTATGCGTAATAGGCCGTGGCAATCAGTGCCGTCGGCGTGGCCCCCACATAGCTGTCTTCCTTCGCGTCAAGCCCCAGCCAGTCGCCGAAATGAAAGCCGGTATTCCACAGGTACTCATTCTCCCCTTGCATCCGAACGTATTCCACCCAGCGTTTCATACTGTCATACTGCTCAGCTAGCAGCCTCAGGTCGCCATAATACTGGTACACGGTCCATGGACAAATTGACGGCGGCATCCCCCCAAGCGGAAGAATTTTCCCCGCCCACGATATCCGGAACGACAAACGGAATTCCACCGTCCTCATGCTGCTCTGCCTTCACGTCATGCAGCCATTTGGTAAAGAACGGAGCCCCCTGAAAATTAAACAATGCCGTGCTGATAAATACCTGGGCATCGCCGGTCCAGCCTAAACGCTCATCGCGCTGAGGACAGTCGGTCGGGACATCCACAAAGTTCCCCCGCTGTCCCCACCGGATATTGCGCTGCAGTTGGTTTACACGCTCGTCGGAGCATTCAAACTCACCGGCTGACGGCATATCGGAATGAATGACCTCCCCCTGAAAGGCATCCACTGGAAGCCCATTCTCCTGGCCAGGAAATCCTTCCACTTTAACATAACGGAAGCCCTGAAAAGTAAAGTGGGGAGCATAGCTCTCGATACCCTCGCCTTTTGCGGTATACTCGACTTTCTGTCCGGCCGAGCGGAGGTTTCCAAAATAAATATTGCCGTCCTTATCGAGGACTTCGGCATGGCGGAGAACGATGCGCGCACCGGCCGGGAACTGTGCCGTAAACCGCAAGCGGCCCACCATATTTTGTCCCATGTCCAGCACATGATCACCAGATGGGGTGACGAATGTTGATACTGGCCGAATGATTTCCGTAACCCGAATCGGCCAACTCTCCTGTGCCACCAGTTGATCGTAAGGCAGGTCGAGAATTTGTACGGAGCTCCAGTTATCATCATTAAACAGTGCGCTGCTCCATCCGTTTTGCTCAAGCTGTGCGTCATAAATTTCACCATGGTATATATTTGAATACCGTACCGGACCAAGTGAAGCTTTCCATGCCGGGTCCGTGCCCACCACAGTCTCTGTACCGTCTTCGTAGCTTATATGAAGCTGCATAAGGGCTGCGCGGTGATCCCCGTACATATAATTACGGCCCTCAAAGCCAAGGCCTCCTCTATACCATCCGTCACCGAGCATGACACCGATGGCGTTCCCGCCCTGCTTCAGCAGATCTGTTACATCATAGGTCTGATATTGGATACGATGATGATAACTGGTCCATCCCGGAGCGAGCAGATCTTCCGATACCTTCGAATCATTAATGAACAATTCATATACGCCTAGTCCGGTACCATAAACACGGGCTGACGAAACACCCTTCCGTACTTCAAACTCTCTGCGCAGCAGGAAAGCGGGCTGTACATCTCGCGGAATCTGCCCGGTATCCGGCGTAATCCACTTCGCCTGCCAGTCTTCGAGGCCCAGCAATCCTGTTTCAAGCACGGCCGGCATGCTCCAGTCCGATTCCTGACCGGCGGTGTCCCAGATTTTAGCACGGTACCTATAGCCGGTACATGCAGTAAGCTCAGGACCCGCATAGTCAATATGAATCGATTGATCCGATTCCACTCTTGCTGTATCCCAGATGGGCGATTCAAAATCTCCATTCGCACCGGTTACTTGTAACCGGTAAGCCTTTTGTATAGTTCCTCTGCGGCGGGATTGGATGATCCAACTGAAACGCGGTTTCCGCAGATCGGTACCAACGAGGTTCGTGCGGTATTCGCAGGTAATTTGAGCAATGCTAAGATTGGACATCTCGTTCATTCCCCTTTTCATTTCAAATGGTTGACCGTTATCCTTTTACCGCTCCAGCCGTCATGCCCGCTACGATTCGCTTATTAAAAATAAGAAACAATACGAGCGGCGGGATTGTGATCAAAAGAATATTCGCGAACAAAAGGTTATACTGCGTGACGTACTGGCTCTGGAAATTGTAGAGCGTTAACTGAACAGTTACATTATCCGAACCTGGCAGGAAGTAGAGAGGGTTTGTAAAATCATTGAAAATCGTTACTGAGGACAGCACAATGACGGTTGCCGTCACGGGCTGAAGCAGCGGCAGGATAATGCCGAAGAACAGCCGAATCCCGCCGCAGCCATCAATCACCGCGGCCTCGTCAAGCTCACGCGGAATGGCTGCCAGGAAACTTTTATACAGCAGTACGGCAAAGGGAAATCCTAATGCCACCTCAACGAGAATGAGACCGATCAGCGTTTTGAATATTCCCAAACTGTCCATGACCCAGATCGTGGGCACAATGGCAGGCGGAATTATGAGCCCTGCCAGGATTAAAAAATTAAATATCGGTGTCGCCCGATCCGTTCTGCGCTGCAGCACGTAACCGGCCATGGCGCAGAGGATTACTAAAACGGCTATGGATACTGCGGTTAAAACCGTACTGTTAAAGAAAGCTCTGATCAGCATATAATCACGCGCCGCGATGACGGTTTTGATGTTATCCCAGATGTGGAAGGACGAAGGGAGCGAAAGATTGAGCAGCGATGATTCTTGAACATCTTTGCTCGCATTGACGATGATGAAATAGAAAGGCACCCAGAATGCCACAATGGTAAACAAAATCCCCGCCGTTTCAAGGGCGAACTGTCTGATTTTCCTGCCTCTCACAAATCTACCTCCTTTCTGTTCAAATACGTATAGAGAGGAAACACCAGTGCGGTTACCACCACAAACAGAATGACATTGCCAGCCGTCGCAAGCCCGTAGAAGCCGCCTTGGTACTGTTTGTAAATAATGGAGGCTATCAAATCCGTGGTAAAGCCCGGTCCTCCCTTCGTCATCGCCCATACCAGATCAAAGGAACGCAGTCCCCCGATAAACGCCAGAATAATGACCGAATGGGTAGCGGGACGGCTCAGCGGGACGATGATATTCCAAAACTTGTGCCATGCGCTGCCACCATCGATCTGAAGCGCTTCGTAATATTCATAGGGAATGGACAAAATACCGGCGATATAGATGACCGTTGCAAATCCGACACCTTTCCAGACATCTACAAATGCGACCGACAGCAGCGCTATCCTGACATCTCCCAGCCAATCGGGACCCGCGATTCCCAGCCATGCGAGCGATGTGTTGATCATGCCCTGCGTGGGATGCATCATCATGCTGAACGCGATTCCGACTGCGATGGTACTGACGAGCGTAGGAAAAAATATGACTGACCGTAAATAGTCCTTAGTGCGGATTTTGGAGGTGAGCAGCACTCCCAGCAGGAGTCCCAGCACCACCTTCAACCCGCAGGTTATGACCGCATAAATCAAGGTGTTCTTGAAGCCAATGCTCAGCGATTGTTCATTAAAGAAGGTAATGAAATTTTCAAACCCGATAAACTCCCATTCGGTCAGCGTCCACCGGGTCAGGCTGAAGAAAAAGGACAGAACGGTCGGAAGGATAAATATGACGAGATAAATAATGGCTGCAGGCACCAAAAACAGATACGAATACGTGTGTTTAAATATTTTGTTCATGCCCGTCACTTTCGGGTCACCAGCCTTCAAGGCCAAGCTGCTTGGCCTGCTTTTCAACATCCTTGTCGTAGGCGGCTGCTCCTTCCGCTGCCGTCTTGATGCCGGCGCCAACCTCTACGGTGATTTGTTCCAGGCTCGGTCCTTTAACAGGGGATACGAATTCCAAAGCAGGCGCGGTTTTTCCCGTTTCAAAATAAGGCAGCATATCCTTAACGAGAGCCGGTACGTCCTCTGGAATCTGAGCCTCCTTGATCAGATAGGGTCCTGTTGGTTCGGACACCTCTGATACGACCTTGGTGCCTTCAACGGAAGCGATAAAAGCGAGGAATTTCTTCGCTTCTTCAATATGCTTGCTTTCCTTATAAATGTAGGCAGCTCCTGGCATCCAAATCGTCAATCCGTTCTGTGCTGCATCCTCTCCCGGCTGTGCAAAAAATCCAATATCATCCATGGCATCCGGATAGTTTTGCGCAATAGCCGGAGTTGCAAACGAAAGCATTGGATAATGAGCCCCTTTTCCCTCTGCAAGCATTTTCAGGCCTGTATCATAATTGGTTGCTACCAGATCCGTATTCATAAATCCTTTATCATGCAACTCCTGCAGTTTTTCAAAGCTTCTTAAAGCAGCCGGCGTATTTGCATAGCCCGCTTTATGGGCTGTAAAATCCTGTGCGAAATTGGGGGTCTCTGTCTGAACATTGTAAAAATCAGCCAGTACGACGAGCTGTGAAGTCCACGTGTCTTTATAAGTTCCAATGACAGGTGTAATACCTGCGGCTTTGATTTTTTCGTTATTCGCCATCAGCTCACTCCACGTTTTGGGAATGGACAGCCCAAGCTCGGCGTACACTTTTTTGTTGTAAAACCACCCTCCTGCGACGGTCGAGGAGGATGGGACGCCATATACCTTGCCCTGGTAGCTGACCGTCGGCTTGAACGAATCCATTACGTTGGCTTGAAACGGTTCATTGGTAAGATCCAGCAGATTCTTTTCCGGAGAAATCGCCTGCATCAGGGAACCGGAGTTATAGTAAAAGACATCTGTCATATCCCCTGTCGCCAGCCGTGTTTTAACGATATTGTCCCCTTCGGCACCACCAGGGCGGGTTTCCAGTTCAATCTTAATGTCAGGATTTTTCGCCTGGAAGGCCTCGATGTAGGCATTGGCTGTATTTACCGAATCTTGCGTATTATCCACAAGAAATGTAAGCGTAACTGCTTCAACCTCTCCGCTCCCGCTGCCTGAAGAATCAGAGCCGGGACCACCACAAGCCGCCAGAAGTCCGATCAGCAGCGTGATGCAGCTCAATAACGACAGAAACCTAATTGATTTGATCTCCATACAGTCATTCCTCCTGTTGATCTTTCATAATGTCAACTGCAGAACCGATGAATTCTGCTGAGCTTATTGTACGTTCAGGCAGAGGTTTAATGTAAGCGCTTTATTTTTAAGGTGGTGTCTGTTTTTTTTAGGTTTGCCGCGGCGACTTGAATCGAAGTGTAATGCGGGTACCGACATTTATGCGGCTTTGGATTTCGAGTGTGCTGTCCTCCCCGTAGAAAAGCACCAGCCGGTCCCGCACATTTCTTAGCCCATATCCTTGATCAGCCATGCCAATTTCCTCCATACCAACACCATCGTCTTCAACCTGAAAGACGACGTAGTCACCTTCGCTGTACCCGGTGAGATATATCGTTCCTTCTCCCAGCTTCGGTTCCAGGCCATGGTAAATCGCATTCTCTACAAGAGGCTGCAGAAGCAGCTTCAGCATTTGCATACCCATCAGCGGTTCCTCAACCGTCCTGACGTAGTGAAAGCGGTTATTGAACCTGATGTTCTGAATTTTCAGGAAGTGATCAATATGCTCAAGCTCCTTGAACACCGGAATGGTATCTTTGCCTTTATTCAGGCTGAGCTTGAAGCTTTCGGACAATGAAATGGCCACCTCGGCTATTTGAGTATTATTCTGCAGTAAAGCCATCCAATAGATCGAATCAAGCGTGTTATACAGAAAATGGGGTTTGATCTGGGACTGCAGCGCCCGCAGTTCAGCTTCCCGTTCTTTTAACTGGGAGTCAATAAGCCGCCGATTCAACTCTTCATGCTCAATCGCCATGCGCTTGAACGTTTCGCCAAGTATACCCACTTCATCCTGCGTGAAGTGTTCCGGGAAGCTCCGTGTGCCCTTTGTCCAATCCATCATCATTTTCTTCAATTGCATCAGCGGTCTGGTAATGGTGCCGGATATGAAATAGGAAAGCACCAGGGCGGTGGCGCCGATCAGAACGGCAAGAACAGTCGTTGCCCAACCTATACTGCGGGATTGCTTGAACAATTGCTTCGTTTGTACCAAATGCACAAAAGTCCAGTCCGCCGTCTGGTTCCGATAGGTGGTAATGAGGTATCCCTGGCCTGCGAGCCTTTCAAGCACTTCGCTGATATCCCCTTCCCCAAGAGCGATGGAGTCGGCATTACTGAACACCACTCTTACTGATCCAGGAGACGGATCAAGCGCCATATAAGACCCGTAATTCGTACTCTCATTAAAGATTTTATGAAAAATCGTGTTGGACACATTAATTACGATAAGCCCCATCGCCTTTCCAGCAGGATCGTCCGCATCCCGGAACAGCTTTACGGTCGAGAACGATTGACCTGACGTTCCGAAAATATCGGAATCGTAGAAGACGACCTTTCCTTTGGATTCATAGGCGCTCCGGTACCAATCCGATGCGGCTATTCTCTCTGCCTTTTCCTTGCCTTCATAGATACCGGCATCGTCCGAACGCCCCAGGCAGTACGTTTGGAAACGAAGATCGATCAGGCAGATGGAGGTGACAAACCGGGTATCCGTAAATCGGCTGCTGATAATCCGCTGCAGACGGCTCGACGTGCGCTCGCTTAAGCTGCCGGTCTGCACTGTCTTTTCAAGCATCTCATCACTGGTACGCAGAGCAGCCCTTATTTCTTCGTTAACAACTATGGATAAATGTAAATTATTGATATTCCGAAACAGTAAATCAGCCACCTCGCTGGATGTCGTCAGTTGACCCCTATTGCTCTTAGCGTTCAGGTCCAACAGTGTCTCTTTTGTAATATTGAAGGAAATATAACCCAACAGGAATAAGGAAGGAAGGGACAGTAAGATCATTGCCGTCAGAAACCGGCTTCGAATACGTTTGAACCGCAGCAGCTTGAGTAATGATTTTATTTTCATCCGAGGAGCCCTTCCTTAAGATCCAGTATGGTGGATATCGCGGTAACGGCCCGGCGTCATTCCAACATGCTTTTTAAAAATTTCACTAAAATGCCTGTAATTGCAGTAACCTACCTTCTCACTGGCTTCGTTCACTCTCATTCCTTCCTGAAGCAGCGCTTTTGCCCGCTCAATACGAAAGCTGGTCAAATATTTGATATAGGAGCTGCCTGTTTCTTCCTTAAAGAGCAGACTGAAATAAGCTGAATTTAAGCCAACCTGCTCCGCGAGTTCTTGAAGAGATAAATCATGACCATAACGCTCCTCAATAATGGTAAGCGCTTTCAAAATTGCGGGGTGTTTCTTTCTGATCCGTGCTTCCTCTATCCAGGCACACAGCTTTTCCATTCGTTCCAACATCCATTCAACCATCTCTTCTCTCGTGTCCAATGCGCTGAGTTCGCGATGCGGTGCCTCGCCGAAAATCCCCCTATTATACGGGGGTTCTTTGGCTGCCTCCATACCGATATAGACAAGCTTGAGCATTTCCCGCTCAATTTGGTCCGGGCTCAAAGTATCTGTTTGGGTCCACCTCTTGATTCGTTCAAACGCCTGCCCCAGCCCTTCGCGGTCCCCTCTACGCAAGCAGGAGAGCAGGCTTCCCTGCAACGTCGCCAGCTCTTCTGTCCGGACTTGCCCCTCCTTGACATCCTGAATCGTTATCCAGCCTTTTGTATGATGAAATTTGCCAAACCGTAATGCCCGCAGCGCTTCCCGGTAACTTTTGGGTGTATCTGTCAAGGAGGTGTATGTGCATCCTGAACTGAATACTGCTGCTGTGCGGCTGGCAAGCCGGCTCAGATGCTCAAATAATGAGGATGCGGGCAATTGGAAGTGAAAAATTACCGACAGGATTTCATCCCCATTCGTCACTTCAACTACCCGGTAGGAACTATCGATAGGGATTGCAGCACGCTCCGAAGAGAAAGCGGCCACTGTAACACCCAATACCTCGGTCCATTCCGCTCCAAAGCTTTCCCGCCATTTGCTGACGACTTTTTCGCCAAGCAAGAGCAGGTCCAGAGTTGCCTTTTCAAGCAGTTCCGCCTGACTGGCATTCCATTTGACCTGCATGGTGCTGTATGCCTGCCTGAGCCTGATTCGCTCAATCGCCTTTTGTACAGCCTTATCAATATTCGATACTGTGATCGGTTTTTCCAGATAATCAACGACTCCCAGCCCTATGGCACGCCTGACATATTCGAATTCATTGAAGCCGCTGAAAACGATAAACATGGCCTCAGGAGCTTCTGCGGCTGCGGTCTCGATGAGCTGCAGCCCATCCATGCCAGGCATTCGGATATCCGTGAGCACAATATCCGGTCGAATGTCGCGGAACATCTGCAGCGCCGACAGGCCATTGTCCGCCGTTCCAATCATTTCTATCCCGTACTGCCCCCAATCGATCATCGTTTTCAGGCCCTGCAGCACGATGTACTCATCATCGAACACTACGGCTTTGAGCATGCTCATCTCTCCCTTTCCACGATACCTGGAACTTATTCATTCGATTGTCATCCAGCTTTGTGGAACTATTATAACAAGTGAATCATAAATCGGATTGATCTAGAATTATAACGGGCGTTTTCTTGAGACAGAGAATCTGAAAGAAAAAAGGAGCCACATGGCCCCTCTTGATTTAAAAAATATAACATTATAATCGAACCGGACGGGTTATGGCCTCCTCCACCTTGATGCAGCGGTCCATGATGACGGTCATCCCATGCTCGCTAGCGATGGCAGCAGCCTCCTCGCTCACGATGCCAAGCTGCAGCCATAATGTCCGGGCATTGACCGCGGCCGCATCCCTGGCTACATCCGCACAGTATTCGCTGCGGCGGAATACGTTGACCAAATCGATTGGCTCGGGTACATCCTGCAATGACGCATAACAGGTTTCACCCAGGATCTTCTTGCCCGCTGCCGCCGGGTTGACCGGAATGATCCGGTAGCCTTTGCTCTGCATGGCCCCTGCAATCATATAGGAGGTACGGTCCGTTTTATCCGACAGACCCACCACTGCGATATTGCCCACCTGCTCCAAAATTCGCTTGATTTCCTCCCGTGACGGATTTTCAAATGCCATGGAAAATCCCCTCCTTCATCACTTATGCCGCAATATTATTTTACCCATTCCACATTGGCACCAAGCGCAGTCAAATGCTCAAAATATTGCGGATAGGACTTCGCCACATGGTGCGCATCACGGATGACAAGCGGCTGCTTCGCCCGCAGGCCGACCACTGTCAAAGCCATAATGACCCGGTGGTCGAAATGCGCGTTGATCTCCACTCCGCCTTCCACACCCTCCGGACGGCCGTGAACGATAATCTCCGCTTGCCGCTCCTCCACCTTCGCCCCTGCCTTCGCCAGTTCGGCCAAGTAATCCGTGATGCGGTCACATTCCTTGTAGCGCAGGTTCTCCACATTGTAAAAACGCGAGGTTCCCTCGGCAAAAACAGCCGCCGCTACCATGGCCAATACAGCATCTGTTGCCGCATCGCCGTCGAACTCCACCGCCTTCAGCTTGCCGTTGCCCTGCACGTGCACGGTATCGTGCTCATGTGTCAAGGGCACACCCATCATTTGCAGCACATCCACAATCGCCCGCTCTCCCTGCTTGCTGTTTACCATCAGCCGTTCAAGCGTCACATCCGACTGCGTTACGGCCGCCGCCGCAAGGATGGCGGCGCTTCCCGGGTAATCACCTTGCACCGTATAGCTCTGCGCCTGGTAAGACTGCCGGCCCGGCACCTTGAATGACATGTAGTCATCGCTCGCCTGGATCGTAATTCCGGCCTGCTCCAGCACCTCCAGCGTCTGGCCGATGACGACCTTGGACTTCAGGTCATTCAGCACTTCGATCTCGCTGTCCTCCTCCAGCAGCGGGGTCAGGAACAGCAAAGCGCTCAAATATTGCGAGCTGACCGAACCGGACACCTGGATCTTTCCGCCCTTCGGCTGCCCGCCCCTGATCCGGATGGGAAGCCGGCCCTGCTGATGTTCCACTTCCACACCGAGTTGTCCAAGCGCGTCAATCAGATCGTCATGCGGCCGCTTCCCAAGCGATTCCGGATATGTATTGACAAAGGTCACATCAGGCAGAAAGGACGCAATGCCCATGAGAAAACGGAGCACCGCCCCCGCGTTGCCCACATTTAGTTCGGACACGTGACGCGGATGGCGTCCGAAGCCTGTGATAACGATTTTCTCATCATCTTCTTCAAGCACGGCGCCCAAATCTTTAATGCAACGGCGCATCGCATCGCTGTCTTCGCTATGAGCAGGATAATAAATCGTGCTGGTGCCATCAGCCAGCGCGGCAGCCAGCAAATAGCGGGTGGTATAGTTTTTGGAGGACAGGGCTCCGAATTGTCCCTTCAGGGAAGATGCAGGTTTTACGATAACATCCATATCAATAAGCTCCTTCGATCTGATTTGGCGCAATGGCCACAGTCTGTATCCGTTGACAGCACGGCTTCCGCTTGTCTACACTGTTTATAGTGCGCTATGCTAATCATCATACGATTGCACAATCATTTAAGATAAATCCAAGGAAAAGAGGTCTCTCATATGAATCCGATCCCTCAAATTGAACCCTCCGAGCTCAGGCAGCGCCTTGAAGCGGGAGAGCACCTGAATCTGATTGACGTCCGGGAGGATGAAGAAGTGGCAGCCGGCATGATTCCGGGCGCCAGGCATATTCCCATGAATCAGATTCCGGCAAGACTGGAAGAAATCGACCCGGATCAGGAAGTCATCTTCATCTGCCGCAGCGGTTACCGCAGCGAGCGGGTCTGCGAATATCTGCAGCAGCACGGTTATGACAACTGCATCAATATGACCGGCGGTATGCTGCAGTGGAACGCGGAAGAATAACCGGCGGCGGCATTCGAACGCCAGGAGATGTCCCAAAAAGGCCAGTTGATTTGGACTGAACCATTTCCTCCTATCGCTGTTGTCCCCGAACTCGGGGACAACGGTGAACGTTATAGGTTCGCCTTTAAAAGCTTAGACGCGGTAATGCGCTAAAATTAATTCCGCTACTTCACCCGTTCCCACACCCGTCGTATCAATGGTGACGTGGGCAAATGAATAGGCATCCTTGCGCTCCTCCATAATCTTCCGCACCCGACCTTCCACATCGCCCGCCAGCAGCGGCCTGTCTGCCGATGAGCTGACCCGCTCCACGATGCTTTCCGCCCGGGCCGACAAGGCCACAACATAGCCGTTATCAAGCATTGCCCGGCAGTTTCCTTCTCGCAGCACGGCACCGCCGCCGGTGGCAATGACCTGCCCGCTGTCTTCCAGCACCTTGTGCAGTACGGCGGTCTCCGCATCTCTGAAGTAGGCTTCGCCTTCATTAGCGAAGATATCGGGTATGGTTCTTCCTTCCCGGCGCTCCAGCTCCGCGTCCAGATCCACCATGAGGTACCCCAGCTTGGCGGCAAGAAGGGTCCCGACGGTAGACTTTCCCGTTCCCATCATGCCGATCAGGATGAGGTTCCGGTTCTGAGCCGCATTTTTCACGTATGACACCCCTCTGATCTATCCATAAATTATATAAAATAAAAATATACAATAATCATAAACTTTCAAATATCATAACACAGGGCTGAAACTTTAGACAATCCAGGATATATGAGCAAATAAAAACCCGATGCAGCCTTGGTCTACCAGGCCGTATCGGGTTTTTAGATCAATGCAATAATCTCAGAACCACTGATGGTGGAAGACGCCTTCCTTATCCACACGCTGGAATGTATGGGCGCCGAAATAATCGCGCTGCGCCTGTAGCAGGTTCGCCGGGAGACGTTCTGTGCGGTAGCTGTCATAATAAGCCAGCGCGCTGGAGAAGCCAGGCACCGGAATACCGTGCGCAACAGCGGCGGAAATCACTTTGCGCCATGCGTCCTGGTACGTTTGCACGATATTTTTGAAGTACGGATCAAGCAGCAGATTTTTCAGCCCAGCGTCACGGTCGTAGGCATCCTTGATGTTTTGCAAAAACTGGGAGCGGATAATGCAGCCGCCGCGGAAAATCATGGCGATATTGCCGTATTTCAAATCCCAGCCGTACTCATCAGAAGCCGCACGCATTTGGGCGAAGCCTTGGGCATAAGATACAATTTTGCTGGCGAACAGCGCTTTGCGCACATTCTCTATAAACTCTTTTTTATCACCTTCGAAGGTGGCTGTCTGAGGGCCACTGAGCACCTTGCTGGCGGCGACACGCTCTTCCTTCATGGCAGACAGGAAGCGGGAGAATACCGATTCCGTAATCATGGACAACGGCACGCCCAGATCCAGGGCGCTTTGGCTTGTCCATTTGCCAGTACCCTTTTGGCCGGCGGAATCCAGAATGACATCCACCATCGGTTTGCCTGTTGCTTCATCGTATTTCGAGAAAATGTCGGCCGTAATTTCGATCAGGTAGCTGTCAAGCTCCCCTTTATTCCATTCCGTGAAAATTTCGTGCAGCTCTTCCGCACTCACATCCAGCACGGATTTCAGCAAATGGTATGCCTCGCAGATCAACTGCATGTCGCCATACTCAACGCCGTTGTGCACCATTTTTACGTAATGTCCTGCACCGTCAGGACCGATATATGTACAGCATGGGTCTCCGTTTACTTTCGCCGAAATGGCCGTCAAAATCGGTTTTACCAGCTCATAAGCACTTTCTTGTCCGCCCGGCATAATGGCCGGCCCCTTCAGGGCTCCTTCTTCACCGCCGGATACACCCGTGCCGATGAAACGGAGGCCTTTCTCCTCCAGCATTTTGCTGCGGCGCTGTGTATCAGGGAAATAGGCGTTGCCACCGTCAATAATGATATCGCCTTCATCCAGATGAGGAATAAGCTGTTCAATGGTTGCATCCGTCGCTTTGCCGGCCTGAACCATGATCAAAATTTGGCGGGGCGATTCCAGGGAAGCTACGAACTCCTCAATGGAAAAGGTTCCTGTCAGGTTCTTTCCTTCCGCTTCTTTTAACAGATCATGCGTTTTCTCGGGGGAACGGTTGTATACCGAGACACTGAAGCCTCTGCTCTCAATGTTCAGGGCCAGGTTTTTGCCCATTACAGCCAGACCAATAACACCAATTTGCTGTTTTGCCATCTGGTTCCTCATCCTTTGCAACATTATTTTGTGAAATCACGTACAACTATATTTTACCGTTTTTGCGCAAAGAAGTGAACCCCTGCTCCCATGCAGAGCCATGCAGAGCAAAACACCCCATTTGCATGAGGTGCAGTAAGCTGATGTTCATCCCTCCAGCATCAGCAGCTGTCTGGACAATTCCCCCAGCCGGCTGCGGCAGATGTCAGCCTTTTCTTTATTTCCGGTCTGCATCGCGGACCACAACTCTTCCAATTCGTCATCCACCTCCATCTTGGCCAGTTGAAGCCGCAACTCTCCTTCTTTTGAAGCAAGCATTTCCTCAAGCTTCTCGATCGACAGCTGCACCCCTTTCTGAAACAGAACTCGCTGCCTGAACCCGTTCACTTCCACAAGCCGGATCACCTCGCCGAACAAAATATTTTTCACCAGGATGTGCTGATCCTTGATACGCTTGATGATGGCATGGCCACGCGTAATCCCGATGAGATTTTCCAGCCATTCCGCCAGCTTCTCATCTTTGATCAAATAATCCCCTGCTAATTTGTAATGACCGGTGCGCAGCAGCTGAAAACGGAGCTTTACCAGCTTGCGCCCCGTGCGAACCGACAAGACAAGACATTCTTCATCCTCATTCCAGTACAATGAGTAGCCTTCCTGAATGAGGTCTTTAATCAGCTTGTGGATATGCCGGCGGCTAAACCGGAGCTCCAAATTGCAATATTCCACTTCGCAGCTCTTATTCACGGCATTCCCCTCCTTTGTGAGATCCGGATCAAGCCTGCGCGCAGGAAACGGCTGCGCCGTATGATCTTTCCCTTTACTATATTTTATACTTCATAATATGTAAGGGTACTTGGTTATTTGACTAAATTTGCTCTCCCGGGCATGGCTCATTTTAAAGATACGGCCAAGCCCCCGGCTGTATGCTATAATCAGGGAAATTCCGGTTAAAAATAATCGGGATCGAGCAAGACAGGAGGAGAAGGAATGACGTTCACCGGTTTCAACGAGCAGGATTTCGATGTATTTGAAGTGCCCGGCCTGGAGGCCAGAATGAAAGTGCTGATAAGCGATGTGCGGCCGAAGCTGGAAGCCATCGGGGAACAATTGGCCCCTTTTGTGACAGAACTGTGCGGTGAAGAGATGTTCCCGCATGTCGCCAAGCATGCGCGCCGGACAGTGAACCCGCCTAAGGACACCTGGATCGCATGGGCACCGAGCAAGCGGGGGTATAAAGCGTATCCTCATTTTGAGGTAGGCATGTTCGCTTCCCACCTTTTCATTGTGTTCGCTATTATATATGAAAGTCCGAACAAGGAAGTGTTTGCCAGGCAGCTGGACAAGCAGCTCCAGGAAATCCACGATCACTTGCCGGGCAATTATTACTGGTCCATGGATCATATGGCACCGCAAGGCATTCCTCATGCCGAAATGACAAAGGAGCAGTTCCGGACCCTGATCCAAAAGCTCACCACTGTCAAAAAATCCGAGGTGGTATGTGGTCTGCGGCTTGAACGGAATGACCCGCGTGTACAGGACGGAGAACGGCTGCTGAAGCTGGTCCGGTCCACTTTCGAGCAGCTGCTGCCTCTGTACAAGATGGCAAGCCACCCGGAATAATCCTGGCGTACATATCACAGCAAAAGAAGCGTTCTTCCCCATGGGAATGAACGCTTCTTTTGTTTTATCTGTTAGGAGCCGTGCTCTTCCCCCGGTATGGACGGCGCTCAAGCAGCAGATGGCAGATGAACAGCAGCAGCATTACAACGCCGCTCGTAATGAACGGAGCCGTATGCCCGACATGGTCCCACAGCATGCCGGAGACAATCGGTCCGACGACCAGCCCCGAGCCCTGCAGTGTAAGGAAAAAACCCCATACCGTACCGCGTTCGCTTCCCGGAACCAAGCCCGCGAGGAACGTATTCCACGCCGGAAGGATCAGCGCATAGCTAAAGCCGATTACACAGACGGCCAGAAATATCATCGGGATCGTGGAAATACCCGCAAAGGTAAACAAGGTAAGGCCGGCAAGGCCAAAACCGACATGCAGAAAATACCGGGGCCCGAACCGGTCCACCAGTTTGCCCAGCGGAATAAGCGCAAGTATGGTTATGCCGCCACCTGCAATCAACAGCGCGCTATACATATTGGGTGAGATACCCAGATCCGTTCTCGCATAAAGGGTGAGCACCGGACTGAGCAGCCCCAAAACAAAGGACTGTAAAAACAGCGCCGGATAAAGAAGCGGATTGACCTTCAGATGGGTTTTGATAAAATCCAGCGTGCTTTTCAGGTTGTTCGCCATTTGCTGCAGCCTGCTGCCAAGCGTCAAAGGCGCTCCCCCCCCGTCCGCCGCTTTCCCGCGCACGGCCGCTTCCTTCACCGGTTTCCGGCCAGGCAGCAGCAGAGCCACCAGGAGCATCAGGATGGAACACCCGGTCAATACCATAAACACAACACTGTACTCTTGCCCTGTGCTGGCCGTGACGAAATTCATAATGATAGGCCCAAGCCCCGTTCCGCCGAGCACAGCGATTTCAAGCGTCCCCATCGCTGCACCATTGCTGTTGTTCGGCCCCGAAATCTCCGTTGTTCCGGTCATGGCACAGGGCCATAGCGGAGAGGTGCCGATTCCCAGCAGCAGACAGGCCAGCACAAGCCAGAAAGAGCTTGAAAAAAAGCTCATCATCAGCACAGCCGCAATCGTCACAATGAGAGCCGCCGCCATTGTTCCTCTGTATCCCAGCCGCTCGGCCAGCCATCCTGCAGGCACACGGAACAGGTTATCGCCAAGATACTGCAGCGAGAAGGCAAGGCCGATCACTCCGGCGGAAAGGCCTAATGAGTCACCCATATATACAGGCAGTATGGAAACGAGCAGCGACCCTTTCAAAAACTCCACCAAAAAAACGAGCACCCACAGAGCTATAAACAAAGGCGACAGTAACCGCCCCGCTGCGTGTTTACTGATATTCTCCATCTTCTTCACATCCTGCTTCAGTTGTTAGGAAATTTGCATCAATCATTTGCTTGCATTCCCGCTTCATTTTGCTATACTCAATTTTGTTTATAAACCGCGTAACACTCCAAATTACGATACAAAAAGACAATAACAAGACGACGTGCCGCAAGCAAGCATCAGACACGCGTTCATTTTAGAAAGGTTGTGACAAAGCTGATGGATCACCGCCAGACACCGCTGTTTAGCGCTTTAAAAAAACACGCAGACAGCAATCCGGTACAATTTCACATCCCCGGTCATAAAAAAGGAATGGGAACCGACCGGGAATTCCGCGAGTTTATCGGGGATAACGCCCTTTCCATAGATTTGATCAATATCGCGCCGCTGGATGATCTGCATCAGCCGACCGGCGTCATTGAGCAATCACAGATTTTGGCGGCCGATGCTTTCGGTGCGGATTATACGCTCTTCAGCGTGCAGGGCACCAGCGGTGCGATCATGACGATGATCCTGTCCGTCTGCTCGCCTGGCGATAAAATTATTGTGCCACGCAATATTCATAAATCGATCATGTCCGCGATTATTTTCTCAGGCGCAAAGCCTGTCTTCGTCTCTCCTGCCAGGGATGAAAATCTTGGCATTGATCACGGCATTACGACAAGCTCCGTCCGCCGTGCCCTGGAACGCCATCCGGATGCCAAGGGTGTCCTGGTCATTAATCCGACCTATTTCGGCGTGTGTGCCAACCTTAAGGAAATTGTCGATCTTGCCCACAGCTTTGATGTGCCGGTACTCGTGGACGAGGCCCATGGTGTGTTGATCCATTTTCACCCTGATCTACCGATGTCCGCCATGCAGGCCGGAGCCGATATGGCGGCAACGAGCGTGCACAAGCTGGGCGGCTCCATGACGCAGAGCTCCGTGCTGAATCTGAATACGAAAAACGGTTATGTGAGTCCGCAGCGTGTGCAGACGATCATCAGTATGCTGACAACGACTTCTACGTCTTATATTTTGCTCGCATCCCTCGATACGTCACGGCGCAACCTGGCCCTGAACGGACGCCAGATGGCGCAGCATGCGATCGACCTGGCCCAGTTCACGCGCAGTGAAATCAATAACATCCCGGGTTTGTACTCCTTCGGCGATGACATTCTTGGCGGAGAAGCGACTTTTGATTACGATCCGACCAAGGTGACCATCCACGTCCGCCATCTCGGCATCACCGGATACGAAACGGAAAACTGGCTGCGCGAGCGTTACAATATCGAAGTCGAGCTTAGTGATATGTATAACATTCTCTGCCTGATTACTCCAGGTGATACACAGGAATCCGTGCAAACGCTGCTGGAAGCGCTCAAAGAGCTGTCCTCCCAATATTACAAGGATGGGCAAGCCCATGAACTGATCGTGAAAATACCTGAAATTCCACAGCTGTCCCTGATACCGCGCGATGCGTTTTACGCGGATACTGAGGTTATTCCTTTTAAAGAATCTGCTGGTCGCATTATTGCCGAATTTATTTATGTGTATCCGCCTGGCATTCCGATCCTGCTGCCAGGGGAAGTGATTTCACAGGAAAATATCGACTATATTGTAGAGCATGTCGATGTCGGCCTTCCCGTTAAAGGTCCGGAAGACCGTTATATTAATCAGGTTAAAGTCATCATCGAAGCCGATCCGATATTTTGATCCTTATATCTGCAAAGAGCCAAGCCTGCGGGCTTGGCTCTTTGATTTAAATGATAGTTTTGTCACAGGGCACGCGGCGGCTTATGAAAAGAGGCCCCTTCACGGGGGCCCCTGCAGCCTGTATGGCCTGGTGCTGAATCAGTCGTTGTACTCCTGAACCAGTTCGTTGAACACTTCTTCAACACGCTTCCATTCTGCTTCGTCTTCAATATTATAAAACACCATCTCTTCGTTCTCTTCCTCAACACGAAGAATGATGCCATCCGCTTCAGGGTTTCCTCGCTCAAGCAAGAGAGCATAAAGCTGATCGTCGACATCAAACGTCTCCACCAGTACAACCTCCACGTCGTTGCCGTTCTCATCCGTTACGGTAAGAATCAGTTCCTCATGCTCGTGGTCATGATCATGGTCATGGTCGTGATGATGTCCCTCATGCTCATGTTTGTGATCAGTCATTCATATACCTACCTTCAGTTGGTTTGTTCTTTCTTCCGTATCGTATCATGATCCGGTGGGAAGGTCAATTTTACCATACTCTCCGCAGCTGTTCAGGAATCCAGTGCCGTAATGACCTTTTCGGAAATCAGCTTGAAGCTGCTGGCTGACGTCTCTTTAATGAAGAAACCTACTCTGTATTTGCCTGCCTTCTGGAAATCATACGTAAAGTCATTCGTACGGAACCAGAAGTTATCCTTCTGTTTGCCCGTAATCTCTTGGGACTGAATATCCTTCACGTTGCCATCCGGGTCCGTAATCGCGATTTTGACAGCTACAATATCGGTGGTCAGGCTGTCAATCTGGGAAAATACGTTAAACTTCAGTTTCCCCTTGTTCACATTCCCGAATACAGTATCTCCCTTGAACAGGAAAATATGAACGTTAGGCTGTTCAAACTGGACTTTGCCGGTAGATGAGTCGTAAGTTACCAGACCGTTGAAATCCCGGATCGGCACATAAGTCGTTCCGTCGATCACATATCCACCCTCTTTGACTTCCTGCCCGTTTATGATTAATTTGACTGGCTCCTGACCACTAGCTTCGGCGGACAAGACAGATCCTCCCAATGTAGAAAAGGCCATAACCAAAACCAAAACTTTTGTCCACTTCATGTGCTTCATGTCCCTCCATCCATCTTCTGTTGTAAATTTATACTTTGCAAAACTCTACAAGTTGCGCTGCTCCGCTCATAAAATTGCCACTTTTGTCATGGATGGTTTTGCCTGTACCTGTAACCATGTTAATATAACAGGTAGTCCCGAATACCCGGATTGCCCGGGAAATCGATTAACAGAATGAGAAGGAGACGCCCGGATGACATTAAAGCTGCAGATGCTTGGTACAGGCAGCGCCTTTGCCAAGATGCATTACAACAACAATGCGCTGCTGGATAGCGGCGAAGCGAAGCTGTTGATCGACTGCGGGATCACCGCCCCACTCGCTCTCCATCAGATGGGGCTGCCGATTACAGAGCTGGATGCCATTCTTATCACTCATATTCATGCCGATCATGTAGGCGGGCTTGAAGAGATGGGCTTTCGCATGAATTTTATCCATGGGCGCAAGCCGGTGCTGTATTTGGCGGAGGCGCTCGTCGAACCGCTCTGGGAAAATACCCTGAAAGGCGGGATGCTGCAAAAAGGGATGTTTGAACGGATGGAGGACATCTTCGAAATCAGGCCGCTCGTGCCGGGAGAGGCTATCGACCTTGTGCCCGGAATCCGGGCAGAGCTGATCTCTACCAAGCATATTCCCGGCAAGGACAGCTACTCCCTGTATATCAATGAGCGGTTGTTCTACAGCGCGGATATGATCTTCGATCCGGGGATGCTGACGAAGCTGGTGCAGGAACGCGGCTGCAGAGCGATTCTGCATGAGGTGCAGCTGCTCGGCGAAGGAGTAGTACATACCACCCTGGACGAGCTGCTCAGCCTGCCGCCGGAGCTGCAGCGGATGATCCATCTTATGCATTACAGCGATGAAATAGAGGCGTTCCGGAGCCGTACGGGCGAGATGAAAATCCTTGAGCAGCAGCGCGTTTATGATGTGGAGCATGAGCTGGAAGTATAGTCAGGGTGATAGTGTAATTGGGATTGTTGTGTAATTTGCTGGTAGTGTGATGGTTGGGAGATGGTGATGGGAAAGCCGCAGAAACGGGCATTTTCTGCGACTTTCGTATGATCTGGTTAGACAGAAATTTCTTTCAATTACAGCTTTTTACGCATCCGTACATGCGGGATTCCCGCATCATCGAATGGCTCTTCGGAGATCGTTTCATAGCCGAGCTTCTTGTAGAACACCTCCGCCTGACACTGGGCGTCCAGCAGCGAATAATGAAGCCCCAGTTCCCGTGCTCTCTCCTCCATGGCGAGCAACAGCACTCGTCCGTATCCTTTCGAGCGGTAGTTCTTCAGAACTGCAATACGCTGCATTTTAGCCGTCTCGTCGTCATAAATGGTTACCCTTCCCGTCGCAACCATTTCTCCTTCGTCCTGAATAAGAAAATGATGAGCCGTCCCGGTGAGGCGGTCATGCTGGTCAATTTCCTCCTCCACCGGTACATTCTGCTCCTTAACAAATACTTCGGTGCGAATGGCCAGCGCCTGTTCGAGCTGCTCCTCGGTCATTACAGTTACAATCTCAGCCGCCATAATTTGTCCTCCTACTGTCTATGTATGTATGGCATTGAACCATGTAAGCTGAATTATAATACAAAAACGGCTGGGAAGGTAATGGTGTAGTTTCATGGTTAGAGCGGCGAAAGTGAATGACAGAATTGCCTTGTATCTATCATTAATCTGTTTGGAAAAATGAAATTTATTCAGATAGACTGTTGACACATGGGAAGCTTTCGGGTAATATCAATCTTACCGCGATAATTAATTTGATCTGTTAGCTCAGCTGGGAGAGCACCATCTTGACAGGGTGGGGGTCAGTGGTTCGAGCCCACTACAGATCATAGCCGAGAGCCCTTGCATAGCAAGGGTTTTCTTATTTTACCGGTGTTGTCGCTTAGTGCCAAAAGGTCTTTGGGGGCGATTTCGGGGTCCTGTAGGGGGCTATAAATCAAAAGTGATGCTGCTTATAACTGCTCATTCAGTCGTAATGGGTAAATATTCTTCAAAATGTTTTGTCGGACAGACTCATAGATTCATATCCAATTTCGAGCTTAAGAGCAAAGTAGACAAAATAAACAACTGGACCGAAAAAGATAAGCCCTTGGCTCGGTCCAGTTCTCATTTTTTTGAATCCGCAAACTGTCCTTATTCAATTTCCCTTGATACAAATTTGTTATATTCCTCTTCACGAAGAATTATTTAGCAACTAAATTCTAGTAAAAAATTCAATAAAGGAGCAAATTAATTACTCTCATTATTTGACATAATTTCTTCTACGCTTGTTTTTATTTCAGCTTTAAATGTATTTTGAGATGTGCCATCTAATTGCTCGAGCACCTTATTTGTGGTTTCAGATACAACTTTTCCGTTTCTTACTTTCCAGACACCGTCATCAAAGTTATAAGACCAATACTTTCCATCAGATGTTTTTACCAGGATAAGGTAAACCTGCTCACCTTCATGGACAAAGTCAGTTTCTGGGTTATCTTTCTCAATTCCGTGCTGCAAAAACGTAATCTCCTTCTCTTCCGGTACTTCCCCGTATACAACTTCACTCACACTAATGATTGCCGGAGTTACATCATAATCAAAACCAACTCCAGAACTTCTCTTCTCTGGCTCCTCTACTTTGCTTACTACCCCTTTTATTACAACATCTGCCCCATAAAGAGCTTCTTCAAGATTATTAGGTACTTCCACCGACCCAAGTTCCCTTTCTGGATGATTACCTGTTAAAAGCGGACCAATCAAGAAACCTGCAATAATACAGGCTGCAACAGATACAACATATATTGAGAATATAACTTTTTTATTTTTCATTAAGGTATCTCCCTATTATTTTACAGGGAATAATCTACCATAAAAATGAAATAGAGTATACATATTTTTCAAAGAAACTCTCAATTAGACAAACAAACCTCGGTCGATTCCCGTGGCTTGTCGTTTTATTTTTATCTTGTATCGTTTCTGAATACCTTCCTGGTTCGGCTATTTCACCCTCTATTACTCTCAACCGTTCACTGATTATCCATCGCATACGCCCGCGCTGCATACAGCCCCGACTGCCAGCCTCCGCAGGAATAGACCCAGCGACTCAAGCTTGTGCCCGATAGCAGCTGCGTCACATCCGCCGCATCTGTGACCACAAAATTGCAGACGTTACCTTCCTGAATCCCGTAACCTTCACTGCCCACAATGCCGGCAGGTACGTCTGTGATCATCCGCAGAAGCTGTACCAAATCCTCTTCGCCCCCCATATGGGCGGCATACGATGTAATTTGGGCGATCTGCGTCAGATCTCCACGGCCGAACGGGTGGAACGGATCCTGAATGTTATCGGAGGCGGCCGCCAGCGGAATGCCGACAGTAAGCAACTCACGGATTCGTGTTGTTCCCCGCCGGACCAGACCACGGTCATCCCTTCCCTGCAAATACAGGTTAACAGCAGGCAGCGTTACGGCATTCAGGCGTGCATCTTTCATCTTTGTGATCACAACCTGCGCATCCTTTTCATCCATCGCGGATAATGAACAGAGATGGCCTGCCGTCACCCGGCCCTGATATCCGTAACGAATCGTATGCTCCGCGATGCTCAACACAGTCCTTTTTCCCGGATCATCGCTTTCATCGGCATGCAGATCAACCGGTACCCCGTATTGCTCAGCCAGCCGGAAAATGCGACTGATCTCACCTTCGGGATCATCAGCCAGATGGGGAGCGCCGCCCAATACGTCGATGCCCATGCGCAGCGCTTCTGCGACAGCTTCATCGACAACCCTCTGGTCGCCTCGGAACGGAACCATCAGCGAATACTGGATGTTCATGCTGCCGCTCAGCTTCTCCCGTACCTCCAAAGCCGCGGCAATCGTCCGAAAGGCCACCTCTTTGCCCAAATGCACGGGAAAGTCGAGATGGCTTCTTATCGTTGTCGTTCCGTTGCTCAATGCCAGTCTGGCGGCCGCCAGCATGCGGCCGGCCAGCTGCTCTTTGCTGAAATCCGGTACTGCCTGGCTATAGTTATGAATGGCTTCCTGCAGCGTACCCGAAAGGTTGGACACCTGCTCAAGCGAAAAAGCTTTGTCCAGATGCATATGGCAGTCCACCAGGCCAGGCAGTATAATTCCACCCTGCAAATCGATGCATTCCGCTTCCGCCAGCTTTTTCAGATCGGTGCCGGCCAGCGCTGGAATCAGCGGCCGGATCAATCCGGCCGCTGCGGCATCGAGGAAACCGCTCTGCTGCCGGATGCTGATCCATTTGCCACCTTCCGCCTTCAGCTCATACAATTGGTTGTCTTCCCTGAGCGGAAGGCGTGCATTAATGAAATGCATGCGGCCGGCGGCTGCGCTCATTGCGCGATGGCCAGCTCCTTGAGCACGGCCAGATCCTCCTCATCCAACTCGGCGGCAGGGCCTGCCTTGATCAAATCCGAGAACATTTCGTCAGGCACCATGGTCGTCAGACAGTACAAGCGGGTACTGCCCGTGTTGATGATGTCATGATGGTTGCCCGGCGGGATGATGATGAACGAGCCCTGACGGATCGGCGTCTCATATTCGCTTCCTACTTTAGCCAGACCTTTCCCTTTGAGCACATAAAAATATTCATACGCTTCCCGGTGCTCATTGGATGGCGTTCTGCCCCCCACCTCGAAAATTTCCACAAATGACGTAAACGGCACCTGCTCCCTGTCGCACAGCAGCACGAATTTATTCGTATCCTTGGCGGAAATTTTGTGAACAGGACAATGCTCGAAGTTACCCGCTACCAATCCCGGAATATTCACCATATGCCTTCAACCTCACTTTTCATTTATTAAGAAAAATATCTATCGACGTGCATTCACAGAGCCGCCAGCCGATCGTGGCAAGGCTGTGAACTCGCTGTCCGAGGGCTTTGCACGATTATCCCGTTGGATCAGGTGCAAAAAAACAGCGACCCGGCGGCCGAAAATACTTTAGGTACGTTAAAGAAAATAACAGATCAAATGAGGCGCTTAAACCCGAATGTTTCCGATGTCCTCGTTTATGCTGAACCACACCGATCAAGCCACGCACATCATGCTCGCCTTTCCTCGTTCAACCCTGCGATCAGGACGCAGCCGCAAGAGGCTGAACCGGTTGGCGCGCGATCAGTCGGTGGCAAGGGATCGCCGGAATCGCTATGCCCATGTACAGCAATTTCTGTCACATCGTTTCTTCCCCTAGCCCTCCCCAACCTTCAACTCCCGCATTCTGAACAAAAGGGATAATCGTGCAAAGCGGTATGGAAAGGCACCAGACACCACTATTAAAAGTGCCCTATATTTCATCTTCTTACAGGAAGCTTCAAATACGACGGGGCCTGCTCCGAACTGCGCACGGCTACGGTTGCGATATTCAGCCCGCCTGTGCCCGTAGTATTCACCGCATCCTTGACACCGTTCGGATGGCGCGCGAACAGCGGAAAGGCGCTGCCGGTCAATTCGAGCCGGACATAGGTGCCTGCCGGCAAAGTAGCTGCCAGCGGACGCAGACGGATTTGCGCCGTTCTCCATCCGTTCTCCATCTCCGCCTCATTGCCGCTTATCTCCGCCTCTTCACTGCAAATTTCCGTACGGCCCACGCTCAACAGCCGAGCCGTTCCATTTTCGGAGACGGTTGTCAGAACAGCTACCAGATCGGTCGGTCCGCCCAGCGTCTGATACTGCACATACAGCTCTGGAGTTCCGAACAGCGGAAGCTCCTCAGCGAGCGGTCCGCCCGTATATACCAGAATTTCGTGCCGCTCCTGTACAGCACTGCGGTCAGACGGCAGATAAGCATCCAATCGCATCGGCAGGCGAGCATCATACACGAATACATCCGGGACGGCTTCCTCCACATCTTCGAGCCGTTTTTCGAGCCTTCCTCCGCCGGATGCGCCGTTGGCCGGCACCTGTGATCCGGACAAGTAAAATACCTCGGACGGAGAAGTCTCCCCTGTTAAGACGGAAGGCAACCGTGCCGTGTTATGCCACTCATGGCTCAATTGATCAAAATAACGGACAGGCGGTTCTGCAGACAATTCTGCATCCCTTTTCCCCTTCAGCCAATAATCGAACCAGCGGAGCTGTTCCAGATGGTGATCGCCGTCTGCCTGCTCGCCATGATCGATTCCGCCCGCCCTGCGTCCCCATGGAATATGGGCCCATGGGCCGACGATAAGGCGATGGAAGCACTCTGGGCTGGCCCCCGCCTGCAGTGCCTCAAACGTCTGCAGCGTTCCCATCAGATATCCGTCGTACCAGCCGCCGATATGCAAAGCTGGCACCGGCTGCGCAGTTATATCCTCGATCCAGTTCATCCGCTCCCAATACTCATCGTACTCTGTATGCTCAATCCAGTCATAAAATGCGGGAAAGTAACGCTCCAGAATTGGGTGCCTTTCATGCAGTGGCATCTGCCAGAACATATCCTCCGGGCTGCGCATGTAGCGCGAGCACTGCTCAGCCGCTTCAAAGTCACCCGCCCTTTGCGCTGTGTCCCGCGCCAATTGAAATGCCCACGGCAGATTACCAAGCGCGAAGGAGCCATGCGCGTAAAACAACCCATGATACAGGTCGGCAGGGCACATGCTGGGCGCAATCGCCTTAAGTGCAGGCGGGTGAAGTGATGCCGCAGCCCACTGCGTCAGTCCCTGGTAAGAGAAGCCGTACATGCCCACCTTCCCGGATGAGCCCGGCAGAGCGGCTGCCCAGGCAACGGTATCAAAACCGTCCTCGGCTTCCTGTACAAACGGCTCGAATTCCCCTTCCGATTCTCCCCGGCCTCTGACATCCTGGATGACTACGATGTATCCCTTGCTTGCATACCAGACAGGATGGGCATGCGTCACCGTTGAGGCAATCGCCCGTCCGTAGGGCTGGCGCATCAGCAGCACGGGAAATTCTCCCGTTTCGTCAGGCATATAGATATCGGCATATAACGTGACACCGTCACGCATGGTGCAGGGAACCTTTCGCCGGATAACCACATCTGCAAATTTCACATCATCCGCTCCTCGCTATAAGTCCAGACTTGCGTCAAAGTCCTTTTAACATGATCTGCTGCATGCTTCGTATTTCACGAGTTTGTCTTTTCAAACACTGCTGGCAGCCGGACGCTTCAGCTTCTCCTGATTCAAAATTCCGCCCGGATCGTGGCGATGCTTGATCTGCCACAAGCGGTCGTGAGCATAGGAGCGCCCGCCATCCTTCAAATCCCATGTATGCGGATTATTGACCCTGACCCCATTTTGCTCATACCGGTCCATGAGCCGATTCAGGTGCTCCTCCGTCGAGAAGGGAACGAGCGGCAGACCGGAAATGAGCAGCTTCCCGTTTTGGCGGGCAAATTCAATATGATTCATCACTTCCGGATACGCTGCTTTCATAATTTCGATCTGCTCCAGGGCACGGGTTGGGTCAAAATTCAACTGCAGATAAGTCAATCCCGGATCCGACTTTCTCGCCCACAGAGTGGTGTGATTCCAGGTAAAATCGGAGACGCCAACTCCTTTATGGTACTGCTCGGCAGAAATCTTCATCGCCGTCAGTCCGTCATACTCTGCTATCGCACGCTCCAGCTGCATTTCACAATTCGTATCGATTTCAAGCAGGACAACAGTCCGGCCGGCGGGGAGATCAAGCGGAATAAAATAGGAGGAAATCGGCCATTCGTGAATGGAAATCAGCCTTTTCACCAAGGAGGAATCTTCAGCAACCGTCTGTCCGAAGCGAAATGCTTGCGCAAAGCTGTCAAAGGTCAGCGCCCACTGCATCCACTCCACACGTGGCGCCAGATTGATTTCCACCTCGGACAGGATGCCGATCGTGCCATAGGTATGGAGGTAAGGCAGAATTTCTTCACCCTGCAGCTCAATCGTGCGCGGCTCCACCTCGACCGTTTTGATTTTCAAAGAGCGTACAAGACCATCCCAGATCGTGCCCCAGCTAATGGAGCCAATGCCGCCGAAGCCGCCGCACAGAAAACCGCCGATGGTCGCCGACTGAAACGTGGAAGGCATCGTGCGCAGCTCATAACCCGCCTTGCGGGCCGTGGATTCCATTTTGCCAAGCCTTGCCCCGGCCTGGACGCTCATGATGCCCTCTCCCGTTTCGAGCACCTTGTTATACTTGGCCAGATTCAGCACAATCCCGCCCGTGACCGGGACACATTGGCCGTAGTTGCCGGTGCCGTTCCCCCTGACAGTAACGGGTACACCCGTTTCTGCGGCAACCGAAAGCAGGGCGTCAAGCTCCTGCTCGCTGCGCGGGCTGGCGATACATTCCGCAAGCTTGCCTTGAAGCTGTCTCGTCAGGATAGGAGAGAAGTGATGATAATCCATCGAATATTTGGCGAGCGCAGGCTCCTCCCACTGCAGCAGCTCCGGGTCGATTCGTTCTTTCACAATAGCTGACCAATGTTCGTTCATTCCGTTCCCTCCCATGTGTTTTTAAGATCTAAGCGGCTGATTGTCACCTTCTCAAGACTTCGGCAGAAACTCATCCGTGAACACCTTGCTGACATCCGGCTCCGACTTCAACGCTCCAATCTCCACCAGCTGCCGTCCAAGCTCGGCCCAGCGCTCCTCCGTCATATAACCAACGCCATGCTCCGCTGCATCACCTTCATATACAAATGGAATGAGCGTTTCCGCGGCGTAGTTCAGCTTTTCTTTGGTGAAATCCGGGTTTTCCTTCAGAATGACATCATTCACGCTATCATAGTTGGTTTTATAATAATCCCAGCCCTTCATAGAGGCCTCGACATAAGCCTGCACGATATCCGGATGATCCTGAATATACTGTTCTGTTGTAAACAGCACATTGGAATACGGATTATAACCGGCATCTGCCAGCAGCAGGAAATTGACGTCCACGTTCTGCTGCTTCATTTCGTATGGCTCACTTGTTACATATCCCTGAATAGCAGCCTTTTCATCCGCTACGAAAGGAGCAAGCGAACCCGTATAGGCCATATCCTGCACTTGGTCCAGATTGTATTTCCCCTTCACATAATCCCAGAATACCGACCCTGTCCCGACATAAACGGTACGATCATTCAAATCGGCAAAGGAGGCAATATGCTGGTTGGCATGCACCATCAGACCTTGCGGGCTTTTCTGGAAAATCGTCGCAATCGCAACCAGCGGAATTCCCTGCTCCCGGGCAACGAGCAGCTGATCCGCTGTCGTAAGCCCGAATTGAGCCTTGCCGGAGGCCACAATCTGTGTCGGGGATACTTGCGGCCCCCCTGGCTGGATGGTCATATCCAGACCTGCCTCTTCGTAATAACCCTGCTCCTTGGCTGCATACAGACCGCCATGCTCCGCCTGTGCAAACCAGTTCGTCACCTGAGTGACCGCTGTCAGCTTCCGGCTTTCCCCCGTGGAACCGGATGTGCCAGACGTGGCCCCCTGGTCAGATGGCTGATTGCCGCAAGCGGCCAATAATGTTGATAAAGAAAGCACAGCAGACAGTAAAATAGCAGATGCGGATTTTCTGATTTTTTTCATCCTATTCCCACTCCCCAAGAAAAAAATGCTGAAGCTGTTTATTCATCATCCGCTACCGGATTACGAAGCGGCGCAAAACCGCTGATTCTGCATTCGGTCGTATCTCCGTGCTGAATCCGGACAGATCCCGGCGTGCCTGTCATAATGACATCTCCCGGATAAAGGGTCATCATTTGTGAAAAGTACGAAACGATGAACCATGGATGGTACATCATGCGGGCTACGGTATTGCTGTGAACCACCTCTCCGTTCAATACGGTTTCGACAGTCAGACTCTGCAAATCGCTGATTTCGTCAGGTGTGATCAGCTCTGAACCGAGGCTGAAGAATGTATCGAATACCTTGGAGCGCTGCAGAAATCTCGGATTACGAGCATGAATATCCTGGCTTGTCATGTCCAGCGTTGCCGCAAAGCCGGCGATGACGTTCTGCGCGCGCTCTTCCGGCACATGTTTGCAGGTTTGACCGATAATTATGGCAAGCTCCCCTTCTGACGTCACATTTGCGGTTTGCGCAGGAATTCGGATCTGCTCTTCCGGTCCGATCAGGCTCGTGTCCGGCTTCATGAAGCAGACCGGCTCGGACGCTGGCGGAGTCGCCGCCAAATCGATCGCTTTCTGCATATAATTCATACCGATGCCCCAGATTTTGCGGGGCTGGCGGAAAAGCGGGGCTGGTACGGCCTCCTTCGTCTGAATAGAAGTGATCGACGGGAGTTTGTGATCCCCATGCTCCCTGTACCAATGGATAAGCTGCTCCAATTGCCCCTGCTGCAAAATCTCCATCACAGTCAGTCCCCAGGCACTGCCTTCCGCCCGATTGATCTCCTCCATCAGAACATATTGACCTTCATGCTCCAGCGCTGCCCGCTCTTTACCGCCGATGCTCAGACTGACGAGCTTCACAGAGGGCCTCCGGCTGCCTGTTCCACCGGTTTGCCCTTGAGCACCTCCGTAATTTCGAAGTCACACAGCTCTCCCAGCGCTTCCGCCAGGATAGCAGCAATTCTGTCTTGAATGATGTGGCCTTTCTCGGGGGTGGCCAGCGTTGCATCACCGGCAATGCCGGTAGCGGAAATATCCGCCATTTTCCAGCCAAAACGAATCTTGCCCTCCAGTGTCAGAAACCGGTAAGGGGACATATCGGGCAGCTCTTTGGCCAGAAATTCATCTTGCACCCAGTCCGGCTTGATGGACATCACGACAGAAGTCTCATATTCGCCACCGTGAATTCCGTACTCCAGCTCCTCGGGAGAAATAAGGTCCTCCGCCACCTTGAGGCTGCCCGGACTAAGATAAAATACCATCATCCCCGTCCTGATCCGGATTTCACGCGAGGCCGTATTCAACAGATCTACATTGCCGCCGTGCGTATTAAACAGCAGCAGCTTGCGGAACCCGCTTGCCTGCAGACTTTCTGCAATGTCCAGCATGATGGCGAGCAGCGTGTTCGCTGACAGGGAGATGGTGCCTGGCAGCCCGATGTGTTCGTTGCTCTTGCCGTAGGAGACAGGGGGCAGCAGCCATATCTCCTTATTCGAACTTATGCGTTCCAGCGTCTGCGTTAATGTCGCTTCCCCAATCAGGGTATCCGTATATATCGGCAGATGCGGCCCATGCTGCTCCACAGCACCTACCGGCAAAATGACCAGCGTCTTCTCCTTCGGCATTTCCTTGATCTGCTTGCTTGTCAGGCGGGGCAAAAAACGCTCCTCCCATGCCGTACCTTCATATCGTAAAAACATATTACACACCTCTCTCGTGGTTAATTGTTCTGTAACCGCAGGGAATGGAACCCCTCAAGGGGAGTCAATTGGTGTCAATTCCTCTAGCGTTGCCTCCCTATTGTGGGCCCCGGAGCCGATCAGTTCATGCACCAGCCAGGCCGAATCCGCAACGAAGCCGTAGCATTGTTTAATATTGTAAAGCGTTGCTTCCGAGCAGAACGTGGGCGAGCTTGTTGCCGAGCAGTCCTCCAGCAGAATACCGTCATAACCCAGGCAGGCCGCATCCTGCAGCGTATGCATCACACATTGGTCCAAATTCACCCCGGCAAACAGCACTGTCTGAACGTTCAGATTGCGCAAAATACTGTCAAGCGGTGTATCCCAAAACCCGCTCATGCGGTATTTATCCACATAAATATCGTCAGGAGCCACATGCAGGCCATCCACGATCGCCGCTCCCCAGCTTCCTTTCTCCAACACCTTCGAACCGTTCCCGGGCAGTGCGTCCCCAATGCCCCTGCCCCTGCCATCCGAGTTGTACACATGCAGCACAGAGGGCGGCACATTCATACGGTCTTCGCGGTTGCCCCAGTTCACCCAAATGACGGGTACACCGGCTTTGCGCAGCTCGGGCAGCAGTCGGTTCAACCGGCTGACCGGACCCTGCAGGGGCACTGTATCCACCCCGATGGAATCCAGCCAGCCGCCGGGGGTACAGAAATCATTTTGCATATCAACAACGATGACCGCCGTATGCTCAAGGTCAAAAATCACCTTCTGCGGCTGTGCGGGCAAGGTTACAGGGTGGCCGGGCTTTTGCATTCGCCGCAAATCCACCAGCGTGTCGGACACCTGCCAATAGTTCCTGCGATTTCCCAGTTTGAACATATTAAGTCCCTCATTTTTCTGTAGATTGTTGCTTCGCCGGTTCAACCGTCTCTCCATTGAATGTCATTTCATTGCCGATTCATGCCAGGACTGCAGCAGCTTGTTGGAAATCATGTTGATGATCAGGAAAAAAGCGATGCCGAGCACGGATGCCGCCAGACCGCAGGCGAACAGATACGGGGTTTGCAGCCGCGTGGCCGCAACGGTAATTCCGTACCCAAGTCCGCCTTGCCCACCGCCGATGCCTGCGATGTACTCGCCCACAATGGCCCCAACCACCGAGCTTGAGCAGGAAATTTTCAGACCTGCCATAATGTACGGCAGTGCTGCCGGAAAGCGCAGCTTCCAGATCGTCTGCAGCTTGCTCGCATTGTACAGGTAGAACAAATTTTTCATATTCTGATCCGTGGAGTTCAGCCCGATCAGCGTATTGGATAAAATCGGGAAAAAGCTGATCAGAAACGAAATGATGACAATCGCATTGATGCCCGCCCCGAACCAGATCACAATGATCGGTGCGATCGCAACGACAGGAATGGTCTGCAGAATAATCGCGTATGGATATACACTTTTTTCCACCGTCTTGGACAGGGCCAGCAGGATGGCAATGGCAATGCCCAGCACAGTGCTCATGGCAAAACCGATCAATGCCTCCACAATGGTGGTGCTTACTGAGGTGATGAGGTTTGTGCTGTTCTCCATCGCGGCGGCGGCAATATCGGCTGGCTTCGGCAAAATATACGGGGGCATGCCGGCCAAGCGTCCGATCAATTCCCAGCCTCCGACGAACAGGACGAAGACAACTAGCGGCGGAAAAATCTTTTTCAGCAGGCTCATGACCGGATTTTCACCTGCCGAAGCAGCGCTACGGCCGCTCCCTTTGCTGGAAGCCCGGATACCTGCCGTGGTTTCGACGGTCGGACTTGCTGCCATTTTTTCCATTTCTCATTACACTCCTCTCATGGCTCTCTATCAATGCTTCAGCACCTCAGACACACTGCGCACATAATCGCCAAATTCCGGACGGGTCCGAAATTCATCCTCCCGCGGGTAAATAAACGGAATATCGATGATGTCCGAAATTTTGCCTGGACGGGGTGTCATGACGACGACCTTTGTCGATAAAAAGACACTTTCAAAAACGTTATGGGTGATGAACAGAACCGACATTTTTTTGTCCTGCTCCCAAATGTTCAACAACTCATCCTGCAGCGTCTGCCGGGTGATTTCATCCAGCGCGCCAAACGGCTCATCCATCAGCAGCAGCTTCGGCCTGGAGATTAACGCTCTTGCAATCGACACCCGCATTTTCATACCGCCTGACAATTCACGGGGCAGCACCTTCGTATAATCCTTCAAGCCTACCAGCTCAAGCACCCGCTCACCTTCCGCGATTCGCTCCTTCCTGGATACGCCACGCAGCGTAAGAGGCATCGTGACATTATCAATCAGCTTCGCCCAAGGCAGCAGCGTATGCTCTTGAAATACAAAGGCGATCTCATTTTGCTTACGCGCTTCTTTGGGTGACATGCCCAACACGGACAGATGGCCGGAGGTTGGTTCCGTCAGACCTGCAATCATATTAAAAATCGTCGATTTGCCGCAGCCGGAGGGGCCGACAAAGCAGAGAAACTCCCCTTCTCCCACCTGCAGCTCCGCATGCTGAACCGCAACCGTGCCGTTGGGATATATTTTGCCGACATCACGCATCACCAGCATGGAGCGACTCTCTTTCTCAGCGGCTGCCGTTTGATTTTGAGTAAGCTGCATCCTCATCCCCCTCTTTTCCTTGAAGTTGTGTCCCATCATAAAACCAAAATCATAAAGTGTAAATATTTCTGACACATTTTTAGTTTTCGATCTAATAATATGGACGTCAAGCTGTTTTGAAAACAGAATTCGTGCATTTAATGTTATTTTATATAACACTAAAAGAGAGGAATGATTTGCAGCAAGCTGCGGAAAACCTTTATAATTTCCTAAACCCCTGTGACAGAGGTCTCAGGTACGCAAGTGGTCTGCGGTTTACGCATCATTTTTGAGAAGGAGCGATTTGACATGCATTTAACCGTAGAAGATGCTTTAACGATCTATCCGTTATCGGAAGGCAAGCTGGCGGCCGGCAAAAAAGGAGTGACCCGCACGATCAGCTCCATTAATTTAATGGATGCGCCGGATGTCATTAACTGGATGAAGGAAGGGGAGCTGCTACTGACGACAGCTTATGCCATCAGGGATTCACCTGAGGAATTTGTCTCTTTGTTGCAGAGGTTGAATGAACGGGGTTCCTCAGGACTTGGCATCAAGCTGGGACGCTACTGGTCGGAAATCCCTGAGATCGTTCTGCTTGAAGCCGACCGGCTGGGCTTTCCTCTGATCGAGCTGCCCTTTGAATTCACCTTCTCCGAACAGATCACTGCCCTCTTCCAGTCCGAATTTCAACGCGATACACGAAAACTGAATGAACTGCTGGAAACACAGAAGAAGCTTGTTGATTTTGCCATGCAGGCGGATGAGTATACAGATTATTTCCAGGAAATCACAAATATTTTGAGGCATTCTGTCGCCGTGGTGACTGCTGAGGGAGTGGTTTTGTACAATGTGACTGGCTGTCCTGACAAAGAATTGCTGAGCGATTGGCCCTGGCATCTGGACAACCGGTTTTATAAAGCAGCCAACAAGCTGCTGTACCGGACTCCCTTGCTGAAAAGCGGGACATCCTACGGTTATCTGCTGGTGCAGACCGGGAATCTGCAAGAGGCGAATGATATGGAGGGGATTTTTCATCAGGCCGCCGTCATCCTCTCCTATCATCTAGAGGTCATCCGGAATCAGGAGGCCGTTGCCGCAGGCAAACGGCTCGGTATGACGATAGAGCGTTACCTGAAAGGCAATGCCTCCCGGCAGACCGTGCTTGAATTCGCGGAGGTGCTGGGGAGCGAGTTCTGGAATACTCCTTATGTATGCATGATATCTTCAGCAGATACAAGCGCTTGGGACCAGGACAGGCAGCGCCGCAGGCTGCGGGAAATTCAGGACAGACTGCAGGAGCACCCGAAGACGGCATCTCTTGAATCCCATCATTTTTATGTGATGAATCGTGTGTATTCCCTTTTGCAGATTCCAGAGGAGGAGGCCAGGGAGCGCAAGCTGTATGAGCAGACTGCACGTTTGTATGCGGATCTGATGAACGCATGGGGTTATGGGAACGGGGCTAATGCATGTTATATGAGCAAAATAAGGGTGGGCATCGACTCGTTGATCGACGGCTTCCGGGAATGTGCCGAGGCCGAGAGAATCAGCGCAGAGCTAGACCTGGCCGATCCGCTCGTCCTGTTCACCGATCTGGAATTCGCGTATCTCTTCCGTCATATTCCGCAGGAGGTTATGAGCAGATACTGCTCTTATTTATTCCGTCCCCTGCTGGATAGAGACGAGGAGTACGCCGGCGAAATGATGCGCACGCTTGAGGCTTATTTCGCCAACAATGGCCAGGTAAATGAAACCGCGCGCGAGCTGTTCATCCACCGCAATACGGTTCTGTACCGGCTGGAGAAAGTTGCGGGGTTGCTGAATCTGGATTTGAAGAATACCGATGATTTGTTAAAAGTGAAGCTTGGGCTCATGTTTCGGCATCTGCTGCCTCGATAATCTAATTATTTTACGTCTGTTGACATCCTTATTATTTCCTTATATAGTTCCATTACTGACAGTTAGAAATCTAATAGTTCAAGAACAAGGGGAGAACCTTAATGAGTAGCAAGCAAGATACACCCTATCTGGATTTATTGCAGCTCATTGGTCTAAAGTTAAAGAAACGTGCCGATGAGAGCATCAAAGAACTGGGGTTAAATGCCCAGCAAGGAAAATTAATTGGCTATATTTATGAACATCAAGAGAAGGGGTTAATTCAAAAGGATCTTTCTGATCGTTTCCATGTACGCGGGGCAAGCATTACGAGTATGCTTCAAGGTCTTGAAAGAAAGGGATACATCGAACGCAAAATTCCAGCCCATAACGAGCGGCAAAAAAATATTTATGTTCTGCCTAAAGGCATTGCGCTAATCGAAGCCTTCGAGCAGTCTTTTCAAAGGGTAGAGGAAGAAATCGTTCATCCTCTTTCCGATGAAGAACAGCTGACCCTTAAAGTATTGTTGACAAAAATCAATCAAAATTTGTAATAACTCTAATAAGAGCTCCACTAAGATGACGTCCAACCACAAACAAGCCTCGGACAGGTCCCGAGGCTTGCATTTTTTATATAGTGTCTGAGTAGCTTCACCCTCCAAAGCGAACCAAGACTTCAGGATCGCCCGAAAGCGACTCCACGCGGATCGTCCCTTTTATTGCTAGCGGATTAGACAAATCAAGGGATACCGTTGTAACAGACTGTTGCTCTCCTGCCATTGGCATGTTTACTCCGTTTGTCATAGGAGCCATTATTGTTGTGTTATAGTTGTTAATAACCGTTGTTGTCATTCCTCCACATCTCCCTTCAAAGTTATAATCCATACTATGTAGAAGTGCAAAGGGAGCGTAGACTTATTACTTAGTGATTAAAACCATTTTTTACAACTGATCCATCAGCTCCAAAATGTACTGCGGAACCTCGCGGCCGTACTTCTCTGTGCCGTCCGAGTTCACAATCAAAGGCTCTCCATCCACAATCGGGTAACCTCCGCCGAATTCAAAGTCCACTTCCGCAACTCTGCCGCGGCCGTACTTTCTTGCGGTGGCCTCCTCGCTCACCACGTGAAGTACGGATTTCATGTCGATATACGCGTAACCTGTTGCCATTTGTTCATCACTCCTTTTTCCACTAAATACCATTAATTCTTCTCCTGCGCAGCCAGCCATTCCTCATACAAAATGCCCATGATGATGAGGTCATAACGGCGACCGTCACGCCTTACCGCCTCCCGCTCTCTTCCCTCCAGCCGAAAGCCGGCCTTCTCATACGCGCGGATGGCTCCAGGATTGTAATCGATCACATTCAGCCCTACCCGGTTCAGATTCAACTCATGGAAGGCATAACGCAGGATCAGGTGAAGCGCGTCCGTTCCGTACCCTTTGTTCCGGTTTCTGGCCTCTCCTAAGCCAATCGCAAGCTTTCCGGCTCGGTTGTTCCACTCAATGCTGTGAATGGCCACAAAGCCAATCAGTTCGTCATCTGCAACCGTTCTCAGTCTGAAATAAACTTCATTCGGATTTGGTGCCCCTTCCTGCTCAACCCGGCTGCGCTGAAACGGCAGAGCGATGTCAGTATCCACGTTGCGCAGGTAATCGGCATCCTCTCCCCAGCGCAGGATCATGTCGGTGTCTTCTTCTCTTATTCCAGTTAGTTTTACCAGCTTGCCCTGAAAAAAGTCAGATGTCAATCCCATAAAGCTCTCTCCTTCTTCGTGCGGATTCCTCTATGGTATAGGCAGAAGCGTATAAAATCAATCTCCCGCACAAAGCATATTGAAAAACCGCCGCTGCTTCAATCCGAAGCTGCGGCGGTCCTGAGCGTGTCTATTCAATGTTCTGCCTAACAGAACAAGTATCAGTTCGTAAACGTATGTCTGCCTAGTGTCAGCACAGCAGGACGGGCCATGCTCCACTTTGAAGTGGCAATTGCCGGATTGTAATAATACAGCGAGCCGTTGGTCGGATCTACCCCGTTCAACGCCTGGCGGGCTGCCGCGTAGGCCGTTTTATTCGGGGTCAGGTAATACTGTCCGTCCTGCACGGCTGTAAACTGCCCCGGCTGCATAATAATTGCGGGAATGGAGCTCGGAAATTCATCCGACTGGACACGGTTCAGAACGACGGCGCCGACAGCCACCTGTCCCTTAAAGGACTCTCCCCGTGCTTCTGCATATATAATCCGTGCGAGTTGCTCCAGTGTCGTATGGCGCGCAGGAGATAATGCGTTCAGCTTGGCTTTCGTAGCCGGGCCTACCACACCATCCGCGGCTAGCCCGTAGTCACGTTGAAAGCGCTTGACCGCCGAGTCAGTAATAGAGCCGAAATAACCTGTGAAGCCAGCCTTGAAATAACCAAGCGTCGCGAGCTGCTCCTGCAGCTGCAGCACATGCTCGCTTTGCATTCCTTTCGAAATAGCTTGTGCGCTTGCGGTCGCAGGGGCGAAGATCAGTCCCAAAGCACAAGCACAGGATAAAATAAGAGCGGATAATTTCTTCATGGGTCGAGACAACCTCCACATTCATTTTCTGGCCGGACACAAACCCGGCTTGGCCAACTCAGGGCGTTTATCCGATAAGTGAAGCTGCCGTATGCACTCGGAACGGCGAAATCGCTTGAAACTAAGATGAAAGCATCGGACAAAGCTAATTTCCGTAGAAGTGTACCATATTTGAAGAAACTGAATAACCCGACTCTGGTCCTAACATAAAAAACCTTGTCATGACAGCATTTTCCGGCGTTTACCGCTCTATGAACATACAATCCTAGGTCTTCGGTTACAAGATACACTTTAATCCACTTTGGCCCCATATGAACGCAAAAAGGCCACTGCCTGATGTATATCCATGTGCGCGCCTTTAACGTCCATGGAGCGGAAATCGACGCCCTCCATAATAGCGCCGCGCAGATCGGCTCCCTGCAGCTTAGCATGCGCCAGCTGGGCCCGGGTAAGATCGGCTTTGCGCAGGTCGGCCTTTTCGAGATTGGCGCCGTACAAATCCGCCTCCTCCAGACGCAATCCGCGCAAATCCTGCTTGGACAACTGCGCCCCCCGCAGATTCGTGTAGGACCAATCCCCCGCCGCGAATGTCACCCCATCCAGACTGGCTTTTACAAAGTCCGAGCCCGTCATTTTACACTGCTCAAATTTGGCGACGAACAGATTCGCTTCCGTAAACCTGCAGTTCACAAAGGCCGATTCCGTATGGATGGACGCATTCAACTGTGCGCCGCTAAAATCACATTCCTCAAAACGGCAGCCTTCTGTGGTGATTTCCTCCAGGGAAGCAGCTCTAAAGCGGCAGCGGATAAAGATACAGCGGATCAGCTCTCCTTCTCTTAGATCCTTGTTGCTGAAATCAACCTCTCTATAGGTTTCATCTATGTACTGGTACATATCATCTCTCCCCGCGCAAGGCGAATTTGTACGGCCCATTGTTATTTACCCGTAACGTAACTCTAATTATTCAGCATTGGGAAAATGGAGTCAAATCACAGAAGGAGAACCGCTTCAGACGGCTCTCCTTCTGTGAGGCTGTGGCTTAATGCCAACATGCACCCTGTTGCATCCTAGGGCACATCAGCCTGTGACTGTTTTTTATTGGATGGCGCAAACCATCCGAGAAGCGCTATCGCAACCAAGACACCATAAAAGACAAGGGTCCAGCCTGTACTATGCGGGAATTGATGATCCAACACCCCAATATCTTCATGGGCCAGGGTAATCACAGCAAGCTTGACACCGACCCATGCCACAATTGCATAGGCCGTGGTCTCCAGTGCCGGCCGTTGAGCGAGCAGCTTTACAAACCATGTAGCCGCGAACTTAATCAGGATGAGCCCGGCGATTCCGCCAAGCAGGACAACGATAAATTGTCCTCCATCCATACCACCGAAATCCCCAAGCGGTGAATCCGGGAGACCCAGTGCCAGAGCCACGGCAGCAAGGATGGAATCAATCGCAAAGGCGAGATCCGCGAGAGCAATTTTTCCTACGGTTGGCCAAAAGCCTTTTCCTGCCGCATCTTTCTTCACGTCCTCGCGAATATTCTCGTTTTTCTTGCCGAAACGCGCTTTGATGATGTGCTTTAACCCGAGGTATAACAGATAAGCAGCCCCGATCGCCTGTATTTGCCATACATTAGCAATAAACGATATCGCAAACAGAGCGACGAAGCGAAAAACAAACGCCATAATGATCCCATAATTAATGGCTTTCTTCTTCTGGTCCTCCGGTAAATGCTTCGCGATAACCGCCAGAACAAGAGCATTATCCGCTGACAGTAAGCCCTCCAATCCAATAAGAATCAGTAATGCCCATGCATACTCCAGCCAAATGGATTCCAACAGTACTTCTCCCTTCTTATAAATAGTATGTTCATTACGGCAAACTTCCTGTTTTAAACCTAAGTTTCGGTTATAACAGAGGATTTTTATCCGGCTTTAGTTGTACCGTCATTCCCTTCCCTATTTACGCTGTCAAGTTATGGCTCGTTTCATTCATTAAACGGCAAAAAATGCAAAAGGGGCATGCCGTAGCAATTAAAAACTTCTGCAACCCAGCCTTTATTTCCAACGAACAATTAGCCCACCTGAAAGCGGTGAGCTAAATGTGTCTGTTTTTTTGTTGTTTCTACTGAAAACGCTCGAACCGGTAAGGCATAAGATTGGCAGGCAGCTCCAGCAGCTTGTCCTGATTCCGCGAGGCAATTGCCCATTCCAGCAAATCGTCATACAGAGCTTCCTCTTCAATACCCCCGAACCACACCGGACCGTCCGGCGTCTGAATCGATACGACATTGGCGATATCACAGGGGCCAAGACAGCCTGTAATCGTCAGCTGGATGCTTTTGAGCAGCTTCTCTTCCTTCCATCTGCTCTTCAGTCTGTCGAGCGGGATTCCTGGCCTCCCCTTTTCTGTCCGCCCGCAGCAGCAGCCGTTGCAGATCATAACCTGGCCGAGCACCCTTCGTTTCGTTGCCACTTGCTCCATCCATATCCTCTCCCATGCACTGTGATCTCGCATAAGCCTCCCCGTCCGGCTTCATGTTGACCCAAAAAACCCTCAGACCGCAAAAGGCTGAGGGCAAGAGTACATAAGAGAACAGACCGCAGACCCGTACGAGTCCCGATCCATATTATGTACACCGTTCCTTAACCGCGAAGGGCTGATGCGAACCTGCAGGCAGGTCTTCTGGCTCCCGGATCGACGCCTGCCTTCCGTCTTCCCCAGCATGCTGAGTGACATGTATGGAAGGAGGCTTCCCGGTTACAGCGGCGCGACCGCTAAGGATTTTCACCCTATTCCCTTTTAATCCCGACCTTACGGCCAGGGCACCTGCGGGATTATTTCATTATAACGGACCCAAGTCCGAAAGACGAGCCCCAACGATCAAAGCATAGACAATCCCCGGTCCATGAACGCCTATAGTTAGGTCATTCTCGATGTCCGATGATCGGCTTGGACCTGAAATAAAGTGAATACCTGCCGGAAGCTGCTCCTGCCCCGCCCGGTCAAATTCCATCAGGATTTCACCCAGCCGTGTCTTCAGCCGCTCCACCGGAATAAGAATCATAAGTACGGTGGGAAGCAGGCTTACGGAGCGGCCCTTATGCGGTGCAGAAAGCACGGTTACCGAACCTGTATAAGCAGCAGCATAATCCGCCATAACAACACCGAAGTCCGCATCAGCCGCTTTGGCTTTCCAGGAATGCGCAGAATCCGAGTTCCAGACAGAAATGTCCGCGCCGGGAATGGCGGACTCCAGCTCAAGCACCGCCAGCTCCGGCTGGTCCTGTCTGAGAATGGCTCTTGCGCCCATTTCGGCTGCCTTGTCAGCGATGAAGGAGGCTGCGTCCTGCATCGTAGCTAGTCTGGCCACATGTCCGCCCACACTGCTGAAATTGGCGGCAAAGCGGTCGATTCGCTCCTGCTCGCTCCAGTCGAACGCCTGCCAGAACTCCGGCGCACCCCGCAGCGGATGAGGCGGCGGTTCAGTCAATCGTGGCCGCTTCAGCCTGGCAGCAATGCCGTTTATAAACTGCTCCTGCTTCGCGCGCGATTCGTCCTCCAGCCGATCCAGCCAAGCCTGATGCTTGCTATTCATGCCGCTCTCCCCTTTCCCGCTGACGCAAAACAGCTTCCATCCGCCTTTGCAGCGCCGGGTCCGGTTGCGGCAGCGCGCTTCGCACCTCGCGGTCCAGTTTCTCCCACCGCTGGCGGAAGCTCCGCTTCGCAAGGGACGGAGCAACCCGGTAGTTGTTCCAGCCTTTTAGAGGGCCTAGTTTCAGAGAAATCCCCCCGTCCCGGATGAAGGTTTTTTGTCCAAGCTGGCCCATCCTCACCGCTGCGCTGAACCGCTTCGAATTGGCGACCACGGCCGCAAAACCCTTCATGCCGATCGTTTCCAGCCTGTTTCCGTGTCCGCTCTCAACCTTGCGCCGCCGCAGATAGACAAGCATATCGTGCAGAGGGATTTTCACGGGACAGGCTTCATAACAGGCGCCACACAGGCTGGATGCGCTGGCGATGTCATTCCATTCGGCCACGTTGCCGTTCAGTGCCGGAGTCAGTACAGCTCCGATAGGTCCGCTGTAGGTTCCGCCGTAAGCATGGCCGCCGATGTGCCTGTATACCGGGCAGGCATTAAGGCAGGCGCCGCAGCGGATGCAGTTTAGCAGCTCCTGGAATTCCGGGTCGCCAAGCTGGTTGGAGCGTCCGTTATCCACAATGATGATATGCATCTCCTCCGGACCATCCGCATCCCCGGCCCGGCGCGGGCCTGTAATGCCCGACATGTACATCGTCAGCTTCTGGCCCGTTGCCGAACGCGGCAGCAGCGTCGCCATCACCTCCAGATCGGCCCAGGAAGGGATGATACGCTCCATGCCCATAAGGGTGATTTGTATTCTCGGCACAGTCGACACCATGCGCGCATTGCCTTCATTTTCAAACAACACCATCGATCCCGTCTCCGCAATCGCAAAGTTGCAGCCGGTCATGCCGATATCTGCCGCAAGAAATTTTTCCCGCAGCTTTCTGCGCACAAATCCCGCCAGCACGGTCGTGTCTGCCTCCAACTGCTCGCCCGCTTCCTTCGACAGCAGCTCGGCAATCTGATATCTGTTCTTATGAATGGCCGGAATGACGATATGAGAGGGCGCTTCGCCCGCAAGCTGAATGATGTATTCCCCCAGATCGGTCTCGATCGTTTCGATGCCAGCCTGCTCAAAAGCTTCGTTCAAATGCAGCTCCTCGGATACCATCGATTTCGATTTAACCGCGCTGTGGGCCTCGTTATGTGCCGCAATATCCAAGGATATCTTCACCGCATCAGCCGCCGTATCGGCAAAATGAATGTGCACCCCGTTCGCGCGGGCATTATCCACAAACAAGTTCAGATAATAATCCAGATGGGCAATCGTATGCAGCCGGATCTGGCGCCCGCGCTCCCGCCACTCCTCCCAGTTGCCGTGCTCCTCGGAGGCCATTTTTTTGCCGTTGCGCAGCCGTTCGGTGGTAAATTTCACCGCATTGCGCAAAAATTCATCCTTTAGAGCCTGACTGGCCCGATCCTTCACGTCAACGGCCATCGAATTACCTGCGCTCATGCTGTATCACTCCTTCATAAAGCAGTTCTGCCAGATGCATGACCCGGACAGGCTTGTTCCGGTAGCGTAAATTACCGGCAATATTCATCAGACAGGCCATATCCAGGCCGACCAGCACGGAGGCTTCCGTCTCCAGAATATGATCCGCCTTCTCTGTGACCATAGCCCCAGAAATATCCGGCATTTTCACAGCAAACGTGCCGCCGAAGCCGCAGCAGTCCTCCGCAAAAGGAAGCGGTACCAATTCAAGCCCCTGCACGCGGCCCAGCAGCTGCATCGGCTCATCTTTGACACCAAGCAGACGGCTACCGTGGCAGGAAGGGTGGTAGGTCACTTTATGGGGAAAAACCGCCCCCATCTCCGTCACACCCAGGACTTGCACGAGAAACTGCGTAAACTCATACGTTTTTTCTTCCAGACGCTGCGCCTTCTCCAGCCAGTACGGATCATCTTTGAACAGCTCCGGATAGTGATGAATCATGTAGGTGCATGACCCTGAAGGAGAGACGACGAAATCGCTGTCGTCGAACGCTTCCAGCAATGTTTTGGCGGCTGTGCGCGTCTCCTCCCAGTACCCGCTGTTGTAGGAAGGCTGTCCGCAGCATGTCTGCATCCTGGGGAACTCCAGCCGAATCCCGTACCTTGTCAGCAGGCGTACCATCGCTTCCCCGACCTGCGGGTATATGGCATCACTCAAACAAGTGATAAATAACGAAACCTTCATATAATCACACCTCTTTTGTGAATCCCCGAAATGGAGAAAAAGCCAAACCCGGACCGTTCCGGGCTTGGCTCAGACTGTATAGCTATACTATCGTCACGGGAATGGAAAGCTCGGCCAGCCCGGCCAGCACCTTGTCCTCGATTCCCCGGTCCGTAATCATGCTGTCGACCTGCTTCAGGTCCATCACATGAGTGAAGGCCTGCTGTCCGAATTTGCTGGTATCAGCCAGCAAAATGACCTGATCCGCAATCCCCACCATTTTCTGCTTCACCCTGGCCTGCAGCTCGTTGGATTCGCTTACCCCACGGGTGAGATGTACTCCTTTGCACGACAGAAACAGTTTATCCACATAATAAGCATCCAGGGAACGCTCGGCCAGAGGACCGACATAAGACAGGGAGCGCTTGGCGAGCAGGCCGCCGGTGGATAAGACATCAATCTTTTCCTTGCCGCTCAGTTCAGTCGCCACCCGAATCGAATTCGTCAGCACGGTCAGCGGGACGTCAGGCAGTTTGGCCGCCATATACCACGCCGTCGAGCTCGCATCAAGCAGGATGCGGTCATTCGGCTGAATCAGCTTCACCGCTTCCTCCGCAATACGCCGCTTCTCTTCCGCATGCATAATCTCACGCTCCGAGAAAGGAAGCTCCGGCTGCTCATCCTTCACACTGACCGCGCCCCCATGCGAACGCCGCAGCTTGCCCGCTTCCTCCAGCCGGTCCAGATCCCTGCGGATCGTTTCCTCCGTCACCTCGCACAGCGAGCTCAGCTCAGATACCCGTATACTTCCTCTTTCATTGACCAGCTGCACTATTTTTTCATATCGTTCTGCGACCAGCATGTTCCACTTCACTCCAAACCGTTAATCTGCAAGCCCTGCAATCTGCCGAAAACGGCCATATGCCTCTTCCCACGCCTCCCTGCCGGAAGGCTCATAAGTCACCACCGGGAAAGATTCACGAATCACCTTCCGTGCCTCCCAAATATCCGTGAAGACCCCCAGTGCGATCCATTGCACCGCCAAATTGCCGATGGCGCTTCCTTCCGCCGGACCGGCCCATACCGGTTTGCCGATGGAATCGGCCGTCCATTGACAGAGCAGCGTATTCTGAATGCCGCCACCCACCATATGAAGACCGTTAAAGCGCTGATTGGACAGCTTTTCCGTCAGCTCTAACACATAGCGGTATTTCAAAGCAAGGCTTTCAAAAATGCAGCGGGCCAGCTCACCCGGTCCGTCCGGCAGGCTTTGTCCTGTTGACCGGCAATATTGCCGGATGCGTGACCTCATATCACCTGCGTGCAAAAACAATTCATCATCAGGATCAATGAATGCGGCAAATGCAGGGGCTTGTTCTGCTAACTGGACTATTTCGGTAAAGGAGTAAGCAAGTCCTTCCCGCTCCCATTCTCTTTTTAGTTCCTGAATGATCCATAGGCCCATAATATTTTTCAATAAACGGAAGCTGCGCCCTACGCCACCTTCATTGGTAAAATTAAAGCGCAGCGTTTCTTCGTTAATTACGGGGCAGTCCACCTCCGTCCCCATCAGAGACCAGGTGCCACAACTGAGATAGGCAAATGAGCGCTCCAGCGCAGGCACGGCAGCAACGGCGGAAGCTGTATCATGCTCGGCGGCAGTGAGTACAGGAATGGCCTCAATACCGAGGTCTGTCATGACAGAGGAGCGGATTCTCCCCGCTTCCGTCCCGGGATCGGCCACCCGCCCGAACCAGGAGCCAGGTATTCCGATACGGTTGATAAGCTCCCAATCCCAGTCGCCTGACAGCGGATTATACAGCTGCGTGCTGGTGGCATTCGTAAACTCATTCAGCATTTCTCCGGTCAGGAAATAACGCAGCAGATCAGGGATCATGAGGAAACGGTCCGCCTCTCTCAATAGAGGTGACCCCGCCTGCTTCATCGCGGCTAACTGGTAAATCGTATTAAACGTAAGAAACTGGATACCCGTTCTTTCGAAAATATATTCTTTCGGGACCGACTGAAACAGGCTCTCCATAACCCCATGAGTGTGCCAGTCCCGGTAATGATAAGGATTGCCCAACAGCTCCCCGTCTCTGCCGATCAGCCCAAAATCGACCGCCCACGAGTCAATGGCAAGGCTTTGCGGCTGCACTCCCAGATGCTTCGTCTTCAGCAGCCCCTGCTTGATTTCATGATATAACCGTAAAATATCCCACTGCAGCCGTTCTCCGACTTTGACCGGGTCATTAGCAAAACGGTGAACCTCCTCCACCTCGATCCTTGAGCCGGTCAGGCGGCCGAGCAGCGCCCTGCCGCTGCTCGCCCCCAGGTCGTAGGCCAGAATGTTCACCAGCTTGCACCGCCTTTGCCTCTGCCCAGAATGTCGTTCGGATAGCTGCCCGAGAGGTAAGCCTTCATCGGATCAACCGGCAGTCCCTGTTCCTCGCGCACCGCCTGCAGCAGCGGGGTTACATCAAATTCAAACGCTTTGCGCACGGCATCCTCTGCGCCCAGCACATCCCCCCGGCCTGCCGCATCAGCCACCTCGTCATGATTGATCAGCAGCGCTTTGGCATACTGGGTCTGCACATTCAGCACGGAACGAATCATGGCCGGTATTTTCTGCTCGATATTATGGGATTGGTCGATCATATAGGCAATGCCATCCACCGTGCTCTGAATAGCCGCCTCCTCGTCACTTGCCGCGTTCAGGATCTGATAAAAGATCAGAAACAGCTCATAGGGATTCACCGAGCCGACAATCAGATCATCGTCCGCATACTTGTAGCTGTTGAAATGAAAGCCCCCCAACCGCTGTTCGTCAATCAGATAAGCGACGATATGCTCAATGTTGGCGCCCGGGAGATGATGCCCTGTGTCCACCAGCACCGCCGCCTGCGGCCCCAGCTTGACAGCATAATTGTAAGCCATGCCCCAGTCCGCAATATCTGTATGATAAAATGCCGGCTCAAACGCCTTATATTCGATCAGCATACGCATTTCGGGTGTAAGCGCTTTATACATTTCGCTGAGCGCTTCCAGCATCCAGCGCTTGCGGCGGCGGATATCGCCCTGTCCCGGATAGTTCGTACCATCCGCAAACCACAGGCTTAAATCCTGCGAGCCCGTTTCCTTGGCGATATCTACACACTCAAGCAAATGGCCGACCGCTTTGCGGCGGATCACCTCGTCACTATTAGTCACACTGCCCAGCATATAATCATCATCCTGAAACAGATTCGGGTTCACCGCCCCGATACGCAGACCAAGACTTTCCGCATGACTGCGCAGCTTGCCGTAATCCTCTACCTTATCCCACGGAATATGGATGGCTACCGAGGGGCATAACCCGGTAACCTTATGCACCTGCGCAGCATCCTCCAGCTTCTCGAACGGATTTCGCGGCACCCCTGTTTTTTGAAAAACCTTAAAGCGTGTGCCGGAATCCCCATACCCCCAGGAAGGGGTTTCAATCTTAAGCTCTTTCAACCGGTTCTTCACTTCTTCAAGACGGATACCTCGTGCCTGCTGCTGCTCTTCAAACAAGGCGTAAGCTTTGTCACTCATATTGAATCCTCCTGAACTTTCGTAATGTAACCAAATGCCCGACGGTATCAGTGTCTAAGCGCTGCCAACCGCCGGTAAAGCTACAACTCCATCTGGGCCCGCTCAGATTTCGCCTGAGCCGGCTCAGCGGGTAAACGCCGCCGGTACACCACCGTCGATGGTCAGCATACAGCCGGTTGTCTTCTCCGCCTTGGAAGAGGCAAAGAAGGCAATGCCCTCCGCGATGTCGCGCGGATAAATATTGACCAGCAGCGTTGTCCGTTTCCGGTAGTACTCTTCAAGCTGATCCGGCTCGATCCCGTAGGCTGCGGCCCGTTCATTGCGCCAATTGGAATTCCAGATTGCGGAGCCCTGCAGGATGGCATCAGGCAGAATCGTATTCACCCGAATTCCATACTGCCCGCCTTCCGCCGCAATACAGCGGGCCAGATGCGCCTCCAGCGCTTTGACGGAGCTATAGGCTGTTGCGTTTTTGCCTGCATAGACGGAGTTTTTGGAGCCTACGAACACCATGCTTCCACCCAGCGCCTGCTCCTTCATCAGCTTGAACGCTTCGCGTGCCACAAGGAAATAACCGGTGCCCAGCACGTTAATATTCAAGTTCCATTCCTTCAACGAAGTTTCATCAAACGGACTGGAGGTGGCCAGCCCCGCATTGTTGACGATAATATCCACCCCGCCATAAACCAGCGAGGTCGCTGCGTAGGCGGCTTGCACCTGCTCTTCATCTGTAACGTCCATTTTAACGCCAAAAGCTCTCATTTCGCCGTACTTGGCGTTAATTTCAGCCGCTATCTTCTCAGCCCCCTCCAGATTGAGGTCGGCCAGCACGACATGCGCTCCTTCCTCGACAAACCGGCGTGCGGTCTCACTGCCGATGCCTCCGGCTCCACCCGTAATAAAAGCAACCTTACGGGAAAATTCCGCCTCAGCAGGAGCCAGAGACAGCTTATACAGTTCCAGCGGCCAATATTCAACGTTGTATGACTCGTTTTCGCTTAAGGAAACAAAGCTTCCCAGAGCTGTTGCGCCGCGCATCACCGCGATGGCTCTGTGATACAAGGCACCGCTGACTTTGGAATTGGCCCAGCTCTTACCCGTGTTAATCATACCAAGACCCGGGATAAGGATTACGCGTGGAGCGGCCTCGAACATGACGTCACCTTCATTTTTGTTGCGTTCAAAATAAGCCTTATACTGCTCGTTATATGCCACAATGCCCTCAGCCAGCAGCTTTTTTAGTCCTTCGGCATCCCCGGCGTCCGGCGTCCAGTTGATAAATAGAGGCACCACCTTGGTATGCACAAGATGATCCGGGCAGGCCGCACCGACCTGGGAAAGCTCTGCCGCGTCCCGGCTGCATACAAACTGCAGCACATCCTCTTTATCATCGAAGGTAAGAATCATTTTTTTCTCATCACTGACCGCTCCACGGACGGACGGCATGATCTGCCCGGCAATGCTTTTACGCTCCTCAGCGGACAATACTGAGTGCTGCCTACCACCAAACAGCTTTTCCTCATCAATACGCGCTTCGATATAACTTTCCGCTTCATTGATGATCTCGATCGTCTTGGCGTAACACGCTTCCGAGGTATCTCCCCAGGTCACAAGTCCATGCTTTTCCATCAAAACCAGCTCAGCCTTCGGATGATCCAGCACACCCTGGGCAATCATTTTCGACAGTGTAAAACCTGGTCTTACATATGGCACCCATATAAACCGGTCCCCGAAAATTTCCTGGGCAATTTCACGTCCGTTATCTGCACAGCAGATGCTAATAATCGCGTCCGGGTGGGTATGATCCACATGCCTGAATGGTAAAAATGCATGCAGAAGTGTCTCAATCGAAGCGCGTGGGTGCTTGGCATCCACCATACAGTTAGCCAGATAAGCAACCATCTCCTCGTCAGACATTTCATCCCGCTTGAATAGAGGACGGATATCCTCCGTGCGCAAACCTGTAAAATTGCCGGCTTTCATGGTAGCCAAATCCGAACCGCTTCCCTTGACGTACATCACTTCCACTTCCCGGCCGCGAAAATCGTGGATGACTGTTTTGCTGGACGTATTGCCGCCACCCCAATTGCATACCCGGCGGTCCGCGCCAATCAGGTTGGAACGGTAAACCAGCTGCTCCAGCCCTTCCGGAATTTCGGATGCTTTAGATGAGTCCCATAAGCTCTGTACCATGATTATACCTCCGAATATCTTTTTTGTAATCGTTATCAATCATTTGATATGACTATATCATTTTTGTTTATTTTTGAAAATACGAAATAACAGAATAATTCAAAATATAAACAAAAAAAATCCGATCATACAAAATTACAAAAGATGTTATACTGAAATCGCTTGAGTTTATTATGATATTGAATGCTTCAGTTAAAGGAGAAAACATGATTATGAGCATTGAAACCGCTTCATCAGATCATTTCAAAATTGAGTGTAGGGATATTATTTTGTGTGAGTACAGAACAGAAGATCTTGCGGCATTATACGCTATCACTCAACAACCCGAGGTCTTGGATTATTTGCCCGACTGGAATGTGCCAAAAAAGCAAAGATTAGAATGGTTGATGGAATATGAAATTCCGGAGAATAAAGAGTTTCTTAAAACTGTTGCAGAAAATGGAGATATTAAAGAGCTGCGTCTGCGTTTAGGCATCCTGCTGAAGGAAACCGGTGAGTTTATCGGGTGGTGTTGTACCGGAATAAAAGATGAACTGCCCCCTCCCAATAGAGAAATCATGTTTGCCTTATCCAACCGGCATGTAAATAAGGGCTACACAACACAAGCACTTCGCGGCCTGACTCATTATTTATTTGGAAAAACCAGCGTTGATGTGCTTAATGCGGTGGCGGAAAAGAGAAACACAGGTTCAAACAGGGTTATTCAAAAAAACGGCTTTCATTATGTAGGAGAGGTGCAAATTGAAGATCACCTTTTAAATCATTACAAACTTACCCGGTCCGAGTGGGCGGCTTTTCAATCAAGTCTGTAAGAAAAATGTCTATCAGCATACTTTCACAGTAACCAGACCGCACCATCTTCTGGAAATAAAAAGCAAAGCTGTAAATGCCAATATCGGCAAAACAGCTTTGCTTCATATTATTTTTACTTAGTGAACAGCTTTTCTGCGTCATCCAGCGCCATGCGGTGACCGAGCGAAGAATAATCAAGCCATTTTTGTCCGTCAAGGATATAGACATGATTATTTTTGACCGCCTTGAGTGTGCCCCACACCGGGTTTTTCTCAAGCTCCTCAAATTTGGTTTTCGCTTCTTCGCCCTTGCTGATGATAACAAAAATGGCGTCTGCATCATAATCAGGCAGCACTTCCTGCGAAATCACCTGATAAGGCTCGTCCGTAATTTGTTTTACCCCTTCAGGAGGCGTCAATTTGAGATCCTCGTACAGGATCGGTCCGAGTGGGCGCTTCATGCCCATAACACGCAGTTCCTTCGCCGTCATGCGAATCGCCATCACCTTGGCGTCTGGCCCAAGCTCATTGCGGATCAGTTGGCCTGTCTCTTCTGCTTTCTTGTCATACTCCTCGATAAAAGCTTTCGCTTCTGCTTCCTTGCCTACAATCTTCGCAATCCGGTTCAGATGATCACGCCATGTGCCCGAATCCATATCAATGCTGATGGTAGGCGCAATTTTTTCATACTCCGCTAAATCCTTGCCCCCGAATTCTTCATCCACATAAATAACGTCAGGCTTTAGGGCAAGAACAGATTCCATGTCAGGGTCAGCCGCTACCCCCAGTTTCGCAGTCCCTTGCAGCCTGTCCGCCACATGCGGCAAAAAGTCCTTCACATCCCCACCCACGACCGAGCCTGCCGGCTTTATGCCTAATGCGAGCAAATTGTTCGTAATATGGATCGAAAGGGAGGCGATCACAGCGTCTGCGGAATGGGTTTCCGCTTTCGTTTCGGCAACGGCGTTTGAGCCTGCAGCGTCACCATTGCTGGAGTTTTGCAACTGCGCCGATTGGCCGCACGCAGACAGCATCAGGATTAAAGTCAGACCGAGAAAGGTTAGCAGCATTTTTTTCATGTCTTTGAGTTCCTCCGGTATTATGATTTGGTCCTAAGAAGTAAATATAAGAAATAAGGTCCGCCGATGGCGGCGACGACGACCCCGGCCGGAACGGCGTTCGGCGTAAAGATGGAACGTCCTACCGTATCGGCTGTGACCAGAATAACAAGCCCCGTCAGGGCGGAAGCAGGCAGGAAATGGGCATGCCGCGGTCCGGCGAGCCGTCTGGCAATATGGGGGGCAATCAGCCCGATAAAGCCGATGCTTCCCGTCATGGCCACACTGGCACAGGAAACGGCCACCGCCATCATCATCAGCACGATACGGCTCCGATTGACACGACTGCCTATGCCTGATGCCATTTCATCCCCCAGTGTGAACAGATCAAGCGTTCGCGACCGGGTGTAACAGAGCGGAACCAGGATTGCGACCCAGGGAAGCAGGGCCAATACATGAACCCAATCTCTTCCCCATACGCTGCCTGCCAGCCAACGAGCGGTGAAGGAATAGGTATCCTCGTCCAGTCTTAACGACAGGAACAGGGTGACGGCGCTGATGCCGGCCTCGATGGCTATACCTACGAGGAGCATGCGTACCGGGATCAGTCCCTTGAAGCGATCATAGGCCAGCAGTACGATTACCATGGCGGTCAGCATGCCGGCCGCAAAGGTGAAGATCGGAATGAGCAGAGCGGCTGGGCCCTCCATCGTCCTGAAGAAGGAAACAAACACAATCAGGCCGAATGCGGCTCCCGCATTGAGTCCCAGGATCCCCGGGTCTGCCAGCGAGTTGCGCGAGATCCCCTGCAGCACTGCTCCAGCCGTGCCCAGACCGATCCCGGCCAGCATCGTAACGAGAATGCGTGGCAGCCTGTACTCGAACAGAACCAGCTGATCTGTCTCTGTCCCTCCGCCAAACAGCACATGAAATACTTCCATTGGAGCAATCCGGATCGTGCCCGTATTCAAGCTGATGATGATGACCATCAAAGCAACCAGCAGGAGGATGAGACACACGACCATCGCCCTTAAGGTTCTTCTTTTTTCCACATGTCTCATCTACAGCTCCCTCCTTTCCTGCCGGGCCAGATACAGGAAGAAAGGAACGCCGACCACGGCAATCATGGCGCCAATGGCAAATTCTCGCGGCGGATTGACCATTCGTGACGCAAAATCGGCCCAGATGAGCAGAATCGCCCCCCATAAGCCTGACATCGGCACCAGCAGCCGATAATCTACACCAACAAACCGGCGCACCATATGAGGCACGACCAGCCCAATGAAGCTGATGGAGCCTACGACAGATACAGAAGCCCCTGCCAGCACAACGACCGCCGCCAAGGCCATGAACCTCACCCTGCCGGTTTTGACGCCCAAATTGGCAGCTGTCTCCTCACCCAGCGACAAGAAGTTGACCTGCCTGCTGATCACACAGGAAAACAGCAAAGTTACAGCAACTAGCGGGACAAGTATGCGGAGATGCTCCCATCTGACACCGGCGACTCCTCCTGCATACCAGAAGGCCAAATCCTGGCTCAGATCAAAGTAGATCGCAATACCGGTGCTTAAGGAATGCAGCATTGCAGCGACGACAGAACCGGCAATCGTCAGCCTCAGAGACGTAAGTCCGCCCTTCGTTGATAAAGCGAGCAGCATAATAAACAGCGTGCTGAGCGCCGCGCCTACAAAGGATATGCCCATCAGCAAGGAGTAAGATATGCCCGGAACCACTGCAAAGCTGATCGCAACGGCACAGGCTGCACCTGCATTTATCCCCAGTACCCCCGTGTCTGCCAGCGGATTCCGTGTCACTCCCTGCATCAGCGCACCGGCAGTGGCAAAGGCCGCACCCGTGACTGCAGCCCCAAGGACGCGCGGAAGCCGCAGATCATGAATAACGGTATGAAGAGTTATCGACGGATCATAAAAAAAGACAGCCGACCACACCGCAGCCAAATCCGCTTCCTTGGCTCCGAATGACACGGCGGCCAGTATGGTTACAGCCAATACTGCGAAGGAGAGTAAAAACCATAAGAGGGTTATGTACATTTTGCTTCGGATCATTATGTGTTTAAGCCAGCCCTCCTACGTTAATATTGATAATCATTATCATTTAACGATTATAAATATTACACCATATTAAGCAACTTAACAATCTTTTTTTGCAAATGAAAGCAGGCAGCAATTTTAAATTTTAATATTTTAGGCATATGCCTATAAACTATTAGGAGCAAGCCGACGAAAAATAGAGTATAAGGAGGTTTCAAATTTTATGAATGATGAAATTAAACAAGCCTTGGAGCAACCGCAAGCTGTCATCGTCAAACTGCTTGACGGAAGCATCCTGTTGGGGTGGCCCAAGCTTCTGCCGGACGCCTCCGCCTTCAATCTGTATGATGATAAAAGCGTGCATACCGTTTCCGTAAGAGATGTCGAGAAAGTCACAAGAGTGATTGTCTAGAGGCGTTCCGGGAATGTCCGTTAATGCAGAAGCCACCGAATCAGCCCGATAAGGGCCCACCAAAGCACCAGGCTAATGCATATCCCCCAGAACACACCTTTAAACAGCTTCATGTCACCAGACAACCTTTCCTAAGCTTTCCGTTATTATAACATGCATCCTTCCCTTAAATGTCATTAGTCCATAACAATGAATAAGCATCAATATACAAGGTTAAAAGCCCTGGCGCATACACCATGGGCTTTTACTTTTACCTGAACTTTCAGTAAAGCTATTATCTTTATTTAGCCGCGTTTACTTTTACAGCAGCAGTCACATACTTCCCGCCGTAGGAAGCTTTGACCGTGGAGCTTCCTTTGGCAACGGCTTTAACAACACCGCTGCTTACCGTAGCAGCACCCGTTTTGCTGGATACCCATGTGGCCGCATCGGTTACATTTTTGCTGGCTCCATTATCATATTTCGCCGTCAGCGTTAGCACTTGGCTCGCTCCTGGAGTGAGATTCACTTTCTTACTGCTGATCACCAGCTTCTCCAGCTTGGTGGACACGGTAACCTGAATCTGCACGCTCTTATCCTGGTAAGTCCCATTCAAGGTGGCAGTTCCAAAGCCAACAGCCTTGATAGTGGAGCCTTTTATAGTCACTACCGCTGCATTGGATGTCGTCCACTTCATGCTTTGGGTCAGGTTGGCTGATGAGCCATCTGTAAATACGCCGGTCACCTTAATGCCTTTGCTTTTTTTCAGATTCAGCTCCACATTGGCCGCACTGGGCGAAAGGCTCTGAATGACAGGCTCTACTTTTACGGAGGCCTTCACGTATTTCCCCATATACATCGCCTTGACCGTTGCCGTTCCCTTGCTGACCGCTTTGATCTTGCCATTTTGAACGGTTACTCTTGCGTTGGAAGCGACCCACGATACTTCATCGCTAATATCCTTGGAGGTCCCGTTCGCAAGCTGGGCCTTGACGGTTGGCAGAGAAGTTTCCTGACCAGCAGTCAATGTATATTTGGCTTGTGAAACCGTAAGCTTGGCTACTTTATATTGTGCGGTCACAGGAATTTGCACCTGCTTCCCGCCAGCGGAAGCGATCAGATTTGTTGTCCCCGGGGCAACTGCGACAAGCTTGCCGTTCTCCAGCTTGGCTACAGATGTGTTGCCGACTGACCAGGTAACGTCAGAGGTCACACTCCGTTTGGAGCCGTCCGCAAAATAAGCGGAGACGCTTGGAAGGGACGTTTTGCTTCCCATGGTGACAGGTAAGCTCGTTTTGCTGGCCACAAGACGGTCAATGGTCGGAAGCACGGTTACCTTAACGCTTTTGCTGTATCCGTTATAGGACACCTTCACCGTTGACTTGCCGGCTGCTTTGGGGGTGATAACCCCCTCATTTACCGACAATACAAGCGGGTCGGAGCTGCTCCACGCCGCCTTATCCGTTACATCCGTCTTCGTTCCGGCAATCGATACGTCCGTCGCCTTCAATTTTTGCGAAGCTCCGCCCAGGAACATGGACAGGCTCCCGGTTTCGTTTAATAAAAGCGCCTGTGACGAAGAACGCACGTACACTGTCATCCGGGTGCTGAGCCCCTCTGCACGAGCAGCTATGTATGCCACACCTTTGGCTACAGGTTTCACCAGACCGTTCTCCACCGTTGCCACCGATGTATCGGATGAACTCCAGCTTACTTTCGAAGGGGTCTCCGTCTTGCCTGATGAAAGCACGCCCGTCACCTTTAATTGTTCCCCTTGACCGCCAGTCAGCAGATCGATTTGACCGGACGGCTCCAAGGTCAGCTTCGTATACCGGGCCTTGACTTTTACGTTTTGCGCTAGAGTTTTACTGTTCCAGTAAACCGTGATTCTGGCCGTTCCTTCGGAGAGCGGTGTAACCAGTCCATTCTCCACTTTGGCAACCCCATTATTGCTAGTCGTCCATTCGGCCTCAGCGGTAACATCCGTCTTGTTAGCCGAACTGTCGATTGCCGCTACCTTTAGCTGGACCGCCTCTTGCCCCGCAATCCATTCCTGTGGCGCCTGACTGCTCCACTCCAATGTCGCCGAACCCGTTTCCGCCGCGCGGATGACACCCGCCGGATAAACGGTCAGAAACAACAGCAATGCAGCGAGTAAATAGGCATATCTCCTGCCTACAGCTTCCATGCACTTCTCCCCTTTTCACCTTTAGTTTAATTAGGGTAAAAATCCCAAACTATATTATCGGAAAGAACCATGCTTTTCTGAAGACTTTTTAAGAAATCAGGTTCAAATTACCATGAAAATTCGTAAATGTGCATGTTCTCAATAACCACGTAAAGAGCGTACAACAAATAAGTAGTCATTTTTGCTTAATTTGCGGCCGTCAGCCATTACAGCAAAATCCCGGTCATGACTCCGAACGCTCGAATTATAGGCAATAAGCCGTTCTCCCTGCCAAACCGTGACGGCGGATTGAAAATATACGGCATTATCAAACTGCAGCATGTCTGACATGATGTAGCCTACGGAATGCAGCTTTGTACGAGAACGTTTTTTGCTGTCTGTATGTAAAGGTTGAATGACATTGATCTTGTTAAAAGGAATCGACTGCATACCGGGACCAAGGATCAGGCTTTTGTCCGCATAATTCATTCGTTCCACGGTTCCGCTCACCTGTATTATTCCTTCATCCTCATAATGTACAATGACCTGACGTCCAATCCATTGTCGCATGCCGTCACCTCCGGTTGTCAGCGATTCGGTATGGCCCAATCAATCGGCTGCATACCGTGTTCTGTCAAAAACGCATTTGTGCGTGAAAAAGGTCTGCTTCCAAAAAAGCCTCGATGTGCGGCAAAAGGGCTGGGATGGCTGGATTCAATCACCAGATGCTTTTTCTTGTCGATAAACGCGCCTTTCTTCTGCGCATGGCTTCCCCACAGAATAAAAAAAACGGGCTGCGTCCGATGATTAAGCGTCTCAATAACCGCATCCGTAAACTGCTCCCATCCGATTCCCTGATGGGACTGGGGCTGGCTGCGCCGTACTGTTAGCACGTTGTTCAGCATCAGCACCCCTTCCTCCGCCCAATGCACCAAGTAACCGTGATTGGGAACAGGCACTCCGAGATCGCTGTGCAGCTCTTTATAAATATTTTGCAAAGATGGCGGCACTCTTACTCCCGGCCGGACAGAAAAACTCAATCCGTGGGCCTGTCCAGGCCCGTGGTAGGGGTCCTGCCCGAGAATAACGGCTTTTGTTCCGCTGTATGAAGTCAGCTTGAGCGCCGAGAACAGATCCTCCTTGGGCGGATAGACCTCGTACTGTTTATATTCCCTCGCAAGCTTGTATCTTAAATCATTGAAATAAGATTCCTCTACTTCATCCTTAAGCACTTCATCCCAATCATTGCCAAACACTTGTTTTCCCTCCCAGATGAAAAAATCTTCTAGCTCTCCAAAGATGAAAATAGGCCGGCTCCTTGGATCCGGAGCCAGCCTATTTCTGTTATTACTGTGTTATGCCGAGGACCGGGCTCGAACCGGTACGGTAGTCACCTACCGCAGGATTTTAAGTCCTGTGCGTCTGCCAATTCCGCCACCCCGGCTTAAAAATACAGCGACATTTTGCTTATGTGCCTTTTATGGTCACCAATATATAATACGACAATTGAGAGGATATGGCAAGAACTTTTTTTGAAATTTATCTGTTGTGCGTATTCTTCAAAATTTGAAAATCACCATAATCCAGCCGATAATCGAAATCCAGAGCACTACGCTGATAAGTGTTCCCCAAAGAATGCCGGTCGCAAATCTGCCCTCTCCATGAGGGCGCGCCTGCTTCAGCTTTGCCAACAGCTTCAGTTCGTTCCAATTCATTTAGAACCCCTCCTTATATTCTATGTCGACATTTAAGGGGTAATTATGTAGAGCCAAAGTCATATTTGAAAAATTATGTTCTTGGCACAAGCATCACGGCGACTCCTATAAGGCATATTACGGCCCCCCACAGATCGTAAGCATCCGGAGCCTTTTTATCAACCAGCCACGCCCAGCATACTGACAGCACGATGAATACTCCGCCATATGCCGCATATACTCTTCCAAAAGAAGAAAACACCTGAAACGTGGCAACGATGCCGTAGAGAACGAGAGCGATCCCTCCGGCCAATCCTAAATACCATGCCCGGCCTTCGCGCAGCCACTGCCAGATCAGGTACCCCCCGCCGATTTCAGCAATCCCGGCCAGCAGAAATATAAAGACAGCTTTTAACATATGTCCCCTCCTTTGAAAACAAGTGTAACGCAAAAAAGGGGGACATGTACACCGGTCAAAAAAACATGGGACTTCTTTTACGGGTTTTACATTTTCCAAAAAGAATCGCTTGACGAAATAACGGGCAATGTTGTATATTAATCAATGTCGCTGTTTACTTAGCTTTGTAGTCGGTAAGTCATATTCAGGGCCCTTAGCTCAGTTGGTTAGAGCGGTCGGCTCATAACCGATTGGTCGGGGGTTCGAGTCCCTCAGGGCCCATAAAAAGAAGAACCTCTGCATATGCAGAGGTTCTTCTTTTTATGGTATCAGGCTGTTAGGTTGAAAATTCCCAGTGCACCTGTTCATTGCAAAATTGCTTCAGAATGACAGATCTTTCCTGTAACTCCTCAACCGTATCGCCTACATATACTATCGCTCCGATAACATCTGTAGAATGCGCCGCGCTTTCGTACCATGCCCCTGTTTCAGCAACCCTGATATATTGTTTCACCCATTCAAAAGGAAAGGCTTCCAACTGCTTCACTAATTTCCCCTGATACTTCGGAACATAAAGCACGGCAGACAACGTTGCAGGCTTATGATGTTTCACTACGGTCTCTACACCACATTCCAGTTTCACAAAAGCTTCCTTGATGTCTATCCCATGAGAATAATAAATGCTTTCGGAAATCCAGCCGCCGGGTGGTCTGCTGGCAATTTCACAAAATGTAATTTCGTCCCCTCTGACAAACAATTCACAGTGAAAAGCAAGCACCTCCGGTGTCGGCAATGCGTCAAGCACACGCTGGGTAAAATCTAAAGTTCGCAGGAAACAGGGGTCTTGCTCCGGAACGGTCATCACAAGATAATCCGGCTCCGATTCCTGATAAAAGAGACAGCCGTTTGAATATTTATTCACGGAAGAGAAGACAATGCTTCCTTCCAATGCGATCCCGTTTACACTGTACATTTCCCCATCGACAAATGCTTCGACCATATACCCGCTCAAATCCGTATCTTCGTAATCAGCCTTCAGACTAAGGAGGTCCTGCTCGGTTTGGACCACAACCGTTCTCATGCCTCCAAATCCGTCAACTGGCTTGAATACAAAAGGAAACCCTGCTTTCCGGGTGAAATCTATGACATCTGTATAGGAATGTACTGCTGCAAATTGAGGGCAGGTTATTCCCTGGTCTGAAACCAGCGTTTTCATCTGCACTTTGTTGCGGAATGCAAAAGCACTCTCAACATTTTGCCCTGAGATGCCCAGCCGTTCCCTTAATTGAGCTGCCCGCAGAATATCCTCCTCTGCCATAGCAATAATTTTTCGAATATCGTTATCAACCAAGCATTCTTCAACCTCGTCCAAAATGCTGGAAGATAAATCATTGGATACTTGCTTCGCAATCGTATAATGTGCTTTCTCTTCCGGATGAAGATGGGCTGAGAGCAGACATATATCCTCATCCACCGTAGACAACCATTTGTAATAGTCAGAGCTTCTTTTGGATTTGTGTAATATTAGAATTGCGATAGAACTCATCCTTTCTAATACCTGCCAGTAAAATAAATGGACACCCCCATCATTCCACTATAAACTCAAGCTGCTGTTCTATGAGCTCCAGCCGGCTTCTGGCAGCAGATTCCGTATCGCCCACGACAACCAATGTCCCGATACTATCAAAGTTGGATTCCGGTACTTTAACTTGTTGACCTATTTTGCTTACCTTAAAATGCTTCACATCCATCTGTTCCAGGATCGGCTGGTGTTGCTTTATTGAGCGCAGTGTACCGTTGACGGTCGAATAAAGTATTTTGGCAGCAGCCACTTTGGAGTGAACTGGCTGAAGCTCAGGCGGCTTTCCCATATGAATTTTGATAATTTCTTTAACAAAATCAATTCCTGTTGCGTAATAAATAAGATCATGCACAGGCCCTCCACCCATGCGCGGGTTTACTTCAATGATCAAGGGACCTTTGGCCGTCAGTACGATTTCAGTATGAGCAGCGCCAAAATCAATTCCCAGCACCTGCAGGCAACGGAGCACCAGTTGGATGGAGGAATCCTGGTGCTGACCAACAATCGGAAAAACACCCGCGCTCTCGATAAAACCCGGAAACCCGATAAGCTGCCGGTCTGTTATGCCAAGTACATGGGTTGCTCCATTGCAGGTTAGTGTTTCCACACTGAAAAGCTCCCCTTCAATGTATTGCTCAATAAGCAGCCTTTCACTGCCGTATAAACCCTTCCCCAAGTGCCTATTTTCCATGTAATCAGCATATGCTCTTTCCAGCTCTTGCGGATTATGAACACATTTGACCCCTAAGCTGCTGGCACCATCTACCGGTTTAATGATACACGGATACCCTATTTTTTCAGCCGCCTCTAAAGCCTGCTGCAGGTTGGCCGCATTATAAAACGATGGCGAAGGAATTCCGTGCTGCTTGCATAACTCCCGTGTAATCCACTTATTTCTGGCCCTTTTGGTTGCCTCAGGGTCCATCGTTGGCACCCCGATTGCTTTTGCTGCGGCTGTAGCCGGGATAACATAGAGGTCACTGAATGACAGAACCGCATCCAAATGCTGGCGTGCATGATATTGCCGTACAAATTCCACGACCTTCTGCTCATCATAAGTCTCAACCGTGAACACATCATCAACCATTGCCAGTTTTTCTTTCTGATAAAATTCCGGGGTTGTCGTCAGCAAGGTCACTTTCCAGTTCTGTTGTTTACAGAATTCAATGCCAGGCAAGTATTCACGGCTTTCTACAAACAATATATGCTTCATCTTTGCACCTCTCTATTGCCCGCAATCGTATGTGTTTCAGAGTAGAGCGGTATGGCTTCAATAACTCTGCGTTCGGTATCGTAGATCATACATCCATTTTTAAACGTGCCCTTCGATACGGTAGGCCCATGCAACCATAACAAACGATCTGGCAGCTGTACCTCTTCAAAGCCATAGTCCTTACATTGATTCTGTGTAAACAAACGCATGCCTTCAAAATGATCATTTCCTGAAAAGCTGTATAAACATTGATGATTGATCATAAATTCCCAATGTTCTTGCAGGTCGGACGGAAAAAGAACCTCATGCGTGGCAGATCCGGTGATATCCGGGAAGGCATAGTGAGTTAACATAATATTGTAAGCACCGCAATTCATCACGACATATTCCGGTAGTGACATTAAGTAATCTTTATTTTGGGACGTCAGTAAAGAAGGCAATTCGTTGTCTTCATAAAGGTATACCTTGCCTGAAGCCAGCTGCTTGCGTGTATGGAAGTCCATTCCGTACCAATCTGCTGGATAGTTAAAAAAAGAGCGCTGATGCGGAATTTTGTGAACAGCATACAAATCGTGATTGCCGATGACACAAAAAGTACAATTTTCTTTGATGATACGAACCACTTCGTTTGCGTCTCGTGAGTCCAGATAAGGGTAATAGGGTACGGAGAAACCGACAAGATCGCCGAGGCAGACAATATCATTCACATTTTTCTTTTCGAAAATAGTCAAGACTTCTTTCAAGCGGATCAAATCTTCATGGATATCGGATAATATACCAATAATCATGCTTGTTCTCCTTTGACCAGATAAAAAAATAAATGCTCCCCTGACTCGGTTAATGAACCATATTCCTCCAGCTCATACGCCTGCGCAAATTTTTTTATACATGCCGGGCTGTAATGATTCTGCTTCATTAAGTAACTCAGTCCGCGAAGATACGCACGAAGTATTCTGCCTCTCGTGTTAGACGCATTCGGTTTAATGCCCTCCCGCACCAGATGAAGTACAACAGCCAATGCATCAGATAGTTTGCACGTGTTTTCAAGATGAAAAGGAATAATCGTGCTGATCAAGGACGCTTCAATAGGATGACGAAGGCTGAATTTTCGTGCAAGCAAGGTGCTGATCCCAAAAGCGGTTTCGACCCCGCCTGCTTCATGCCCCTGAATATGTTCGATAACGATAAGGTTCCCTATATCCTCAAACCGGTCTCCATCTTGCTGTCTCAGCGCAAAATTGATGTTTCTCCCTGTCCATTGCTCATGACCGTAACGATGACGGTAATAAGTTCGCGGAAAAGCATCCAATTCAATAACCGGACGATCTTCAAGCTGCCGCCAAAAGTGTAGCAGATCCTCGTCCACGGCAGATGCCCGTATCATTATATCCTGACTCGCGATTTCAAGTTCGTTATGCAGAAACTCCCACACCTCGCGGCAGACGTCGTTTAATCTGTTCACTGGAGACAATGTACCGATGCTTTGAAAATAGGAAGCCCACTTCGGGAATTCCCCATCTTTCATAAGAATTCGGGAATTATGTGTACGAATACACCTTTGGACCAAATAAAAACCTCTGTCAGGAATCTCCCCGGCAAAAAGATAAGGCTTGAGTACACTAATGGTTGACCCTATCAAGTATACACTTGGATCCATTTTTGAATTGATTGAAACAGGGGCATGCTTGACGAAACCCTTGGATTCATAATAGCTGTTAAAACGGTCTATAATGTTCTGATGATTCATTCTGATATGCTGCGCACTAAATTTGCCGCTATCCATAAGGAATGATGTCATAGACTAAAGTCCCTCCAGATTTGCGATTCGGCCGGTTCCGTGCTGCCTTGATATTTCCCGTCATACAGAACGATCTCCCCCTGAGGCTTCCAAAAGGTAACCTGACCTATCAACATCCCTTTGTAGATACGAATAGGCTGTGTCGCATGAAGCTGCAAGGTCCAGTGATTGATGGAGCCAATATCGATCAAGTCGGCTGTGATATGAACAAAAAGCCCTAATCTGCCCGTAGAGGATCTGCCGCTTATAATCGGCACAAAGTGATTGCTCCCCATTTTTTCCAACGTATACCCCAAATAGAGCCTGTCCGGATGTAATACCAGCCCGTCGTCAGGGATAGAGAGAATTTCGACCTCTTGCTTCACCTTGGGGTCCAGTACATTGTTTTTGTACACTTTAACATAATCGCCTAATCGAAAATTGATGGAATTTGGATTTAATGAGCTCTCATCAAAGGGCTCGATAACAATTTTATGATTTAATACATTTTCTTTAATCTTCTGTCCTGTTAAAATCATATCTCTCTCCTGCTTGGTCGGCTATTTTTGAACCATTTCATTAAAAAATTCACTAACATGGGGGGAGTTAAAATTTTGATATTTACCGAGGTAGCTCTCAGAATTTTCACCTTCTATATTCCAAAAACTGACCTGGCCGATTTTCATGTCAGGATACACTTTAACCGGCTGAACGCACTTCAATTCCAGCGTCCAACAGTGCTTGGAACCGATATGCCCCAAGGAAGCGGTAATTTGCAGAAAAAGTCCGAGTCTGCCAACAGAGGAACGGCCAATTAATTGGGTAACATAATGATCACTTCCGATTTCCTCCACGGTGGAACCAAGATATAGTCTTTTGGGCATTAATACATAACCGTCCGCATTCAATGAAATCTCGTTGTAGCTTACTTTACGCGCGGGGTCAATCACATCATCCGTAATCTCCAGCAGTTTGGGCCCAAGTCTGTAATTATAGCTGTTTGGATTGATATGCTCCTGTATAAATGGCCTGATATGGATTCTATTATTTAGAACTTGCCGTTCAATCTCCGTGCCAGTCAAAATCAATAGACTCACCTTCATCATTTATAAATTTGATCAGCTTGATCGACATCCTTCGTTGTTATCTCCGAATACCAATCAGGACGTATTCCGAGCCAAAATACTCATTCGGATCTGTTGCTCCCGGAGCATTGGGCATTAACGGTGGATGCTCAGAGATGTACAGCTTATCAATGATAAAAAAAGGCTCCAACAGGGCTGCAGCATTTGCGGCACTGAGAAAAGTATGAATCAATCCTTTTTCAGGTCCTTCAGCCGGGATATAAGTCACATCCTCTAACACCTCTGTGCCTTTTTTCCAATCGGAAGCACGCTCTGAAGAGAAGGTTACAAAAAAGAGTCCGCCCTTTTTCGTCGTTCGTGCCACCTCGTACACAACTTTTTTCATATCTTGCAAGGTTCCATGATTAATGACTGCTCTCGAAATCGTAATGTCAAACTCGCCATTTTCATAGGGCAAATCGGTCATTGGACATAAATTCAAGCGTGCGTTCATTTTTCTGCGTTCAAGCTCGGATTTCGTGAAGTTAATTGCATTTGTGGACAAATCACTGCCTGTCAAATCAAACCCGTACTCGGCAAAATAATAAAGGTGGCGTCCACCACCACACCCCAGATCATGCAATTTGTTTCCTTGCAGATTCGTTCTGTTTCTGAACTGTCTGCTGGGGCTGTCCAGATATGTATGATAAAAATCAACGATTTCCTCAGCAGGGTTCATTAAAATCCACTGAGGAGATTCAAAAAGGTTATGCCAACTGTTTTTTTCGCTAATATCTGCCGTATCATTGTTGTAGGAAATATTGCCGTTCAACTCTTCTTCCGTCCACATATGATTTTGTTTTAACAAAAAAATGGCCTCCTTCTAGCGATGCATAATTTTTTCTTTACAATGTAAATTTAACGTTGTTTTATGTAAAAAATCTTGGCGTATTTACAATATAATGTATCATATCCGTTTGTTCATATAGGCCAAAAGACTCATATTCCCAATATATTCAATACTACCCTCTAAATTGGTGAATAAAAAAGACGAAGCCATTTGGTCATAGCCCCGTCAAATAGATCATTATTCATAGGATAAATTTTACACCATAACGCCCTTTTTTGGACTGATACACTTCCACTGCTCTTGGATCATGATAGCCGTAAATCCAACCGTCCTCCTCAAGCCGTTTGGCAAGGCATCCCGCCTGAAACTTGGTTGTATACAATTTGCCGAAATACACCCACCTCATGTCTCTCCCTCTTTCCAGGTCAGTTTCGTGCTTTAGTGTGCCCCTTTCTTGTGCAATTAGTACATGGCAATCCGCAGGCAGCACAAATAGCCCGGCGGCTGCCGGGCTGAGATCATGCTTTCATTGGCCGAAGGAAGCGGGATCCTGTCTCCAGGAACGAAGTAGCTCAAGCTCGCTTTCCTGAATCGCTCCCTCGCGAAGGGCGACGTCCATAAGAGATGAATAGTTGGACAGGCTCTCCAGCTTGACGCCCGCTTCGGCAAAGGCCTGGGTTGCCTTGTCGAGCTGGTAGCTGAAAATGGCCAGCACGGCCAGCGTCGCTGCACCTGCCTGCTCCACGGCTTTCGCTGCCTTAATGGAGCTGCCTCCGGTGGAGATCAGGTCCTCAATGACGATGACCTTTTGTCCTTCCTTGATCAGCCCTTCAATCTGATTCTCCTTGCCGTGTCCCTTCGCTTTATCACGCACGTAAGCCATGGGAAGATTCAGCTTTTGCGCTACCCATGCGGCATGCGGAATACCGGCCGTGGCTGTCCCGGCAATAACTTCTACATCCGGATAACGTTCACGGATTACTACGGCGAACGCGTTCGCAATGAGTTCACGCACCTCCGGGTAGCTCATGGTTAGCCGGTTGTCGCAATAAATCGGTGATTTGATGCCCGATGTCCAGGTGAAAGGCTGCTGCGGCCGCAGAGCCACCGCCTTGATGCGCAGCAGATGTGCTGCGATTTGTTCAGGTATTTGTGCCAATGATATCGTCATGCCTTCATCATCTCCTCAATAATTTGCTCGGCGGCCGTTCGCGGGTCCGCTGCCCCCGTAATCGGGCGTCCTACTACAATGTAGCTGCTGCCGCCTGCAATAGCTTGTCCTGGCGTCAAAATGCGCGCCTGATCCCCGACAGAGCTGCCGGCCGGACGAATTCCCGGCGTGACTGTCCGGAAATCCGGTCCGCAGGCAGCCCCGATGGCCTGCACTTCAAGCGGAGAAGCGACGACTCCGTGCAGCCCCGCTTCCTGTGCAAGCCGCGCATACCTTACAACCGTCTCCTCTACAGAACCCGCGATGCCGATTTCCTCATTCATCGTGCGCTGATCCGTGCTCGTCAATTGGGTCACGGCAATGATCGTCGGCAGTGTCAGGGCAGAATTCCCTTCCACAGCCGCCTGCGCACCTTCCCGGGCTGCGCACATCATCGCGGTGCCGCCGGCTGCGTGAACGTTGAACATATCGACACCAAGCCGCGTGATGCTGCCGGCTCCACCGCGCACCGTGTTTGGAATATCGTGCATTTTCAGGTCAAGGAAGACGGAATAGCCCTTATCCTTCAGCTCACGCACAAAATCAGGACCAGCCGCATAAAAAAGCTGCATGCCCACCTTCATATAGCAGGGTATGCCCTGCAGGCTTTTCACCAGCTTGCGCGCCTTGTCCGCATCCGGAAAATCCAATGCAACCATCAGGCGTCCAGCCATATTCTGCGGTAACATCATCACTATCTCACATCTCCCGTCCGTGATAAAGGACATCCTTCAGCCTTGTGCTGTCAGATGTCCTTTCCAAAATTTTAGATGATGCTGCCGAAGCTTAGCGGCTCAATGCCGGCATGGCTTCCGAGGAGAAGTTCAGCGTCTCCAGCATACCCAGCAGCGCGCGCACCGTATCCAGTGAGGTCATGCACACCACTCCGTTCTCTACCGCTTCACGGCGGATACGGAAGCCATCCCGCTCAGGGGTCTTGCCTTTGGTCAGCGTATTGAATACGAAGTTGGCTTCACCTGTGCGAATCAGATCCAGAATGTTTGGTGTACCTTCGCTCAGCTTGTTCACAATCGTAACTGGAATGCCGGCCTGCTCGAGTGCCGTCGCTGTACCCCCAGTGGCAATGATTTTGTAACCCAGCTTGTAAAATCCGCGCAGCAGCTCTACCGCTTCCGCTTTATCCTTGTCGGATACGGTGGCGATAATCGCTCCTGTCGACGGAATTTTCATGCCTGCACCGACGAGGCCTTTATAGAGCGCCTTCGCATATTTTACATCACGGCCCATCACTTCGCCGGTGGATTTCATTTCAGGCCCGAGTGTAGGCTCCACACGGCGCAGCTTCGCAAAGGAGAATACCGGCACCTTGACCGACACATGATCGCTTTCCGGCCAGAGCCCATCTTCATAACCAAGGTCCTTCAGCTTCGCGCCAAGAATGGCCTGGGTGGCAATATTCGCCATCGGAATGTTGGTTACCTTGCTCAGGAACGGCACCGTCCGGGAAGAGCGCGGATTCACTTCGATGACGTATACTTCGTCGTTATGGATAACAAACTGAATATTAACCAGTCCGATCGTTTTCAGCTCTTTGGCGATGCTGATGGTGATATCCACGATTTTTTGCTTCAGGCTTTCGTCCAGATGCTGCGGAGGATATACCGCGATCGAGTCGCCGGAGTGAACCCCTGCCCGCTCGACATGTTCCATGATACCCGGAACGAGCACCGTTTCCCCATCGCAGATGGCGTCCACTTCAACTTCTTTGCCAAGCATGTAACGGTCGATCAGCACCGGATGCTCCGGATTGATTTTAACAGCTTCCTTCATGTAGTTGAGCAGTTCAGCGTCCGAGTATACAATTTCCATCGCGCGTCCGCCCAGTACGTACGAAGGGCGTACGAGCACCGGATAACCTAGTCCCTGTGCCGTTCCGACCGCTTCATCAACCGAAGTCACCGTGCTGCCCTGTGGTTGTGCGATGCGGAGACGGGACAGCAGTGCTTCGAACTTTTTGCGGTCTTCCGCTTCGTCAATGCTGGCCAGGTCGGTGCCGAGAATTTTCACCCCTGCGGCACTCAGTGGCGCAGCCAGGTTAATCGCCGTTTGACCACCAAACTGCACGATAACGCCGATCGGTTTTTCCTGCTCGATCACGTTCATGACATCCTCGAAGAAGAGCGGCTCGAAGTAGAGACGGTCGGATGTATTGAAGTCTGTGGATACCGTCTCAGGGTTGTTGTTAATGATAACCGCTTCATAGCCCGCTTTTTGAATCGCCCATACGGCGTGCACTGTCGAGTAGTCGAACTCAATGCCCTGCCCGATGCGGATTGGCCCGGAGCCAAGAACAACCACTTTCTCTTTGCGTGTGTCAGTTACCTCGTTTTCTGTTTCATATGTCGAGTAATAATAGGGTGTAGTCGCCTCGAATTCTGCCGCGCAGGTATCCACCATTTTATAGACAGGACGCAAATTATGGCTCAAACGGAACTCTCGCACTTCCGCTTCCGTAGTGTAGCTTCCGCCAAGCTGGTGGGACGCGCGCACCTCTGCAATCGAGCGATCCGTAAAACCAAGACGCTTCGCTTGATACAGAGTCTCATAAGTCAATTCAGACTCTTCCGCCATGCGGCTCTCGAAGCCGACAATGCCTTCAATTTTGTCCAGGAACCACCAGTCCACCTTCGTCAAATCCTGGATCTCCTGCTGGCTATATCCACGGCGGAAGGCTTCGGCAATGAGGAATATACGCTCATCATCCGCTTTAACGAGACGGCTCTGTAGCACCTCATCGGAGAGTGTTTCGGCGTCTTTCAGATAAATGCGGTGTACGCCAATTTCAAGCGATCTTACCGCCTTATGAATGGATTCCTCAAACGTCCGCCCGATCGCCATCACCTCGCCGGTGGCTTTCATTTGCGTGCCCAGCTTGCGATTGGCTGACGTAAATTTGTCGAACGGCCAGCGTGGAATTTTGCTTACGATATAGTCCAACGTCGGCTCGAAACAGGCATACGTCTGCCCCGTAACCGGATTGATGATTTCGTCCAGCGTATAACCCAGCGCAATTTTGGCAGCCATCTTGGCGATCGGATAACCGGTCGCCTTGGAAGCCAGCGCCGACGAACGGCTTACACGCGGATTGACTTCGATAACATAATATTGATAGCTGTAAGGGTCCAGCGCAAACTGCACGTTGCAGCCGCCTTCAATATTGAGGGCACGGATAATTTTCAGTGATGCCGAACGCAGCATCTGGTATTCACGGTCAGACAACGTCTGGCTCGGCGCCACCACGATACTGTCTCCGGTGTGAACGCCAACCGGGTCAAAGTTTTCCATGTTGCACACCACGATACAGTTATCGTTGCCGTCGCGCATAACCTCGTATTCGACTTCCTTCATGCCGGCAATGCTTTTCTCGATCAGACATTGTCCGATGGGGCTGTAACGGAGGCCGGAAGCGACCGTTTCGCGCAGTTCCTCTTCCGTCGCACAGATTCCGCCGCCTGTACCACCAAGCGTATAGGCCGGGCGCACAATGATCGGGTAGCCGATTTCTCCTGCAAAATCCAGCGCTTCCTGCATGGTGGTCACGATCGTGCTTTCGGGCACAGGCTGCTCCAGCTCGCGCATAAGCTCACGGAACAGATCACGATCCTCCGCTTTTTCGATTGAGCTGAGCTGAGTACCGAGTAACTTCACATTTTCGCTTTCCAGAACGCCTGCTCTTGCCAGCTCCACCGCCATGTTCAGACCTGTCTGTCCTCCAAGTGTAGGAAGAAGGCCGTCCGGACGCTCCTGGCGGATGATTTGCGTTACAAATTCCAGCGTAATCGGCTCAATGTATACCTTATCTGCCATATTGGTGTCGGTCATGATGGTTGCCGGGTTGCTGTTGATCAGGATGACTTCCACGCCTTCTTCCTTGAGCGCCTGGCATGCCTGGGTTCCGGCATAATCAAATTCAGCCGCCTGACCGATAACGATAGGCCCGGAACCGATCACCAGTATTTTCTTGAGGTCTGTATGCTTCGGCATATTAGCGGACTCCTTTCCCGGCAGCTGCGATAACGACCTGGCGCGGCTGCTTCGGATGGTTTTGTTTGTGCTCCCGGATCATCTCAAGGAAGCGGTCGAACAGATAGCTGTTGTCTTGCGGACCCGGCGCCGCTTCAGGATGGTATTGCACCGAGAACGCAGGATACTCCTTATGTTTGAGACCTTCGATGGTCTTATCGTTATTGTTGATATGAGTCACTTCCAGATCCGTACCGCGCACGGATTCTTCGTTGACCGTGTAGCCGTGGTTCTGTGAGGTGATGAAGCAGCGTCCGCTTTCCAGTTCCTTCACCGGATGGTTGCCGCCGCGATGGCCGAACTTCAGCTTCTCGGTGTCAGCACCTGCAGCCAGTGCGAACAGCTGATGCCCCAGACAAATACCGAACATCGGATATTCGCCAAGCAGCTCGGCGATGGTTTTCACCGCATGCGGAACGTCTTTCGGATCCCCGGGACCGTTCGAAAGCTGAATTCCGTCCGGATTGAGCCGACGGATTTCATCCGCAGTCGTATCATGCGGCACGATCACCACATCGCAATCACGCTTGTTCAGCTCGCGCAGAATACCACTCTTGGCGCCATAGTCAATCAGCACGATCCGTTCCTTGCTTCCCGGGCTGCTGTACACATGACGCGTGGAGGTCATCGGCACCTGATTGCGCAGCTCGGCAATGGTCGTGTCGTTCATCATTTCCATCAGTTCTGCAACCGGTTTGGAGGAGGTTGTAAGAATGCCCTTCATCGTACCATGATGACGGATCATCCGGGTGAGCATGCGGGTATCGATATCACTGATGCCGACGATGCCGTATTCCTTCAACAGATCGTCTACGCTGTACTGTGCGCGCCAGTTGCTTGGCACCGGCTCGTAACGGCGGACCGCAAAGCCGTGCACGTAAGGACGCACGGATTCAAAGTCGTCACGTGTAATTCCGTAGTTGCCGATCAGCGGATACGTCATCGTGACAATCTGGCCGCAGTACGACGGATCTGTCAACACCTCTTGATAGCCTGTAATCCCTGTATTAAATACGACTTCACCCGTCTTTTCACCCTCCGCGCCGAATGCCTTGCCGGTGAACAGCGTACCGTCTTGAAGCAGTAATCTTGCCTGCATCCCGTTCTCACTCCTCAATTATGTCTTTATAAAGTCATAGTCCTATTTCGCCTAATTATTGCACATTTGCGCTCCATACGAGCCGCCCGTCCACCCAGGTCTTCACCGGCCAGCCCTTCAGCTTCCAGCCTGTGAAAGGAGTGTTGCGGCCTTTGGATTCAAAGGTCAGCGGATCAACAACCTGCTCGCTTTCGAGGTCAATCATAGTCAGATCGGCAGGCGCCCCTTCTTCCAGACGCCCGGTATTCAGACCGAATACTCTAGCCGGGTCCACCGTCATGCGCTGCACCAGAAATTCCAGTGTCCAAACTCCGGTTGCCACGAACCGGGTGTACAGCAACGGAAAGGCCGTTTCAAAGCCTACGATGCCAAACGGCGCCAGCTGCATGCCTTTCGCTTTTTCTTCCTCACTGTGCGGGGCATGGTCTGTGACAATAATGTCAATCGTTCCATCCTGCAAGGCCTCAATACAGGCTTGCACATCCCGCGCCGAGCGCAGGGGAGGATTCATTTTCCAGTTCGCATCCAGCCCCGGAATATCTTCCTCGGACAGCAGCAAGTGATGAGGGCACACCTCGGCAGTCACGTTAATTCCGATCTCTTTCGCCTGACGGATCAGGCGGATGGATTGCTCCGTGCTAACATGGCATACGTGGTAATGCACACCTGTCGCTTCAGCCAGCAGGATGTCCCTGCCGACATGAATGGCCTCCGATTCGTTCGGAATGCCTTTCAGGCCATGGCGTCTGGCAAACTCACCTTCCGCCACCGGGGCTCCTTCAACCAGAGTGTTGTCTTCACAGTGCGCAATCACCGGCATATCAAGAGCCGCCGCTTTATACATGGCGTCCTTCATCATCTGTGCGCTCTGCACACCAACGCCGTCATCCGTAAAACCGATGGTTCCCGCTGCTTTCAATGCTTCGAAATCCGTCAGCTCCCGTCCCAGCTCGCCTTTGGTGATGGCCGCATACGGAAGGACTTTTGCCAGCCCTGCCTCCGCGGCTTTGTTCAGCACAAGCTGCACCGTTTCCGGTTTATCCGTCACCGGACGAGTATTCGGCATACAGGCAATCGTCGTAAACCCGCCTTTGACCGCCGATCTGCTGCCTGTTTCGATTGTTTCTTTATGTTCGAAGCCAGGCTCCCTCAGGTGAACATGCATATCAATTAACCCCGGAATCACCAGCTTGCCATGGGCGTCAATCTTTTCAACCTTTCGTTCATCAACCGGAGTGCCTGATTCAAATAAGAGGCTCAAGCCTGCCTGTGCATCCACAATCATTTCAATTTTGCCATCTATAATCAGGATGGATTTACGCTCAAGCTCCCCCTGCTCGTTCAGTACGCTTGCATTTGTAATCAACTGGGCCATTTTGTTTTTCTCCTCCGCTTCAGGTAGTTTGCTTCCTATCCGGCCGTCCTGCTTACAGCTTCATCGCCCGTTCCATAACCGCCATGCGGACGGGAACACCGTTAGCCATCTGCGGGAAGATCCGTGACTGACCGCTCTCCACGACCGCATCATCAATCTCCACATTCCGGTTCACCGGCGCAGGGTGCATAATGATCGTGTCTGGGGCAAGTCTGGAAGCTCTCTCCTCTGTAAGCCCATACTGCTCCCGGTAGTGCTCTTCCGACTTCAGCATGCCCTCAGCGTGCCGCTCCAGCTGTACACGCAGCATCATGACGACATCCGCCTTCAGCGCTTCTTCTATTGTTACATAAGGGGCGTGCTCCGCCAGTTCAGGAGCCTGCATATTGGATGGGGCGCAAAAACTCACCTGTGCTCCGAACTTGTGCAGTGCCCACAGGTTGGAGCGTGCTACCCGGCTGTGAAGCACATCGCCGATGATGGATACGCGCAGCCCCTTCAGTTCTCCGAACGATTTGCGCATCGTGTACAGATCAAGCAAGGCCTGTGTCGGATGCTCATTGTTGCCGTCGCCCGCATTTACCAGCGGAACGTTCACTTTCTCCGCAAGCTGCTCCAGCACACCCGCCGGCTTGAGCCGGATCACCCCGGCATCAATACCCATTGATTCGAGCGTCCGTACCGTATCGTAGATGGACTCCCCTTTCGCTACGCTGGATGCCGCTGCGGCAAAGTTAAGCACCTGTGCTCCAAGTCGCTTCTGCGCCATTTCAAAGGAGAAGCGGGTGCGGGTGCTGTTCTCGAAAAACATGTTGGCTGCAAAGCGGGACTGCAGAACAGGTACAAGCTTCTGCGGCTGGGACTCCCAGTATACCGCACGGTCGAGAATCGATTCGATTTCACTGCGGCTCAAATCTTTAAGCCCAAGCAGGCTGCGGTCCTTTAATTTGCTGGCTATTGCTGTTGTCATGCCTGTTCCCCCCGGTTCTGAATGATCGTCACTTCGTCCTTGCCATCCGTTTCTTTCAAGGCGACCACGATTTCTTCCGTTTTCGAGGTGGGGATATTTTTACCTATATAGTCGGGGCGGATCGGCAACTCCCGATGTCCACGGTCTGCCAAAACCGCCAGCTGAATCATCTGCGGCCGACCGCAATCCATCAGCGCATCCATGGCCGCACGGATCGTCCGTCCCGTATAAAGCACATCGTCGAACAAAATGACTTTCTTGTCATGCACCGATACATCGGATGGGTTCATAGTCAACTGCTTGCTGCCATCCGCGCTGGCGGTGCCGCTGCGGTCATCGCGATAAGGGGTGACGTCAAGCTCGCCCCAGGGAATCGGCGTTCCTTCAATTTCCTCAATTTTGGCTGCCAGCCGCTTGGCCAGAAACACTCCGCGCGTGCGGATCCCAACCAGCACACAACCGTTGATGCCTTTGTTTTTCTCCAGAATTTCATGTGCAATCCGGGTCAATGCGCGGCGGATTGCCAGTTCATCCATCAGTACATGCACTTCATTGCTGCTCATGCTTCCAGCCTCCTCGGGTCATGTTGCCTTCAGATCTGGTCCCGTGACGGATACAAAAAAGACTCCTTGCCCAGATTGGCAAGGAGTCCCGATCGACAGTCTGCTGCTGTCGTCTGATCTCATTCGAACACACTGAGGGCATGCCGCCACAGCGGAAGCACTTCAGTGATCCATTCACGTTACCTTGCCAGCCTCACGGGACTGATTTAAAGGTGCTATTCAGATTTCCTTCATCATCACATTTCGTGTGATAAATTTCATCGCATCTACACGAATTATGACAGAAAGAATTTCCACTGTCAACACCTTTGCCTGCCGGGGACCGGAAGCTATTTTTAATAATTATACGATATAACTGTATATTTATCCATGTTTATTTTTATCGTCTGCTTGCGAGTACAAAAAAACCGCCTTTACAGGCGGTCTGGTTCAATTCTTACATATAAATAACATAAATAATGGTTGTATATTACCTGCTGCGCAGGGAGGCAAGCACGTCCTCCATATCCTGCGGGAGCGGTGCGCTGAATTCGAGGTAGTCCCCTGTAGTCGGGTGAACAAAGCCCAATATTGCAGCATGCAACGCCTGTCCGTCCATACGGATGCCTTTGCTGCGACCATACATCGGATCTCCGACAAGCGGATGCCCGATAAATTTCATGTGAACCCGAATCTGGTGCGTCCGTCCGGTTTCCAGCTTCAGCTCAAGCAGCGTGTAGTCACCAAACCTCTCCAGTACGAGAAAATGAGTGACAGCATGCTTGCTGTTGCGGTCCGTAACGGTAAACATTTTGCGGTCTCCTGCAGCGCGGCCGATCGGCGCATCCACTGTCCCCTGATCGTGGCTCAGGTTGCCGTGCACGAGCGCTATATACCTGCGGGTTACACTGTGATCCTTCAACTGGGCAGCGAGTGACGCATGAGCCTTGTCATTTTTGGCCGCCATCAGCAGCCCGGAAGTATCCTTGTCAATACGATGCACGATGCCTGGCCGAAGCTCGCCATTGATGCCGGACAGGTCGTGGCAGTGGTACATCAGCGCATTGACCAGAGTCCCGGAGGCATGTCCGGGAGCAGGATGAACAACCAACCCGCGCGGCTTATTGACCACGATGACGTCCACGTCCTCATATACCACATTAAGCGGTATATCCTCAGGAACAATTTCCACACTTTCCGGCTCAGGAATGCTTAACTCAATGCGGTCATTTTCCAGCAGCTTGTAATTGGCCTTCACCGCCGCCCCATTCACCAGCACCCGCGCGTCTCCAATCCACAGCTGAATCTGGGATCTGGACACATCGGTCATTCTGTCTGCTAAATATTTGTCAATTCGGGTTTTGGCCGCAGCCGCATCCACAGTCCAATCGAGCAATTCGCCGCCTTCGTGGTCTTCCAGCTCATCTGACAAATCAGTTTGAAATTCCTCATTCATTCCCGTTCGTTCCTTCCATGCTGCTGCTTTCCTTTTGCCGTCTTGATTCCAGCAGAGTGTCCAGTATGATGATCGCCACCCCGACCACAATCGCGGAGTCGGCTATATTAAAGATCGGAAAGGTGTAGCTACCAAAGTTGAAGCGCGCAAAATCCACTACTTCACCGGCGATTGCCCGGTCCAGGAAATTGCCGATGGCCCCGCCCAGCACGAGGCTCAAACCAAACGGCAGCAGCTTCTGCCCGTTGCGGACTGTTTTTCGCAAATACCAGATGATCGCAATGACCACAACCACGGTAATGACGATGAAAAGCTCCCGCTGTCCCTGCAGAATGCCAAATGCCGCCCCCTGGTTTCGGTGTGACGTAATCTGAAAGAAGCTGCCGATGACCGGAATCGTCTCGCCCAGTTCCATTCTCGTTGCAATCAGATATTTTGTCCCTTGATCCAGTAAGAATACAATAAATGCCACTACATAAAAAATCACCGTTGTCACTCCGATCCCATAATTCCGTTACTATCTTCATTCAGACCCATTTATTGTAGCATAAGGGCCGGAACATCGTCCATGAGAGGCACAGCGCGCCAGCCCTGATAGAAATTCCCTCCTCTAAAAAACAAGCCTGCGGCACACCCTATAAGTGCGTGTTCAAAAAGTCAGGTTTTCAGCACCAAGAAGATTGGATGAAGCTAGGGACTGAGGAGCGGAGCGTACTTGGGGTACGTGAGCACCTGAAATGTTTCCATAGGAAACATGCTTCGTAAGCATCCACTTAGTCCCGGCTGAATTCAAGATTCGCTGTCGAGTCTGCTTCCTGACTTCCTTCGTGATCAAAAGATGACTTTTTGAACTACTTCTAAAAACAGCCGCGACCATTGCCCGATTTCTGAAAGGAGATGCCTTATGTCCCCACTTACCGAGCAGCAGCTGAATACGCTGCGCAACGAGCTGTTAAAGCGCAAGCAGGATATTGAACACCGTCTGCATGGAGGTGACGGACACCGCGGCCTGTCTGACGGACAGCGTGCACAGACAGGCGAATTGTCCCTGATCGATAACCACCCGGGTGATGTTGGTACGGAAACCTATGAAAGAGGCAAGGATTTGGCGCTGGTCGAGCATGATGAATTTATGCTTGAGCGTATAGACTCGGCTCTCAAAGCCATGGAAGAAGGCACTTATGGCATTTGCGCCACCAGCGGGAAACCCATTCCTTATGAACGTCTTTTGGCCGTTCCGTACACGAAATACCTCGCCGAATACAATCCGGAGCAGGAAGTATCCAATAACCGCCCTGTAGAGGAAGAGTTTCTCTATCCCCCGTTTGGCCGCTCCAGTCTGGATGAGCATGAATACAATGGCTTTGACGGGGAGGATGCATGGCAGATCGTTTCAAGCTGGGGCAATTCTAACTCGCCCGCCCTGTCCGAAAACCGTGAGGTTCATAACTATGATGAAGTGGAAATTGAAGACGGCGATGATAATCAGGGCTTTGTGGAATCATACGAAAGCTTTATCGCCACAGATATAACCGGTGACAACGTCACGATCGTTCGCGGCCCCATGTACCAAAAATATATGAAGCAGGGTGAGGGTGAGCCGCTGCTGGAGCCGGACGTTAACACCGAAGAGTAAAAAAGGCTTATAGTGCGTGTTCAAAAAGTCAGGTTTTCAGCACCGAGAAGGTTGGATGAAGCCAGGGACTGAGGAGCGGAGCGTACTTGGGGTACGTGAGCCCCGGAAGGCCCGGCTGAATTCAAGATTCGATGTCGAATCCGCTTCCTGATTTCCTTCGTGATCAAAAGATGACTTTTTGAACTACCTCTAATAAGTCGACAGCTCAAGCTGATGCTGTACGATCCGCACAATATCGGCTATATAATCCCCGATAATGGGAAGATTCAGCTTGCCGAGCACCTGCAGCACGTAGATAATCGTCGCAGCAAAAAAAGTAAAGCCGACCGCAATGCCCACCCCGCGGGACGTTCCTGCCAGCAAATTAAGCCAGATCAGCCGCCAGGGTCTGTTCAGCAGCATGGCATATTCGGCTACCCGGGACAGCTCCATTTTGTCGGCAATCCAGTGCGGGGTTCCGAAGCGCCTTTTCTTTTCCGGCCGCATGAAGGTAGTTCCGGGCCTGCCATTGCCACGGATATGATGGTTCTCTCCTGAACGGCTTCTTACGCCGCGACGACGCCTGCCTTCAGCCATCGTAAGCACTCCTCCCTGTTCATAGTAACCTGCAGGGAACAATAAACGAGCCGTGCGCAGAGCGGACATCGTATCCGTCTCCAGAAGCACAGGCTCGTTTTGCCAAGTTCACTCTATTCTATTATGCGCTTCACCCTGCAGCCTTATTCTGCGATATGAACCCCGATCGATTTTCCACCGGCTTCCACACGCTCCATAGGCTCGGTACTGCCAAAGGCAAGCTCCGTTACCAGCACGTTGTCACGCAGCACACTTTCAAACCGCTCGATAGCTGCTTTAAGCTCAGCGTCAACATCCAGCGTAAGAGCCACTCGTTTCTCGATGGGCAGATCCAGCTTTTTACGGTAATCCTGAACGACGCGCACCACTTCACGCACCCAGCCTTCCTGCTCCAGCTCCGGTGTGACATCCGTGTTGAGGGCGACCGTCAGGCCATAGCCGGATGCGGAAGCAAAACCTTCCTTCGCCTTTTTCTCCACCAGCAGCTCCTCGGCTGTCACCTGCAGCTCCTCTCCTTCCGGAGACACAACGTTCAGGGCACCATTCTCCACCACAGCACGCGTCTCGTCCGCAGACATGCCTTTGAACAGATTTTGCAGGAAACCGACATTTTTGCCGTACTTCTTGCCCGCGACCTTTAAATTCAGCTTCAAGGTGAAATCGACAAAACCGCTATCATCCGTTTCCGTATGAATATGCTTCACATTGATCTCGTCCTTGATGATTTCCTCATAGCCGGATAATTCAAAGTCACGGTCCATGGAAACGATCAGCTCCGAGAGCGGCTGTCTCGTTTTGATCGATGTCTCGTTGCGCACGTTGCGTGCAAGCTCCACCACGCGGCGGGCGGTTTCCATATCCTGCTCCAGCCTGGCATCGATCAGCGACTCATCGGCAGCCGGATAATCCTCCAGATGTACGCTTTCCCCGCTGCTTAAGTTCAAATAGATATCCTCAGCCACCATCGGCGTAAATGGAGCCAGCAGCTTGGCAGATGTCAGCAGGACATGAGTAAGCGTCCGGTAGGCATCCAGTTTATCTTCCGTTAGGCCGCTGCCCCAGAAGCGGTCGCGCGAGCGGCGGATGTACCAGTTACTGAGCTCATCCACGAAGGCTTCGATCGCCTTGGAGGCGTTCAGGAAATCGTTCACAGTCAAGCCTTTGTCAACCATCTTGATCAAACTGTTCAGGCGGGACAGAATCCAGCGGTCAAGCTTGTGACTGGAAGGCTTGAAAGGATGCTCCGCCGGATCAAAGCCGTCGATGGTGGCATATAGCGTCAGGAACGCATGTGTGTTGACCAGGGTGTCTACCAGCTTGGATTTCGCCTCGCCAACAATGCCCTTCGAGAAACGCTTGCTGTTCCATGGAGCACTGTCCGAAAGCAGCGCCCAACGGAAGGCGTCCGTACCGTATTCGTCAATAATCTCCCAGGGATCGATGACATTGCCCCTTGATTTGGACATTTTTTGGCCCTGCTCATCCAGCACATGCCCTGTAGCCATAACCGCCTTGTACGGCGCCTTGCCTGTCAGCAATGTCGACACAGCTAGCAGACTGTAGAACCAGCCGCGAGTCTGATCAATACCTTCGCAGATCATGTCAGCCGGGAACTGCTGGGCAAATGTCTCCTGCTGATCAAACGGATAATGATGCTGCGCAAACGGCATCGACCCGCTATCGAACCATACGTCGATCACTTCCGGCGTACGGGTCATTTCATATTGGCCGCAGGAGCTGCGGACCTTGATTTGATCCACATAAGGTTTATGCAGCTCAATATCCTCCGGCACGTCGCCGATGGCGCGTTCACGAAGCTCGGCGATGCTGTGCGGCGCAAACTGCTCCCCGGTTTCCGCGCAAGTCCAGATGTTCAGCGGTGTGCCCCAATAGCGGTCACGGCTGATATTCCAGTCAACAAGATCCTCCAGGAATTTGCCGAAACGGCCCTCGCGCACATGCCCCGGGTACCAGTCCACCTCGTTATTGTTGGCAATGAGCTGATCCTTGATCGCTGTCGTCTTGATAAACCAGCTGTCCATCGCATAGTAGAGCAGTGGTGTATCACAGCGCCAGCAGAATGGATAGCTGTGCTCGTATTTTTCTTTGCCATAGAGCAGGCCTTTATCAGACAGCATTTTCACGATATCGACATCGCATTCTTTTACAAAACGGCCCGCCAGATCTGTGATCTGATCCGTATAACGCCCCTGCAGGTTGACTACATTGATGAAGCCGACTTCGTTCTCCCGGCATACTCTGTAGTCGTCCTCGCCATGGGCGGGCGCCATATGGACAATCCCTGTACCGCTTGTATCTGTTACAAAGCCTGCACCGAGAATCGTATTGCCATTCTCCACCTGAATGTAGCTGAATGGCGGCGTATAGGTTTTGCCGACCAGCTCAGAGCCCAGAAGTGTGCCGATGACTTCGTAATCACCATTCATGACCTTCTCCACCAGGTTCTTGGCGACAATATATACCCCGTCCTCCTGCTCGACTCTCGCATACTCCATGTCCGGATTCACCGCCAGCGACGTGTGGCCTGGCAGTGTCCATGGGGTGGTCGTCCATGCCAGCACATATTCGCCGCTGTCATGCAGCTTGAATTTGGCGGTGGCGCTCAGGTCCTTGACGTCCTTGTATCCTTGAGCCACCTCGTGGGAACTGAGAGTCGTCTGGCAGCTCGGGCAATAAGGGCTTACACGATGGCCGCGGTACAGCAGCCCCTTCTCGTGAACCGTCGCAAGAATGTTCCACACGCTCTCGATGTAGCTGTTCTCCAGGGTCACGTACGGGTGATCAAGGTCGGTCCAGTAACCGATGGCCTCCGTCAAATCCCGCCATTGCTGCTCATATTCAAATACGCTTGCCTTACACTTCTTGATAAACTCCTCAACACCGTATTCTTCGATTTCATGCTTATGAGAAATACCAAGCTGCTTCTGCACGCCAAGCTCAACAGGCAGTCCATGCGTGTCCCATCCTGCTTTGCGGACAACACGGTAGCCCTTCATCGTTTGATAACGGCCGACGAAATCCTTGATGACACGACCAAGCACGTGGCCGATATGAGGTTTGCCATTCGCAGTAGGTGGTCCCTCGTAAAACACGTAATTCGGTTTGCCCTCGCGATAGGTCATCGACTTACGGAACGTGTCGTCTTCCTTCCACTTGTTCAGTACCCGCTGCTCACGAGCCCGCGCCTTCTCCTTGACATCCACTCTTTGCATTTACATTCCGTCCTTTCGTTTATGAACCCTTGTGCTGAAAAACCGGCACCAAAAAAGCCCCGCCCCTGTAATAGGGACGAGGCTTTGCTCGCGTTACCACCCTGATTCCGTTTCATGTGCATTCACTTCGTAAACACACAAGCCAACGGCGCTCATATCCCCGCCTGAATACTGCGGGGAGCCGATATAACGTTCGGCATACGGTGACCGCTTACTCACGCCGGGGCGCTTCAGCTCACTTCTCCGGGAAGATATTCAGTCATGCTCTGCACATTGGCTTGCACCTGAAATGCCAACTCTCTGGGGAGCAAAATCATAACCTACTGGGTCCCATCATAGAATTTTCGTTTAAACGTGACAAAAAACTCTGCTATAGTGAAAAAATATAGCCGATTTATGAGCAAAAGTCAATGGCCGCATAACGCGGCATCAGTAAATTTCCTTCATTTCCCGTTCACGGTCCAAGACCTCGCGCTCCCGGTTCTCCAGCGCTTCCCAGCCATCCTGGCTAAGGAGATCCAACTGCGCCTCAACCAATGTGCGAAAACGTGCGCGGTAGATGGAGGCCTGCTTCTTCAGCTCTTCCACTTCCAACGCAATTTTGCGGGATTTCGCCAGGGCCTCGTTCACGATGCGGTCGGCGTTCTTCTCCGCTTCCTTCACGATCAGCTGGGCTTCTTTCTTGGCGTTGTTCTTCACCTCATCGGCAGCCTCCTGGGCTACGATGATCGTTTTGCTCAGCGTCTCTTCAATGTTGGAGAAATGATCCAGCTTCTCCTGAAGAGTGATCAGTTGGTTGCCAAGCTCCTTGTTCTCGCGGATGACAGCTTCGTAATCCTTGATCACCTGGTCCAGAAATTCATTCACCTGATCTTCGTCGTATCCGCGAAGCCGGCGAGCAAACTCCTTATTATGTATATCCAATGGGGATAATGGCATGGCGCGCACCTCCTGAAAGATTAGTGTTCTCCAAAGTTCTTCATATCCGGCAATCAGCCAAACGGGGATCGTTATTAGCATAACCAATTCGACAAAAAGAAATGGATTCCTGCCTTATCATTATACAAATTTGCCGATCATAACGCGTTGTCTTCCTTTTTTCGTCAAACCGCCCGTTTCTAATATCTTAAATCGCCCAAATCCCTGAAAGGATATAACATCTCCTTCTTTCAGCGACGCGGCCGGGTTCTCCTCCGCTTTCCAGTTTACGCGGCAGCGGCCCGCCCTGATGGGGGCCAGCACCTTGCTGCGGCTGAGCCTGTACACATCGCTGACGATGGCATCCAGCCGCAGGGAGGCTACCGTGAACTCGATCGTTTCAAAAGCGTTTTCTTTCAGCTGCAGCTTGTCCAGCGGCAGCAGCTCGCTTCGCACATGCACCCGGTGCACCTGCTGCAGATGCATCGTCAGGAAAGGGCCAATATCCGCTGCGGCAACGATATGACATCCGTCATCCAATACGTGGATATCCCCTATCTTTCCCCGTTTGATCCCGAGAGCCAGAACAGCTCCCATATAATCACCGTGCTCCAGTTCCCCGATTTTTGTGTCATCAGAGGATATGGACAGCACCTTCATGCCCATATCCTCATCCTCCAGGTAACTGTAATCCGGCGCCACAAGGGCACGCTTGCGTTCCGCCGCTTCGTACCCGCCGTCAAGGCGGATCTGTACGTCATTGCGGCGGGCAGCCAGCGTGCCCAGTATGTAAGCCTGACGAGGGTCCAGAAAATCGGTCAGTTTGTGTTCGTGAAATTGTCCTGCCCGTTCTACCCACTCCCAGGCCCGGTCAACAAAGTCCTTCTCGTCCGGGTGGAAATGGGTGTACATTTCGGTCCGCATGTAAACCTCCTAGACGAAATAGCCGATCAGCGAGACCAGACCATAAGAAGCCATATTCAGCACAATCAGTGCTACGATAGGCGAAATGTCAATCATGCCAAAAATCGGCGGGATGAACCGGCGAAACGGCGCCAGGTAGGGCTCCACCAGCTTGCCCAGCATCTCCCCGATAAAGCTTTCCCGCGCGTTGGGAAGCCAGGAGAGAAGAACATATACGATAATCATGTACTGATAAATTCGCGCAATTAAAAATATAATTGAATCAACCGTCAAAAAGCTCACCTCATTCTGTCTAGTTCTGTTTCATTGTCGGCCAGTATTTCCTTAATGGAGCCCTGAATCTCCACCGTATCCGGCGTGCAGAGAAAAATATTGTGGCCGACCTTGGAAATGCCCCCATTTACGGCATAAACCGTGCCGCTCAAAAAATCGATAATGCGGAGAGCCTGATCCTTGCGGATGCGCTGCAGGTTCACGACAACCGAACGATGGGAACGGACATGATCGGCAATTTCCTGCGCCTCATCGTAAGAGCGGGGCTCATGCAACACGACCTTCACGTTTTTCTGGGAGTGAATGCTGACCACATTGTTAACCACATTGCTGCCTCTAGAGGTTTTACGTCGGTCAAAGCTGGGGGTTTCAATTTCTTCTTCCTCTTCGGGCAATCTTTCCCGCTCCACGACCTCTTCCTCCTCCTGCAGTCCGAGGAAGTTCATAAATTTATTCATTACACCCATGCTTCATCCTCCTCTTTTCCCACCAGAATGGAACCGAGCCGCAGCCAGGTTGCACCTTCCTCCACAGCCACTTCAAAGTCATTGGACATGCCCATGGATAATTCCTTAAGCGGTTCCGGAGTAAGGGCTTGTCCGTTCAGTTCATCCCGCAGCTCACGCAGCCCCCGGAAAACGGGGCGCGTCAGCTCTGGATCATCGACATGAGGAGCCATCGTCATCAACCCGATCACGTGTACATGCTTCAGGCCGGAAATGTCCTTCAGAAAGGCCGCAGCCTGGTCCGGCTCCAGGCCATGCTTGCTCTCTTCCCCTGAAATATTGACCTGCACAAAGGCTTTAACCGTCAAATCCAGATCCGCCGCCTTCTTCTCCAGTTCATTGGCAAGAGAGAGGCGGTCCAGAGAATGTATATACGGGAACTTGCCGACAACGTCCTTAACTTTATTGGTCTGCAAATTCCCGATATAATGCCATATTCCGCGGTGTCCAAGCTGCTTCCACTTCTCTTCGGCCTGCTGCCAGCGGTTCTCGCCGACATGCAGGAGGCCGCTGTCCAATACGGCAGACATTGCACTCACGGATACATATTTGGTCACAGCAATGATATTGACATCTTCACGAGCCCTTCCACTGCGCTGACAGGCAGCTTCCACGCGCTCATTCACCTTTCGAATCCGATCTCCCAATGACACGGGAAGATTCACCTCTTTTCCAGTCCGATCCAGCTTGCCATTCTTCCCGTCAAACCTTTTTCCTTGCGGTGCGAAAAAAACAAATCGTTATTGCAGCTGGTGCATAACGTTGTACATTCGATATGGGTCGGCAATATTCCTGCTTTCATCATAATCTGTCGGTTGCATTGTTTCAAGTCAAGCATCCATTTCCCCCCGCCCAGCGTGGTATATACACTGCCTTCCCACACTTCACTCCCAGGCATGCCGGATTCCAAAGCCATGATTTTATCCATCACGGCACCGTCTACCTCGTAGCAGCATAATCCGATCGAAGGGCCGATGGCCGCCCGCAAATCCTCTCTCTTTGAGCCGTATTCTTCCACCATCGTTTCAACCATATGCGCCGCGATTTCCGCAACAGTTCCCTTCCAGCCTGCATGAGCGAGTCCAACCACCTGCCGGACCGGATCGATGAAATAAAGAGGAACACAATCCGCATAAAAGGAGGTCAGCAGGATACCCGGTACATCCGTCACCAATCCATCTACATCCTGCAAGGCCGATTCCCGGTTCAGGAAACCCCGGCCGCGGTCTTCTTCCTTCACGGCAACAACCCGATTTCCATGCACCTGCTCACCGCAGGTCCACGCTTCCGGCTCAAAGCCCAACTTCCTGGCAATCAGCTCACGATTGGCGATGACTGTATCCGGATTTTCTCCTACATGCAAAGCGCAGTTCAAACTGCTGTAAGGCTGCTTTCCAACACCGCCGCGGCGGCTGGTAAAACCTGCAGTCAATCCCGGGGATTGCTCCTGCCATGCTTCTATAAACAGCAGCCGGGGCACAGGAGTCTCTGCGCCCGGCGGCCCTTCCACAACTATCGGTTCCAAGACAAACGGTTCAGTCATGTTCTCACCTCTACAAGCCAGTGTACCAAAATCAGCGCACCGTGTCTCTATCTGCCCACAGCCCCTTGAATCTCCCGCCTGCTTTGTACGCCTGCCCCTCCATCTGCCATTCCTCTATGTACTCATGCCTCACCAGAATGACATCCGGTCCGATTTTGACAATGTTATGCCACGGAATGACCAGTTCTCTCCTCGGCCGGAACAACCCAAGGAACCCGCCAGGTCCTGGCATGACAATCGCTTCTATGCGGCCCAGTCTTGGGTCAATCTCCAGATCGCAGATCTGGCCCAGCCTGCGGCCGTCCATGATATTAATGACATCCTTGCTTTGGAAATCCGATATTTTTATGCTGTACACGCCTTCAACCGGCATATCCATATGATCACATCCTTTACTAACAGCATATGATTTACAAAGCGGAATTTTCCCTGCCTGCTCCTCTTGATCACAAATAAAAACGACCCTGCCGGGTCGTTAACAAAAGGATCAGTCCTGCGCCTGTGGTGCTAAGACTTCACATGCTTCTGCATTTGTTGAATTGCCGATTTCTCCAGTCTCGATACCTGCGCCTGTGAAATCCCGATTTCATCGGCAACCTCCATCTGGGTCTTTCCTTCAAAAAATCGCATGGACAATATCATTTTCTCACGCTGCCCAAGCCGTTGCATCGCTTCACGAAGCGCAATTTCCTCGATCCAGGATACGTCCTTGTTTTTGTCGTCGCTGATCTGGTCCATAACGTAGATCGGGTCCCCGCCGTCATGATAAATAGGCTCAAAGAGCGAGACCGGGTCCTGAATGGCGTCAAGCGCGAATACCACATCTTCTTTTGGTACATTAAGCACTTCGGAAATTTCAAAAATCGTAGGCTCACGCGAATTGACGGTGGTCAGATTATCTCTGACCTGCAGCGCCTTATACGCGATATCCCGCAAGGAACGCGACACCCGTATCGGGTTGTTATCTCTTAAATACCTGCGAATTTCACCGATGATCATGGGCACCGCATAGGTGGAGAATTTAACATTTTGGGACAAGTCGAAATTGTCTATGGCTTTCATCAATCCGATGCAGCCGACTTGAAACAGATCGTCAACATATTCCCCCCGATTATTAAAACGCTGGATCACGCTCAGTACAAGCCGCAGGTTGCCGTTCACCAGTTTTTCCCTGGCAGAACGTTCATTGTTTTGCTGCAGAGAAGTGAATAATTCCCGCATCTCCGCATTGGTCAAAACCGGCAGTTTGGCGGTATCCACACCGCAAATTTCGACTTTGTTACGGGTCATCGTGTCATAACCTCCCAAGGAGTAACATTACTGTTCATTATCTCCTGGGCCGGATATTTTATTCCTGTTTCTCTCCCGATGAAAGACGCGCTGATACGGTCAGACCATTTTATTGAATTCCTTCCGCAGGCGTTTGATGATCCTTTTTTCAAGGCGAGATATGTAGGATTGTGAGATGCCAAGCAGGTCAGCCACATCCTTCTGCGTTTTTTCCTCGCCATCCTGCAGCCCGAAACGCAGCTCCATAATGAGGCGTTCACGGTCTGTCAGTTTATCCAGGGCCTTGTGGAGCAGCTTGCGGTCCACCTGCTCTTCGATATTGCGGTAGATCGTATCATTCTCTGTGCCAAGCACGTCGGAGAGCAACAGCTCATTCCCGTCCCAGTCGATATTCAGCGGCTCGTCGAAGGACACCTCTGTTCTTGTTTTATTATTGCGCCGCAGATACATAAGGATTTCATTTTCGATGCACCGGGACGCGTACGTGGCAAGCTTGATTTTTTTCTCCGGGTCAAAGGTATTCACTGCTTTAATCAAACCAATCGCTCCGATGGAGACCAGATCCTCAATATTGATGCCAGTGTTCTCGAATTTTCTGGCGATGTAAACGACCAGCCGCAGATTGCGTTCGATCAGCATGGCCCGGATCGCAGCGTCTCCTGATGACAGCTTCTGCAGCAAATATTCTTCTTCTTCCCTGGTCAGAGGTGGAGGAAGGGCTTCGCTGCCTCCAATATAATAGATTTCCTCAGCTTTGAGGCCCAGCAGAAAAAGAAACCGGTAATACTGTACCTGAAAAGCAAGTTTCCATCTTGTGCGCATGGTATTCCTCCTAGTTTAAATATCTTCGGATAACAGCTCGTATCCGTCTTTGACGGCTTAACTGTCAGGCGGAAACGTCCGTGTCCTGAGATACCGCCAGCTCGGGATGGACCACGGCCTGATAACGTCCCTCAGAGGATAACCTTCCCCCATCCAGGCCGATCAGCACACGATGATGAATGAATGTCTGTCCCTTCATCGTCACTTTGACCTCGTCCGGCTTAACTGCGAGCATAAAGGCCGTGCTTTTGTTGATGCCCCGGTAAGGAACAAGGCGCAAACGATCCCGCCATGCATACGACTCTTCCATATTCATGACAAGGTTGTCCGCTTGTCCGTCCGCCAGAAATCTGGACCAGTCGCGGGGTAAATGATCACTCCAGAGCGAAGCCTCCATCACCATAACCGGCATGCGTGTCAGCGGGTCATTCAGCTGATTGCCCGTATCCAGCAGGCCTGTACACTTGACGCACACTCCTTCGATTCGAACCTCCACGTCACCCATGAAGCTTGAAATCCGTTCTGTGCGCTGCCTGGAAGTCTGCACGGCATAAAAAACAAGCATGGTAACGCCAAATACGCAGAAAATGAACCAAAAGGCGATTTGCGTTTGAAATGACATCCCGCCTGTAGCAGTAAACCATATGCCATTAAACAGCTCCCCTCGCCTCTGCAGCAGGTAGTGAACTCCCAATATACCGCCCGCCGCTACGAAATTGACCACATAAAAAGCACCAATCGTACGCAGAAAGGTTTGCAGGCCGACAAATCCGAAGGCGATCAGCAGCATGCATACAGATAATCCGAATTTAATCAAAAAAGTAAACATAAAGGATAGCTGGGGCATAAACATCATAACAACATACATCGCGCCAAGGAAGGCTGACAGCAGCAGCCTCCACCAGGCCGGGCGCAGCTTCCTCATCCAGGCCGTAACAAGCAGCAGTACCGTATCAATCAGCAGGTTGGTCAGGAAAATCAAATCAATATAGACAACCATTTTTTATTCACCCCGCCTAAGCTCCTGGAGGATATGACCAGTATAAAAGGGGGACAGAACAAAGTCTGTCTAACGCTGGCAGGCGCAGCCGGACTTTTTTTGTCGATAAAAACAAAAAACCGCATTCTCCAATAAGGAAAATACGGTCTTGCAGCTCGTCCAAAAAATAATCAGTCGTTATTATTACGGGAACGGTTACGCAAAAATGTCGGTATATCGAGCTGGTCACCACTGGTCTGGTTACTGAAGGGACGCAGATTCGGGGAACGATTCTCGGAAGATTCTGTATTATTTACAACCGGTTTGCGCGCAGGGGCAGGGGCTACCGCCTTGCCTTCAAAGCCGGTGGCAATTACAGTTACTTTGATCTCTTCCTTCATTTCCTCGTCGATAATGGCACCAAAAATCATGTTGACTTCCGGATCGGAAGCTGAAGTCACGATTTCGGCCGCTTCGTTGACTTCATATAGGGAAAGATTGGAGCCACCGGTAATATTCATAATGACACCACGAGCGCCTTCGATGGAAGTCTCCAGCAACGGGCTCATAATCGCCTTGCGTGCTGCTTCCGCCGCACGGTTCTCGCCTGTTGCATACCCGATCCCCATCAGGGCGGAACCACGCTCCGTCATGATCGTTTTTACGTCCGCGAAGTCGAGGTTAATCAAGCCTGGTACGGCGATCAAGTCGGAAATACCCTGAACAGCCTGGCGCAATACGTTATCCGCTTCACGGAATGCTTCGAGCATCGGTGTTTTCTTGTCCACGATTTCAAGCAGGCGGTCATTCGGGATGACGATAAGCGTATCAACCTTTTCCTTCAGTCCCTCAATGCCCTGCTCCGCGTGGCTTGAACGTTTGCGCCCTTCGAATGTAAACGGACGTGTAACCACACCTACCGTAAGGGCGCCGCATTCTTTAGCGATTTCGGCGATGACCGGAGCGGCTCCTGTACCTGTACCCCCACCCATGCCGGCGGTAACAAACACCATGTCCGCCCCTTTAAGAGTGTTCATGATCAGATCACGGGATTCCTCGGCGGCTTTCTTGCCTACGTCGGGGTTTGCGCCCGCACCAAGGCCCCGGGTCAGTTTATCGCCAATTTGGAGCTTGTGCTCCGATTTGGCAAGATGCAGAGCTTGGGCGTCCGTGTTGACCGTAATGAATTCGACACCTTGAACGCCGTTTTCAATCATTCGGTTCACGGCGTTGCTTCCGCCTCCGCCTACCCCGATTACTTTGATTTGAGCCAAACTCTCCATTTCAAAATCAAATTCCAACATACTATTCCAACTCCCCCTCAATGTGCATGGATGGCCCGTCCATGATAGGCATAATTAGCTTTCAACCGCTATATAAACTCGCTGAACATATTCTTCAGGCGTTCGATCAATCCCGGTTTCTGCTCACTTTCCGGAGCGGGGCTGCTGCTTTTCGTGCGGTTGGCCGGCTTTTTCACATTACTGCTGCTTCCGCTTGCGGCACGCAGCCGGAAATTGCGGATAGCGTTGTGCAAAATGCCGACCCCGCTGGTGTAGCCAGGATCCCTTACGCCGATATAATCGGGCACGGCGATCCGGACCGATGCAGCAAGCTCATGCTGAGCCACCTCAAGAACTCCAGGCATTGCAACGGTACCTCCCGTAAGTATATAACCTCCGGGGAGACCCGTGTAACCAAGACGCTTAACCTCAGCCTGAACAAGCTGGAATATTTCCTGCACTCTCGGCTCAATAATGGCAGCCAAATCCTGCTGGTTGAACTCCTTGTCCACATTGCTGCCGATGCGTGTCACCTTAAATACAACATCGGCTGCCGCATCATTATACCATGCGCACCCGTATTTAAGCTTGACTTTTTCCGCTTGATCCGTCAGTGTTCTCAGGCCATAGGCAATATCATTGGTTACATATTCACCACCGATGGGCAGTGTTGAGGTGGCGGCGATGCTGCCTTCCTCAAATACCGCTATCGTCGTTGAGCCTGCTCCGATGTCCACCAGCACCGAACCCATCGTTTTCTCATCCTTGGATAAAGAAAGCTGTCCGGCACCGAGGGGAAGAAGCACCAGGTCCTTAATCCGCAGACCGCTTTTTTCCACACACCGGAGCAGGTTATGTATTGGCGTTTTGGCTCCGGTAACAATGGTTGCTTCCACCTCAAGCCGGACTCCGATCATTCCGCGCGGATCCTGAATCCCTTCCAGTCCATCGACCACATATTGCCTGGCGACCACATCAATAATTTCCCTTTCCGGCGGTACAGCGATAACCTCGGCGGCCTTCAGCACACGTTCAATATCTTCCTCGCCGATCTCGCGGTCCTCATTCGAAACGGCCACAACCCCGTGGCTCGTCTGCAAGCCGATATGATTGCCGGTAATTCCGACGTACACTTCGGATATTTGAATACCGACCATCCGCTCTGCATGATCCACGGCGTTCCGGATCGACTGCACGGTCTGATCGATATCTACGATTGCACCTTTTCGAATTCCTTCCGAGTCGGCAGTTCCAACCCCAATAATATTAAAGGTTCCATTATTCATCTCACCGATAATGGCACGAACTTTGGACGTACCGATGTCCAAACTAACAATGATGTCATTGCCGCTCAATTCTGTGGCACCTCCCAACCCAATCAAAATTTCGTTCATAAACACGCACTGACTAAACTAATTCAACACGTTAATATTTATCCCTCTTTTTTCTACAAATTTTTTATGTTCCAACTTCTGGATAGTCAATAAAAATTTGAAGAAAAAAGAAGGAGCGCGACGCATAGTACATAAAATGTATTTTATCATTTTTCCAGTTCACTGAGTAGTGTCATTTTCCGCTGAACCGCTCTCTTCCTGGGGCTTGAAGGACACATAGGTGTCCGCTTCAAACATGCTGATCAGCCCAGGTTCCTCAGTCTCCAGGACCTGATTGAGATAGCTGATTTTTTCGGACAGCAGCGTAACCGAGGTGAGCACCTCGAACTGGGATCGTGTATACATCTTGATCCGGTCCGGAAAGGATGGAGACGGATCAGGAATGATCTCCGAAATGTCGGCCGTCCACTCACCAGGAATGTTCGACAAAATTCTACAAAGTTCCGCTTTGTACGGATCATCGGCCTTCCAGTTTGTTAGAATGGGCTTCTCCACGGCAATGCCGCTGCTGGAAACGCCCACGCTTGTCCCGTTGGATAAAATGGCAAGCAGATTACCATTCCCCCCTACTTCATAGGCAACTGTATCATATTCTTTAATATTAATGCTAATAATACCTGGAAACTGCTTGTCCATATTGACCGATTCAATCGACTTGATTTCTTTCAGCCGCTTCTCAACTTCCTCTGGACTGGCTCCGAAAAATTGACCTCCGACGTGAAGGGCGCTTTGCTTCAGAAGCTCCTCCTTCGAAGTGAAGAGGCTGCCCTTGAAGTCAATTTCCGTAATCCGGCTCAGGGAAGACCGAAAGAATAACACTGCAAGCAGAACAATGAACAGGAGAACCAGGATCCATACAATTTTACGGCTGGTCTTCATTTTGGGTCTGGTTTCCCGAAGAACAGGAATTTTGGCTTGTGGCATCATTTCTCTCCAATAAATGCCTCTCGTCCCCTCGAATCAGAGGGGACGCTGCAGGCGTTTAATTTGCAAAATCAAGCTGTTCCGGTACCGGGGACTGCCGGTGCATCCGGGCGCCAAGGTGCTGAAAAAGACACTCGATCCGATCATAGCCTCTGTCGATATGATGGACCTGCTCCACCGTTGTCCGTCCTTTGGCTGCCAGTCCGGCTATAACGAGCGCGGCCCCCGCCCGCAGGTCCGTGGCTTCAACCGATGCGCCATACAGGCGGGGAACGCCTCGGATAAATGCCACATTCATATCTACGGAAATGTCGGCTCCCATGACGTTCAGCTCATCGACATGCTTGAACCTGCTTTCAAAAACAGTCTCTTTCATGACGCTGAATCCGTCCGCCAAAGACAGCAGCACCATAACCTGAGACTGCAAATCCGTAGGAAAGGACGGGTATGGCGATGTAATGATCCGATCCACCGCCTTGGGGCGGGTCATACAGCTTACGTTCATTATATCATTGGAAGCGCTGATTTGAACACCGGCACGGCGCAGCACATGAATCAATGACGACAAATGGGACGAACAGCAGCGGGAAAGTGTAACGTTACCACGTGTAGCAGCAGCGGCAATCATAACCGTGCCGGCCACGATCCGGTCAGGGATAATTTCATAGCTGCACGGATACAGGCGGTCCACACCCGTAATGGTAATGGTATCCGTCCCCGCCCCTATAATGGAAGCCCCCATTGTGTTGAGAAAATTTTGCAAATCCTGAATTTCCGGCTCACGGGCAGCGTTGGTGATCGTCGTCCTGCCTTTAGCCAGCACTGCAGCCATCATAATATTTTCAGTGGCCCCCACGCTCGGATAATCCAGATGGATATCCGTTCCGGTCAGCTTGCGGGCCCTGCAGGTCATTTTCTCAACCTGTTCTTCAATCTCGGCACCCAGCGCTTTCAATCCCTTCAGGTGCATATCGACCTTCCGCTCCCCGATCGCGCAGCCGCCCGGCTCGTAGACCGTCACCTCACCACAGCGTCCGAGCAGCGGACCCATCAGAAAAATGGATGAGCGCATCTGTTTCATCAGATCTTCCGGTATATCCGTTGAAATCAGCTTAGAGGAATCGACAACCACGGTATCCCGCTCATGTCGTGTACTGCAGCCCAGCCTCTCCAGAATGCCGAGCATCACCTGAATGTCAAGCAGATAAGGCACATTACGAATCTGAACTTCCCCATTCGCGAGCAGGCTTGCCGCCAGTATGGGCAAGGCCGCATTTTTCGCTCCATGGATCGGTATAGTGCCGGACAGGGGATTCCCGCCTTCAATCACCAATTTGTCCAATATATCACCTCCGAGATTCCTCCGATATGCAGTTGTTATGCCTGAACAACCAGCTTCCCGGGTGATGGTCTAAAGATACGGTATCTTATGTTAAAATGACCCCGAAGGTGACAATCGCCCATAGGCTGCCTCTTTATCTGCTGCCCGCCAATCTTCTGATTTCCTGCAGGAACACCTCAGCCGAATCCGGCTTGCCGAGCCGCGAGGAAGCAGCCGACATACTTTCTCTTACTCCAGCATCCTTCATAATATGCGCAATAGACTTAAAGAGGGTCTGTCCGCTCAGGCTCTTCTCCAGAATCATGACAGCCGCCCCCGCTTGCTCCAGCGTTCTGGCATTGGCCTCCTGATGGTTATTGGTCACATTCGGAGAAGGAATCAATACGGAGGGGATACCTAGAGAGGTGATCTCCGCCAGGAAAGACGCCCCCGCTCTGTTCACGATCAAGGAAGTGCATGCAAGCACTTCAGGCATATTGTGCACGTAAGGAAGCACGTGAAGGCAATCCGGCAGCGAGCCAACTTGTGCTCGTATCTCATCGACCGTGCTGTCGAAGTAACCTTCCCCGGTAACATATACAAAATGGACGCCCGGCAGGGATGAAAGTTGCGGTGCCATTTCAATCATCGCCTGATTGATCGCTTTGGCCCCTCTGCTTCCTCCTACCACCAGAACAATGGTACTATCCTCCGGAAGTCCCAGGCTTGCAAACCCCCGGCTGCGGTCAGCCTTCCGTACCGTAGTCGCCCGCGGATTGCCTGTGTAAAGAATATTGCGCGCCTTGGGAAAGGCGGCCTCGGAGCCCTCAAAGCTGACGGCAACCGTATCGGCGTAGCGGCTCAGAAAGGAGTTCGTCAATCCGGGAATGGCGTTTTGTTCATGAATAATGGTCGGGATGCCGAGCCTGGAAGCGGCATAAACCACAGGGCCGCAAACATATCCGCCCGTTCCGACCACTACATCGGGCTTGAACTGCTTAAGCAGCGCTTTGGAAGTACGCACTCCCTGCAGAAAGCGAATCACCGTTTTTACGTTTTCCAGAGAGAGACTCCGCCGAAAACCGGTAATGTCAATGGATTCGAAGGGAAGTTTCTCCTGCGGGACCAGCTTGCTTTCCAGTCCTCTCTTGCCCCCGATATATAAAAATGCGGCGTCCGGGTCCTCCGCCTCACACTGCCGGGCGACGGCCACAGCCGGATAGATATGTCCTCCTGTCCCGCCCCCGCTTAATACGACGCGCATAGAGTTCACCTCGCAAAACGTGATATATTCAATAAAATGCCGAGGGCTGTCAGCATCAGCGTGAGTGAAGAGCCCCCGTAGCTGATCAAAGGCAGCGTGATGCCCGTCACAGGCATCAGGCCGATCACCACACCGATGTTAATCACAACCTGAACGGCTACCATGCCTACGATGCCGACGGCCAGCAGACTTCCAAAAGTGTCCGGGACCGTGAGCGCCGTGCGCATCCCCCGCCAGACAAGAATGAAAAACAGCAGGATTACGGTAAGACCGCCGATAAATCCAAGCTCCTCGGCCAAAATGGAAAAAATAAAGTCGGTTTGCGGTTCGGGCACGTAGCTGTATTTCTGCCGGCTCATGCCGAGCCCGAGGCCGGCCAATCCACCGGGACCAATGGCATATAAAGACTGTATAATCTGGTACCCTGCTCCTAACGGATCCGACCAGGGATCCAGGAAGGCGGTAATGCGCTTCAGCCGGTACGGAGCCGCTGCAACCAGCGCCGCAAAGCCCGCTGCTCCGCCAAGCCCCAAAAGTCCAAGATGCTTCAGGCTGGCTCCGGCGGTAAAAATAATGATCATGGACGCGCCCATCATTACGGTGCCAGTCCCGAGATCCGGCTGCAGCATAATGATGCCGAAGGCCAATCCGGTCAGCGCCAGCGGGGGCAGCAGCCCGTGCACAAACGATTTGATCGGATAGCCCGCACGGCTGAGCCAGCTGGCAAGAAAGAGGATCATGCCAAGCTTCATAAATTCAGAGGGCTGTATGCCGAAGGAACCGATGCCCAGCCAGCTGCGGGCACCACCCCGGACAACGCCAATGCCCGGAATCAGCACCGCAACCAGCAGCACAAAGCAGATCAGCAGCAGCGGCTTGGCGTACTTTCGCCAAATCCGATAGTCTATCGATGCTGTGAACCACATGGCCGCGAGCCCTAGACCAGCAAACAGCAGCTGTCTTTTTACAAAATAATAAGAATCCCCGTATTCGCGGAAAGCGAGCACGGCCCCGGCGCTGTACACCATCACGATACCGATGGCGAGCAAGCCTATAACACAGGCGAAAAGCCATAGATCCGGAGACGGAGGACGAGACTGTTTCATGGAGGAGGCCACCCCTTGCACCGAAGTAGGGGCTTATCCACCCCTCTACTTCAATTTATGCACCGCCTCTTTAAAAATGCGTCCACGCTCTTCATAGGATTTGAACATGTCCCAGCTTGCGCAGGCCGGGGACAGAAGCACAACATCACCGGACTTGGCAAGCGCTGCGGACTTGTTGACTGCTGTGATCAGCGTGGCGGCGGCATCCTCACCATTATCGACGAGCTTGATCTGTTCTATGCCGGCCAGCCGGGCCGCTTCTGCCAGCTTCTCTCTGGTTTGTCCAAGCAAGACAACCGCTTTGACGCGACCCTGCAGCGCGGGAACCAGTTCCAGATAGTCCGAGCCCCTGTCCAAACCGCCGGCAATCAGTACGACAGGCTGTTTAAAGGAGGATAGAGACATCTGGGTCGCCTTGGCATTGGTCGCTTTGGAATTGTTATAGTAGGCTACGCCATCATGTTCGGCAACAAATTCCAGGCGGTGCTCCACTCCCCTGAATTGGGAGAGCGGTCCGGAGAGGGCCGAAAGCGAGGCTCCCGCCGCAATCGCAATGGCGCACGCGGCAAGCGCATTGTCCACATTAAACCGCCCCGGGATGCCAAGCTCCGCAACCGACAGAATCGGATGAACCACCCCTCCGCCATCACGATACACGATGTCGCGCCGGATATCGTCCTCCACGTCCGGCACATAAGGAGGATCAGCATACACGCCCTCCTGCAAACGTTCGGTCAGGGAGAATGGTAGCACCTTGGCCTTCATGTAAGGAACGAGCTCACGGCATACCGGATCGTCCCAATTCAGGACAGCAGTGTCCTCCGGCCGCTGGTTTGCAAACAGCTTTGCTTTGGAGGATATGTAGTCTTCCATGCCGCCATGATAATCCAGATGGGTCTCCGCAATATTAAGCAGACAGGCTACTGCCGGACGGAAATCCCGAGTACCCTTCAGCTGAAAGCTGCTCAGCTCCACGACCATCCAGTTGTCCTGCTCTGCATCTGCCGCCGCCTCACAGAGCGGTGTCCCGATATTGCCGGCCACAATCGGCATCATGCCCGCAGCCTCCAGCAGCCTGCCGACCCAGGTCGTCGTTGTCGTTTTCCCGTTGGAACCGGTAATACCGATGATTGGCGCTTCACAAATATGATAGGCGACCTCCACCTCCGTTACGACCTCGATGCCAAGCTCCAGCGCTCTTTGCACCGGCGGGGCCTTATACGGAATCCCGGGGTTTTTGACCAGCAGCTTAACGCCGGGATGGATCAGGTCGTCCGGATGGCCCCCGCATAAAACGGAAATTCCCAAAGCCTCCAGTTCGGAAGCTTCGGGACATTGTTCCCTCTCTTTTTGATCATTTGCCGTTACGACAGCGCCCGCTCTGTGCAGCACCTTCGCCACCTGGACCCCGCTTTTGGCCAGCCCGAGAACGACGACTTCAAGGCCCTTGTAAGTTTCTGGATGCTTCATGTTCTACAACCCCTTGCTCAGATAAAGTCCAAGTCCTGCGAGAAGCAGCCCTGCTGCCCAAAATGTGATGACTACCCGCCATTCTGACCAGCCTGACAATTCAAAATGATGATGAATCGGGCTCATCTTGAACACACGCTTGCCGCGTGTCTTGAAGGACGTGACCTGAATGACGACCGAAAGCATTTCGATAACAAACACGCCGCCGATGATGAGAAACAGCAGCTCGCTCTTCGTTACAATGGCGATCGCCCCGATCGCCCCGCCGATGCCAAGCGAGCCGGTGTCGCCCATGAACACTTTGGCGGGATGGGCGTTATACACGAGAAAGCCGAGCACCGCGCCAATCATGGCCGCGGCGCAGACTGCCGCCGGCAGGGATGCCTGGATGGCGATGATGGCGTAGGCGCCAAAGGCAATGGCGCTCGTGCCTGACAAAAGCCCGTCCAGTCCATCCGTGAAATTCACAGCATTGCTGATCGCCAGCATCATAATAACGATAAATGGATAATAAAACCAGCCGGTCCAATCAAAGGACCAGGAGGTCCCCGGAATACCGATGGCCGTGCTATGATCATTCTGTATAAGCAGCCAGCACATCATGCCAGCAAAGAAAAGCTGTCCGAACAGCTTCTGGCGCGGCGTCAGGCCAAGGGAGCGCTTGAACACGATTTTGATGTAATCGTCCAGGAAGCCGATCAGTCCAAAACCAAGCGTAGCCACAAGCAGAACATAGAAATCCGTATTTTTAATGGCAGAAAACTTTAAAAAAGTCAGCGTAAAGGCCAGCAGAATGATGATACCGCCCATGGTGGGCGTGCCTGTTTTCTTCAGATGGCTCTGGGGTCCGTCGTCTCTGACCTGCTGGCCGAATTTCATCCGGCGCAGCAACGGAATCAGCAAGGGAGCAGCGATCACCGCCAGTATGAATGATACCCCTATCGTAAGCAGCAGCAGTTGAATATCCATGGTAATCCCCCTTTCCTCCTTATCCGTTCTGCAGCGGATGGTCACACAGCGCATCCACAACGGTTTCCAGTTTCATGCCGCGTGAAGCCTTGAAGAGCACAACATCCCCTGCACGAAGTGTTGCACGCAGCGCCGCAGCCAGATCGTCTTTGCCGGAATAAGCATGTACGCTGGCATGCGCCATTCTCTCCCGTGCCCCCTCAGCAATATGTGAACCAAGCGGTCCGTAGGTGAACAGCAGCTCCACTCCGGCGGATGCGGCATACAAACCGATCTCCCGGTGGAATTGCTCCTCCTGCGGCCCCAGCTCCAGCATGTCTCCCAGTACGGCGACTTTACGATTTTTCCTGTTATAACCTGCAAGCGTATCAATCGCCGCTTTCATGGAAAGAGGGCTGGCATTATAAGTATCATTAAGCAGCGTCAGCCCATTGCCGCAGGAGATGACCTCGATGCGCATGCCGGTAAGCTTCAGCTCGGCCAGCCCCTGACGCATCTGTTCGATGCCAACGCCGAAATGCTGTGCCACTGCCATTGCCGCCAGGCAATTCACTACGTTGTGGCGGCCCAGCAGCGGCAGATTGAACCCCTCCTGGCCGCCCATTCTCGAAGTGAACATGATGCCCTGGTCATGTGTCGTCATGCCTGTCGGGTAATCGTCGTTATCCTGCAGCAGCCCGAAGGTCACGGTCTTCATCGTCTCCGGCCGCTCCGTCTCCGGCTCGGCCAGTATGGCAGGCAGCAGCGGTTCGTCCCCGTTGCAGATCAGCAACCCGCCAGGCTTGAGACCGCTGATGATTTCCAGCTTCGCACGGGCGATCTCCTCCCTGGAGCCAAGCTGCAGCAGATGAGCCTCGCCGATGTTGGTAATCACCACCACATCCGGCTGTGCAATCCGTGACAGCCGGCGGATTTCCTCTCTTCCGCTCATGCCCATCTCGAGAATCGCGATCTGCGTATCCTCCGGCATGGACAGCACTGTCAGCGGAAGTCCGATATGATTATTATAATTCCCCTGCGTTTTATGCACCTTGAAGGTTGTGGACAAGAGTGCATTCACGATATCCTTTGTCGTTGTTTTGCCGTTGCTGCCTGTAATGCCGACAACGGAAGCCCGGGATTCCTTCAGATAAGCCGCTGCCAGCCGCTGCAGCGCCTCCAGGGTATCCTCTACCAAAATGGCGGATCCGGCGGGAGGAGCTCCATGATCCTGCTGCCAGAAAAATGCACCCGCTCCTTCGGCAAGGCAGCTCTCCACAAAAGTGTGGCCATCAAAACGCTCACCGGCAATAGGAACGAACAGCCCTCCCTTGAGCGGGTTTCTTGAATCCGTAAAGACCCCGGTTATTTTTGTAGCGGCCCCGTCGGAGCCGGCCAGCGTTCCGCCGCTCATGGAGGCGATTTGCGCCAACGTTCTATTAATCACTTGTTTATACCCCTTATCGCTTCTTTGGCAACGATGCGGTCATCAAATTCAAGCACCGTTTCTCCGACCAACTGGTAGGTCTCATGACCTTTGCCCGCAATCAATACTACATCGTCAGGGCTTGCCATTTCAATAGCTTTACCAATAGCGATACGCCGGTCGGTAATCAGCTCGTACCGCTCCCGTTCCACCGCATCCTCAATCAGCCCTTTTTCGATATCCAGCAAAATTTGCTCAGGGTCCTCGGTCCGGGGATTGTCTGAAGTTACCAGAATCCGGTCGCTGTATTTGGCGGCGATTTTGCCCATCAGGGGACGCTTCGTTTTGTCCCTGTCGCCGCCGCAGCCGAACACGCAAATCACCCTGCCCTGCGCAAATTCTTTCGCCGTACGCAGCACGTTTTCAAGCCCGTCAGGCGTATGGGCATAATCGACAATGACAGCAAACGGCTGACCGGCATCTACAGGCTCGACGCGGCCGCTGACTCCTGTAACAGATTCGAGACTGCGCTTGACCGCTTCCAGCGGCACATCCTCAAGCAGGGCAGCCGCGATGGCCGCCAGGGCGTTGTAAACGTTGAATTTTCCCACCATGCGCAGCTTGATGTCTGCCGATCCACGGAAGGTATGCACATGGAAGGAAGTTCCTCCCGCACTTATGGAGATATCCGTTGCGCGTACATCCGCCTCCTCCCCTATCCCGTATGTAACGACTTCCGCCGCAGTCAGTGACCTGAAATAGGCGGATGCCGGGTCGTCCGCATTCAGCACCGCATATTTTTGATGCTCTCTGCCAGTCCCGAAGCTGTTGCCCAGTCTGGCAAAGAGCAGGCCTTTAGCCGCCCGGTATTCATCCATCGTATCATGATAATCAAGATGGTCCTGCGTCAGGTTCGTGAAGACAGCGGTGCGAAAGTCGGTTCCTTTTACCCTGCCCTGCTGCAGGGCGTGTGACGAAACCTCCATCACGCAGCATGACACGCCGCGGCCGGTCATATCGCCGAGCGTTCTTTGCAGCTCAACCGCCTCCGGTGTCGTTCCGGATGTCGGGAAGGTCGTTCCGTCATAGCGCATCTGAATGGTTCCGATCAATCCCGTTTTGACTCCTGACTCATTCAGAATATGCTCGATCAGATGGGTGGTTGTCGTTTTTCCATTCGTGCCTGTTACACCAATCATATTCAGCCTTTGGCTTGGCGCTCCGAAAAGGGCATTCGACAGCACGGCCATCGCAAAGCGGGCATCCTTGACGAGCAGTTGGGGAACGTTCACTTCAAGCTCCCGTTCCACAACAAGCGCTGCGGCACCCGCGTTCACCGCCTGCACCGCATAATCATGCCCATCCACAGTAAAGCCGGGCAGGCACAAGAACAGATCCCCAGCCTGGACTTTCCGGGAATCGGCTTGAATGCCCCTGCATTCCACGCTGTCGTCTCCGATGATTCGGGAAGTAATAAGCAGTGCTGCAAGTTGTTGAAGCTGCATAGAAATTCTCCTTTTCAGACATGTCTGCTGTTAACATTATGAACTTTCAGCCCTGTTCCGAAACCGGATTCAGCTACCCGTTTCAGGCTTTTCCTCCTTTGGAGCGTCGCCCATATAAATTCTTATGGCCGAACCGCGCTCCAGCCGCGCTCCAGGCTTGGGAGCCTGACTGATGACTGTGCTGCCTGAACCGGATCTGACCAGCGTAAAGTTCATATTCAGATCTTCATATAAATCCTGCACGGAAGCGCCCACCAAATCAGGTACGGTTTCTATCGGCGTTTCTCCGTATTTGTATTTCTTGGGCACCTGATTGTCGCGCGATGGTACCTTCATGGCGATCAGCGCATCCTCCAGAATGTTCTGCACGATAGGCGCGGCTACCACGCCGCCGAACTGAATTCCCTGCGGATTGTCAACGGCCGTATAAACGACGATCTGCGGATCATCTGCAGGCGCGAAGCCTATAAATGATACGATGTGCTCTGTTGAGGAGTAGCGGCCGTTGATCACCTTTTGCGCCGTTCCCGTCTTGCCGCCGACGCGGTATCCCTCAATAAAAGCGGGACGCCCTGTGCCCTTGGCAACCACGCTCTCCAACGCCTCGCGGACCTGCCGCGACGTTTCCTCGGAAATGACCCTGCGCACAAGCTGCGGCTCTTTCTTCTCCAGCACCTTCCCGGTTTCCGGCTGAATCCAGGCCTTGGCAACGTAAGGCTTATATAAATACCCGCCGTTGATCGCAGCCGAGACGGCGGTCACCTGCTGAATGGGCGTAACCGATACCCCCTGCCCGAACGCGGTGGTCGCCAATTCGACCGGACCGACCTGGGAGGGCTTGAACAGGATGCCATTTTCCTCCCCGCTTAAATCAATGCCTGTTTTGCTGCCAAAACCGAAATTGCGGATATAGTCGAACAGCTTATCCTTGCCCAGGCGCTGGCCAAGCAGGACGAACCCCGGGTTGCAGGAGTTCTCCACGACCTCGAGAAATGTCTGGCTGCCGTGACCGCCTTTTTTCCAGCACCTCAATCTCGCTCCCCCAACCTCGACATGTCCGGGATCAAAAAAGCGTTCATTTTTCAGATCCACCTTCTTCTCTTCCAGGGCCGCCGCCAATGTAATGATTTTGAATGTGGACCCCGGCTCATAGGTCATCCAGATCGGCAGATTGCGGTTATAGATTTCGGGCGCATACTGCTGATACAGCGCAGGCTCGAAAGAGGGCCTGCTGGCCATGCCCAGAATTTCGCCGGTTTTGGGATTCATGGCGATGGCCAAGGCGGAATTGGCCTGAAATTTCGCCATCGCCTGATCCAGCTCTCTTTCCATAATGGACTGTACCGATTTATCGATCGTCAGCTGCAGATTCAGCCCGTCCTTCGGCTCAATATACTTTTCCGCAGAACCTGGCATAAGCCTTCCGCCCGCATCGGAGAGGTAAGCGATGCTGCCGTCCATTCCTTTCAAAAGCTCATCATGTCTCTTTTCTACACCTGTAAGGCCCTGATTGTCTATCCCGGTAAAGCCAAGAATATGGGCGGCCAGATCACCAAAAGGATAGTAGCGCCGGTTATCTTCAGTAACAACGATACCCGGAAGCTCCAAATCACGAATTTGCTGCGCTTTCTCCATCGTAATTTTTCGGCCGCCGGGCTTGATTATTTGGCTTGATGTTCTTTTGGTGATCAGCTTATATATCTCTGCTTCGCTCATTCCCAATACGGAGGCCAGCTTTTGCGCCGTCTTCTCAGGCTCCTTGATCTGGACAGGGATGGCCATCACGGTCGGTGTCGTCACGTTATAAGTCAGGGCCACTCCCTGCCTGTCAACAATTTCTCCCCTTTTGGCCGCAAACGTAATGTTGCGCCTCCAGGAATCCTCCGCACGGGCGGAAAGCTCCGCTCCCTGCCCAAGCTGTACATAAGCCAACCTTACCACAAGCGCGGCGAAAAGCACGAACAGCCCTGCAAGCGCCCATAACAGCCGTTTGCGCAGCGTTACATTGGTAAGCTTCAACCTGCTCCCTCCCTGCGTATCCGTTGTGAGTCATGCATGTCTTTCTTTCATGACTATTCAGATACGGCAGGGGATAGAACAAGCTCTCAGTTAGTAGGTTCTTCTTCAGAAGAGGCCGAATCACCGGCGGTTTCTTCGTTCTGGGATTGCTCTTCCTCCGTAGATCCTGCCCCCTGTTCCGTGCCGTCTTTCTTATCCTCCGTTTCGGCAGACTGCTCCTCATCGGAGTCAGGCACAACGCCCTTAACGGTCTCTTTCGCAGGCTGCAGCTTCAAATATACGACCCGCTTGTCGCCTTCCTTCTGTACCTTCTGGCTGTAAACGTAACCTTCACCTTCAATCTGGACGCCAACCTTCAGCAGATTCAGCAGTTCCAGACTGTCACGCAGCGATAATCCCTTTAAATCAGGAATATTCATCGTGGCAGAATCCTCGGTGATCAGATACATGCGCTGTCCCGGCATCATCGGTGAATTCGCTGCCGGATACGTGCTCACGATCTTGGGACCTTTTCCAATGGTAACATAGGCTGTGCCGCGCTCAAGCAATGCATTTTGCGCGTCTTTCTTGCTTTTGCCTATCAAATCCGGGGCGTTGGTTGTTTTGGACACCGGCGCGTTTTTTTTGCCGTTGTCCGCACCCTCTCCCGTCTTCGGTACTCCCAAGTATTTCAGAGATTGAGACATGATCTCCTTGAACACCGGTCCGGCTACAGAACCGCCGCCGGCATTGGCTACTCTCGGCTCATCGATGACGACCAGCATGGCAATTTTAGGATCGTTAACCGGGGCATAGCCGATAAAGGCTACAATGTCTTTGTTCTTCGCATATTCTCCGTTAACAACCTTTCTGGCCGTACCTGTCTTGCCCGCGACCCGGTAGCCATCGATATATGCATAACGTCCGGTTCCGATCTCCTGGTCGGCAATAACCTGTTCCAGATAGCCTCCGACCTCCTTGGCAGATTCGGCGGAAATCACCTGACGAATCTCTTTAGGCTTGATAACCTGCGTCTCTCCAGTGTCCGGATCCATAATTTCCTTCACCAGATGCGGCTCCATCAGCTTGCCCCCGTTGGCTATGGCCGAAATGGCGGTAATCTGCTGAATCGGCGTGACCTGAACAAGGCCGTGACCATAAGCGGCTGTAGCAATTTCCGAAGCGTATTTGAGCTCACGGATCGGTGAAGGAACCTCTGCCGGCAGATCGATCCCTGTCTTGGTGCCAAAGCCAAACTTGTCGATATAATAGCGCAGCTTCTCGCCGCCAAGCATACGATAGCCCAGGTTAACGAAAGCTATGTTACTCGAACGTTTGACACCGGTCAGATAAGTAATGGAACCGTAAGAGTGCCCGTTATCGCTTATGGGATATCCACCGATGTAGGTCGTCTTGGATTCAAAATAAGCATTCGGGTTGAACAGCTTCTCTTCAACTGCGCCCGCCAGGGTTACGATCTTGAACGTCGAGCCAGGCTCATAAATCGATTGGACAGCATGGTTGACAAAGCTGTTCGCATCGGCTTTATTGTACGTATTCGGATTGAAATTCGGCATGCTCGCCATGCCGAGAATGTCCATCGTCTTCGGATCGGCGGCAATGACGGTCATGCTGACCGGATTGTACTGCTTAACCGCCTTCTTCATGGCTTCTTCGATATAATACTGAATCGTATCATCGATTGTCAGCTTGATATTTTTACCATTCTCAGGGGGCTTATAGGTTTGTTCACCACCAGGCAGGCTGACGCCTTTACGATCCCGCTGATACAGCAGCTGGCCATCCTCACCCTTCAGCTGTTTGTCATAATAAGCTTCAAGCCCCTGCACTGCTTGTCCATCCTTGTTTACATATCCAAGCACATGGGCAGCCATTGTATTTTCCGGATAAAAACGCTTGGTTTCCTTTATCGTAAATACCGCATCGGTCGTCTTGTATTTTGCCTTCAGCTCGTCATCAAAGGCATCGATTTTTTTGGCGAGCTCAGGTTCAATCTTATAGCCTTCAGGACGCAGCTCCCTGTACTCCCGGTAGACTTCTTTATTTTTGCTCCTTATATTCTCGCGGAGCTTGTCCTCTGACATACCGAGCAATTCATGCAGCCTGGCGACCATCTCATCTTCCAGCTTGTACTCCTGAATCATCTTCGGATTTACGACAACCGTATAGGCTGGAGCATCCTCGGCAAGCACATTGCCATTGCGGTCGATGATCGCGCCCCGTGCCGCTGGAAGCACCTGATTCTTGCGGATCAATCCATCAACATCATTTTGCCAATAGGCGCCGTTGACGACCTGAATCAGGAAAATCCGGAACACCAACACAAGAAAAAAGAGGGTTATACATCCCCCTATGAGCAGAGTGCGCAATTTAATTTTTTTTACCATGTTTCAAACCTCCCCCAACCGCAAGGCCCGGTACTTTAATACCTGTGACAATCAGTTTCCCGATCCGTCAGCAGCCGCATTGCCGGAGCTCGTTCCCGTATAGACACGAATGGGCTCCTTGGTCGGTTCTATGTAACCCTGTTCCTTGGCAGTAGTCACGATCTGATTTTCCAGCCGCTCCCTCTGCACCTTCAGTTCCGCGTTGGATGTCTTCAGTTCAGAAATTGCGATTTCCTTGCTGTGAATGGAGGCGCCCAATTGATAGATCTGGGCGTAACGCCCCGCCAGCATCACCATAACGGCAATAGAGACGAGAACAGTCGTCAAATAGAGAAGCTTCTCCCGGATGGGCAGTTCCTTGCGGCGGGTTACAACTTTGGTGGTTTCACGGTAACGCCGCTGCGGGGCCTTTTGCTGGACTTTTTCTTTAACTGCAAGGTTGCCGCGTGTATAAGCCATATCCTCTCTCCTTCCCATTTCAAAATTTATAGAGGTAGTTCAAAAAGTCATCTTTTGATCACGAAGTAAGTCAGGAAGCGGACTCGACATCGAATCTTGAATTCAGCCGGGACTTCCGGTACTCACGTACCCTAAGTACGCTCCGCTCCTCAGTCCCTAGCTTCATTCAACCTTCTCGGTGCTGAAAACCTGACTTTTTGAACTCGCACTTATAGTTTCTCCGCTGCCCGCAGCTTGGCTGAACGGGAGCGTGGATTAAGAGCCAGCTCCTCTTCGCCTGCCATTACCGGCTTGCGGTTAACCAGTTTAAGCACACCCTTGCCTCCGCACACACACATCGGAAAGTCCGGCGGACAAGTACATTTCTCCAGATAGGACGCAAAAATTCGCTTGCATATCCGGTCCTCCAGAGAATGAAAGGTAATCACCGATATCCGGCCTCCCGGGGCGAGACAGCGGACAGCCTGATGAAGCGCGTCTTCCAAGGCTCCGAGCTCATCGTTGACCGCGATACGCAAGGCCTGAAAGCTTCGTTTGGCGGGATGGCCGCCTGTCCTGCGCGCCGCTGCGGGGATTCCTTCCTTGATGATCTCAACCAGCTCGCCTGTCGTTTCAATAGGTTTGGCTTGCCGTCGTCCGACCATGATTTTGGCGATTCTGCGAGAAAATTTTTCTTCGCCGTATTGATAGAGAATGCGCGCAATCTCAGCTTCAGGCCACTCATTGATGATATCCCTCGCTGTCAAAGGTCCATCCTGATCCATACGCATATCGAGCGGTGCGTCGTAGTTGTAGCTGAAGCCCCTTTCTCCTTCGTCGAACTGGGGGGACGAAACTCCAAGATCGAAAAGAATGCCGTCAACCTGTGGCACCCCATTGCTCATAGGCAGGCCCAGTTCCGACAGTCTGGTTTCCAGCTCGCGAAAATTGGATTTCACCAATGTAACTTTGCCGTCATATTCGGACAGCCTGTCCTTCGCATTGTCCAGCGCCCAATCATCCTGATCGAAGGCGATCAGCCTTCCCTGCGGCCCCAGCCGTGATGCGATGACAGAGCTGTGGCCGGCGCCGCCAAGCGTGCAGTCCACATACACCCCGTCCTGCCTGATGTTCAGTGCACCTGTAGCTTCTTCTTTGAGTACGGTGATATGGTGAAACAAGCTCAGCCCTCCAGACCTTACAATTCAAAATTGAAATCAACCAGCTTTTCGGCAATGTCGTTAAATGCTTCTTCTGATTGGTTAAAGTATTGTTCCCAAGTATTCTTGCTCCAAATCTCCACCCTGCTGGATACGCCCAGCACTACACAGTCTTTATCCAGCTTGGCATAGTCGCGCAGATTAGCTGGTAAATTCACCCTGCCCTGCTTATCCAATTCACATTCGGTCGCCCCGGAGAAAAAAAATCTTGAAAAAGCGCGGGCGTCCGCTTTCATCATGGGCAATGCCTTGAGCTTCTGCTCCATCACAGCCCACTCTTCCATGGGATAAACAAAGAGACACTGGTCGAGGCCGCGGGTAACAACGAATGCGGCACCAAGAGCTTCGCGGAACTTGGAAGGAATCGTAACCCTTCCCTTGTCGTCCATGCTATGTTGAAACTCGCCCATGAACATGTCCGCCCTCAACTCCTTGCCCCAATCTCCCACTTTGCCCCACTTTCCACCACCTAAGCATAATAGATTCGCTTTAAAAAATCAAAACCCTCTTTTTGAATATCGTTTGATATTTAAAATTTTAGATATACAAAAAAAGAGGGCTCCCAAAGCCATTCGGCCGGGAGTCCCACGCTGGTTCAAGCTTATAGGAACAAGGAACTATCAAGCATTCCAGCTATCCAAATATTTAACCTGCTCTTCCGTCAACGCATCAATGGCGATGCCCAGGCTTTCCAGCTTGAAGCGCGCCACCTGCTCGTCAATTTCGTAGGGAACGTTCACTACGGATTTAGCCAGCTCGTTATAGCGTTCATTCACATAACGAAGCCCCAACGCCTGCAGCGCAAAGGTAGTGTCCATGATTTCCGCAGGATGACCGTCTGCTGCCGCAAGATTGACGAGACGCCCTTCGGCGATCAGGTACATTTTGCGCCCATCCTTGAACTGGTATTCTTCGATATTGCGGCGGACGGTACGAACCGAGACAGAACGCTCCGCCAGCGCCGGCTTGCTGACCTCAACGTCAAAATGCCCCGCATTGCTAAGCACGGCTCCGTCCTTCATCACATCAAAATGCTCGCCGTGAATGACGGCTTTATTACCGGTTACCGTGATGAAAAAGTCACCCAGCCTGGCCGCTTCCACCATCGGCATGACATGGAAGCCGTCCATATGCGCCTCCACCGCCTTGATCGCATCCACCTCGGTTACGATCACATTCGCGCCAAGGCCTTTGGCGCGCATCGCCACCCCTTTGCCGCACCAGCCGTAGCCTACGACAACAACCGTCTTGCCGGCAATGACCAGATTCGTCGTACGAATAATGCCGTCGAATGCCGATTGCCCGGTACCGTAACGGTTATCGAACAAATATTTGCAGTAAGCGTCATTCACCGCCACCATCGGGAATTTCAGCTTGCCTTCCTTCTCGAGCGCTTTCAGCCGGATGATGCCTGTTGTCGTCTCCTCCGCTCCTCCGCGGATCGTGGCAGCCAGCTCAGGACGTTCCGACTGGAGCAGGGTTACCAGGTCGCCGCCGTCATCAATGATCAGGTCCGGCTTCGTTTCAAGTGCCTTGATTTGCAGCGCCTTGAATTCTTCCGGGTCAGGATTGTATTTGGCAAAGACGGTAATACCGTCCTCAACAAGGGCTGCACAGACATCATCCTGTGTCGATAGCGGGTTGCTGCCCGTGATCGTCACTTCCGCTCCCCCTGCCTGCACAACTTTGGCCAGGTAAGCCGTTTTGGCTTCCAGATGCAGGCAGATCGTTACCTTGAGTCCGGCAAATGGACGCTCAGCCTCAAACTGTTCACGGATCCGGTTCAGCACCGGCATATGAGCTTCAACCCAATCAATTTTCAAGTGGCCTTCTTCAGCCAGTTTGATGTCTGTGATTATACTTCTTTGCAATGCGGCAGAGCTCATCCTGTAGCCTCCCATGAATTATATATTTAGATTTCAGAAAGAATAAACATCCTGGAATAAGCTTCCTGAAATCGCAAGAAAAACTTCCGCTAAACGCGGTCTGGCTTCTTTGAAAGTACGTCGATAGACGTTTTTCTTATAGGTAAATAGTCCGATGCAGATGCTCCCGGTCCAGTGGAAGACTCATCATGTCATGCACGAGACGGTCTCCATAACGGGAAGTATATTGATAGATGCTGTACACTCTTTCCTGCGGACGTCCCAGAGGCAACAGGGAAGTTCCGATCTGGTCCCATTGGCGCAGTGCAGTTTCATGCTTGCGGACCAGCGCATCCCTGACCCTTTTTTCCATGAAGTCAACCTGCTCCGCGATCCTGTCACGGTTCTTCTCGCCAAGCCGGACAAGACCTTTTTCAATCTGCCCCGCCCGTTCAATTACAGGTGCATACAGGCGGAACAACTCCTGTCTGAAAGCTGCAAACTCCTCCTCCATATGAAATGAATCCTGAGCGCTTAGCCATTTGTCTTTCAGCGGCTCCAGGCCTTCCAATATATTCTGAAAGGTGAGCCCGAATGCCTCCATATGCTTACGCACATTTGGTTCTACCAGCGTAAAGGACATTCGCGGCAGCAAAACAGGCATCTCCAGGTCCAGCACCTCAAATGCCTGCCGTGTAATAGCCCAATAGGAAATTTCGCCATTCCCCAACACGGTAGCCAATATGGGCAGTAAAGAATCCTGCATCAAGGGCCGGGTAAGCACATTGTTGCTGAACAGCTCGGGGTGTCGTTCCAGCTCCTCCAATAGCTCTTGCTTGGTAAACCGGACCTGCCCCCTGCGATCCCCGTACATTCCATTTTGCTTAAAGAGCAGTAGACGCTCGCCTTTGTTTATGTAAAAAAGATTCGCGCCTCCTTCAGCCACCTCGGCCTGCAACTGGTATCCCGCTGCCTCGATTCGCTGTGCCGCCGCCTGATAAGCCGCCTCAAGCTCATCATTGCTTTCAATGATCTGGCGGAATACAGGCAATTCCAGCTTACGCAGCGCCGGATCAGCGGAGTCCAGCAGAACCAGGCCATATCTGCCGAAAAAGTGGCCGAGCATTTTCGCAAATGCGTCGCTTAAATGCTCCGTGTCCATAAATGCGGTTCTGAGTTGCTGCAGAATCTCTGCTTTAAATTCCGCATCAGGCAGCAGCCGTTCAAGCTCCAGCAGCACCTCTTCCTTGTGCGCAGGACTTAAGGGGGTATAGCTGACAGAGTTGCGGCGATCCGGCTGGTAGCGCAGTCTGACCTTCACCGGATCCGGTGTGCTGGTCATGATATAGGTATGATTCACCTCATCCCAGTCATGATCCTCGCCGGCGATCCAGAACACCGGCACTACCGGCCGCCCCAGCCGCTGCTCCGCTTCCTGGGCAGCCTTGATAATCGTCGCCGCTTTATAAATGACCAGCAGCTGGCCGGTAAACAATCCGCTCTGCTGCCCCCCTGCGATCACCAGCGCGTCCGGTTGGGACAACCGGTCCAGGGATTCCATCACTTGAGCATGCCCGTTATGCTGCCCGTTATATATACGGAGACATCGAACAACCGCCTGGCGGTCAATCCGCTGGGCCTCCATTTCATCAAGACGCTTCGCACGGGTCTTGTAATCTTCAGCTTGCCGGAAATGGTATCCATACAGTTCAAGCACCCTGCCGGTACCCTCTACATAATCTTCCGCCAAAGCCGAGCCAGCGCGAAGGGTCTCAGGAATAATATTCATGAGTCAGCCTCCTATCCTGTGCTTAAAACCTTCTATGATTGTACCCAATCCGCCCTCATTTCGTCAAAGAAATCAACAAAAGAAAAATGTTTGTCCATGTCCAAAACGAAAAAGATACCGCCGAACACATGCGCCGGCGGTATCATGAACTTTATTTTTTTAAATCAGGCATAAGGCTTGGCCACAAAATGGCCTTTCGAAACCTCGACAAGCTCCGACTCTTCCAGATTGAAGGCACTCTTCTTATTGCCGTCTCCGTTATTGGAATGGATCGGTCCCGTCTGCTCATTCGGCATCACAATCCGTTGCTTGTTCGCTTCAATTTCCGGATCCGGGATCGGTATAGCGGACAGCAGCATTTGTGTATAAGGATGAATCGGGTTGGCGTAAAGCTGCTCACTCTCTGCCAGCTCGACCATTCTGCCCATATACATGACCGCAACGCGGTCACTGATATGCTTAACCATGGAAAGGTCATGCGCAATGAACAAATAGGTCAGTCCAAGGCGTTCCTGCAGCTCTTTCAGCAGGTTGACCACCTGAGCCTGAATGGACACGTCGAGCGCTGAAATCGGCTCGTCACAGATGATGAATTTAGGATTTACAGCCAGGGCGCGGGCAATGCCGATCCGCTGGCGCTGTCCTCCCGAAAATTCATGCGGATAACGTGTTGCATGATCCGGATTCAGACCTACCAGATCCAGCAGCTCTTCAATCCGCTTTTTGCGCTCGGCACGGCTGCCGGCCATTCCGTGGATATCCAGCGCTTCGCCAATAATATCCGATACGGTAAAGCGAGGATTCAGAGAGGCATAGGGATCCTGGAAAATCATCTGCATATCACGGCGCATCGCTTTCATCTTGCCCGGTGACAGCTTGTAAATATCTGTTCCGTTAAACTTCACGCTTCCGCCTGTAGGCTCGTACAGGCGCAAGATGGTACGGCCAGCTGTAGATTTACCGCAACCGGATTCGCCTACCATGCCAAGCGTCTCACCTTCACGGATGCCAAAGTTAAGGTTATCCACCGCCTTGAGAACACGGTTCTTGCCTACATTAAAATATTTCTTTAGTCCTTCAACCTCTATTAAGTTGCTCATGATGATTTCACCTCCTATTTCTTCAGCTTCGGATCAAGCGCATCGCGCAGGCCGTCGCCGAACAGGTTGAACGCCAGCATGATCAAGGCAATCAAGCCTGCAGGGAACAGCATCCGCCAAGGATACAGGTTCCAGCCCGTTAATGCAGATTCAATCATGGAACCCAGCGATGCCTGCGGAGCCTGTACACCTAGACCGAGGAAGCTCAGGAACGCCTCGGCAAAGATGGCATTCGGTACGGACAGTGTCAGCGTAACGATAATAGGTCCAACCGCGTTTGGCAGCAGGTGACGGAAAATCAAACGCCCTGAACCTGCACCCATGGAACGGGAAGCAAGCACGAACTCACGGTTCTTCAACTGCATCATTTCTCCACGCACAATCCAGGCCATGTTAATCCAGCCAGTCACACACAGTGCGACGATGATCGTAAAGATGCTCGGCTCCATAACAACGAGCAGCAGGATCGTAACCAACAGATAAGGAATCGAATATAGTATCTCGGAGAACTTGTTCATAATTTCATCCACACGGCCGCCGAAATACCCCATAATTCCGCCATAAATCATCCCGAACAGCAGGTCGATCAGCGCCGCGGCCAGACCGATAATGAGGGAGATGCGCGCTCCCATCCAGGTCCGCACCCACATATCACGCCCGAGGTCATCCGTACCAAACCAGTGCTCGGCTGAAGGCGATTTGTTCGTATTCAACAGGTTGTTCGTATAGTAATCATACGGCAGCAGATGAGGACCGATGATTGACATAATAGCGATCAGGATCAGTACCACCAAACTTGTCATGGCCAGCTTGTTCTGCTGGAGCCGCAGCCAGGCGTCACGCCAGGCGGATAAGCTTTCACGCTGAATGACTTCAGATTGCTTCTGATCCACTCCAATTTTCTGGAAATCTTCAGGCTTGAGCTGAAGATTCAGTTCACTTCCATTAACAGCCAACGATTAGCCCTCCTTTCTGCCGGTCAGTTTAATACGAGGATCGATGAATACGTAAGCGATATCCGTAATAAAACGGGCCAACATCAATAATATGCCATAGAAGATCGTAACCCCCATAATCATGGTGTAGTCACGTGTAGTAATACTTTCAACCAGTACTTTACCGATACCCCCGATGCCAAAAATACGTTCGATAACGATGGAGCCTGTAACGATATTCGCGGTCATTGGTCCAACATAAGTAACGACAGGCAGGATAGCATTGCGGATGACGTGTCTGAACATGATAACAAAGGAATTCAAGCCTTTGGCTTTCGCAGTTTTGATATAGTCGGCATGAAGCACCTCAAGCATGCTTGAGCGGGTCAGCCTCGCGATAAAAGCAATTGGCTGGGCGGAAAGTGCCGCAACAGGAAGAACATAATCCAGCGGACCGTTAAAGCCCATAACATGAAACCATCCCAGCTTCAATCCGAAGAAATACTGGATCAATGAAGCGAGTACAAAGCTCGGCACGGCAATACCCAATACCGCCAGAATCATCGCGACGTTGTCAATCAGCTTCCTGTGGTACATCGCTGCCAGCATCCCCAGCAGTATCCCTAAAATAATGGATACAACAATCGCTACAAGCCCAAGCTTCAGGGAAACCATAAACGTCTGGCCGATAATATCGCTAACGCTTTGGTTCAGCTTTTTCATGGAAATCCCAAAATCACCTGTCACAATATCTCCCAAGTAGATCAAATACTGTGTAAAGACAGGTTTATCCAATCCGTACTGTGCCATCAAACGGGCTTGAATCTCCGGCGATGTCGCTTTCTCACTCAAGAAGGGGTTGCCAGGAATTGCTTTCATGAGGAAAAACGTCGCAGAGATCAAGATAAATAATGAAATAAGCATAAACACGAACTTATTGATCAAATAACGCGCCATTACCCGTCTACACCCCCAAATTTTTTGACATAATTCGATTTTATCGGAATTAGAATCGGTTTGACCATTCTAGTTATTTTCATCAGTAGAAGAAACTGTAACCTTCCGAAGCACACAAAAAAATCGGGATATATATGGAATGTCCACATATATATCCCGAGGCAACTATAAAACTTCGGTACAAAAGCTGGGATTATTCGGTCTTGTAAGCTCTTGTAAAGTCGATGGCACCGCTAAAATCAAGCGCAATGCCTTTCACGTTTGTTTTCGTCAAGGAAACGTTAGAGTAGTAGTAGATTGGTGCGATTACCATATCATCCTGAACAAGCATTTTTTCCGCTTCAGCAAATGCATCATTACGCACTTTAGGATCGGAAGATGTTCTCGCCTTTTTGATCAGAGCATCATATTTAGGGTTCGCATAACCGGAATCGTTGTTGCCATTACCTGTTGTCCACATATCCATAAATGTCATCGGATCATTGTAGTCTGCAGACCAACCGGCACGAGCCACTTGGTAATTCAGCTGATTACGGTTTTCAAGGAATACGCCCCACTCCTGGCTTTGCGTTTGTACGTCAACACCAAGATTTTGTTTCCACATATCCGCTACAGCAAGAGCGATCTTCTGATGCGCTTCACTGGAGTTGTACAGCAGAGTAACTGGAGGAAGCGTAGTGTATCCTTCCTCAGCCATACCTTCTTGAAGCAGTTTCTTGGCTTCGGTCAAATCCTCAGTAAAGAAACTATCCTTATGTTCGTTACGGAATTCGTCACTTTCACCTTTGATGCCTGGTGGTACGAATCCAAAAGCAGGAAGCTGTCCGCCGAGTGTTACATTGTCAACAATCAGCTGACGGTTGATTGCCATGGCAAACGCCTTACGGATCTTGGCGTTATCGAAAGGCTTCTCAGTTACGTTGAACATGTAGTAATACGTGCTTGCAATACCTTTTACCTTAAATTCATCAGGCAGTTCCTGTTTTACAGCAGGAATTTGGTCTGTTGGAATCTCCCCGTTTGGTAGACCGGAATAATCCAATTGTCCGCTCTTGTAGGAAGCCAGCTCTGTTGCACCGCTGTTTACAAGAGACATATGGATTTTGCTCAGCTTGATGTTGTCTTTATCCCAGTAGTTTTCGTTTTTGCTTACTTCAATCTGTTGTCCTTTGGTCCAATCTGTTAAAGTAAACGCCCCGTTAACGATCATGGAATCCTTGTTGACAGCCCATTGATCATTGCCTTTAACAGAGCTGTGAACAGGATAGAACGTATAGAAAGAAGTCAGACCCAGGAAGTAAGGTGTTGGGCTTTCAAGTGTCACTTCCAGTGTGTGGTCATCAACAGCTTTCACACCTACATCTGCAAAATCGGTAACTTTCGGACCTTTGTAGTCTTTCGTACCTGTCAGGTTGTAAGCTTCCGCATTTTTAATATAGTACAATTGATAAGCATATGGAGGAGCAGGTGCGGTAGATGGATCAAGCACACGCTGCCATGCAAACACAAAGTCGTTAGCAGTTACAGGATCGCCATTGCTCCATTTCGCAGTGTCGCGAAGCTTGAATGTATAAGTCTTTCCTTCATTAGTAATATCCCAGGATTCTGCTACGCCTGGCTGCTCTTTGCCGTCTTCACCCATTCTTGTGAGGCCTTCATACAAAGTCTTCAACACAGTGTTAGCTTGGCTGTCTTGAGCCTGTGCCGGGTCGAATGTCGGCGGTTCTGAAAGAAGGTTAATATTCAGTACCTGTTCTGCGGCTGCAGCCGGTTCATTCGTAGTAGTTCCTTCTGGGCTCTGTGCGTTGTTGTTATTGGAGCAGGCTGCAAGCAGTGAGCCCAGCGCCAGCACAAGAGTCAAAAGGATCAAAGAGCTCTTCCTTTTCATCTAGCGTATCCCCCTAAATTAAATGTGGTATATATGTTTATAGATTATACAACCAGCGGTCAAAAAAATCTACATTACATTCCTTTAATTTCAGGATTTTTTTAAAAAAAGGCATGGTTTTTATCCATTTTTTGCAGAATTGCGTGAGGTTTTATGACATGTAGTTGATGATATAGCTAAAAATACCTATAAAAGTAAATAAGAAATACGCAATTGAACTTCCAATAAATGTAATTCTCCACACAGCCCGAATCAATCTGCTCCAGTTGACCCCGCCTTTTAGCCTATTTTGCGCACTGCCGATTAAGCCCAAAGTGATCAGAAGCACCAGCAAAATAAGGTAAATGCCGAATTTTGTTCCGAAGACTATATTGAATAACGCAGCCACGGAAAAAATAAGAAAAAGAGTCGTAACATCGATGGCGGCCAGCAATGATCTTTTTTTGTTCTTCGTAATCCATAACCCCACTCCATAGACAATCAGGAATGGGAAAATGGGCAGTACGCTTAAAAAAACAAGCGTATTTTGCACTGTGCTCATCCGTTTCCCCCCTGTATATATGGCATTCCGTTAATGATGTCCCTGATCGCCTTATGGAGCGGCGCATCCACACCCGCCTCCCGGGCAAGCCTGATGAACTGGCCGTTAATCGCTTCGATCTCGGTCCTTCTGCCAGCCATCACATCAGCAAGCATGGAAGAGCAGTTAAACGCTGTGTTCCTGCAGACCTGCAGCAGCTCTTCCCACCATTCCGCCTGCCAGCCGATGCCGCAGCTTTCAAAGATACGGATGCTTTCATCATACAACTGCCTTAGCATGTCCATTCGTTCAGGGCTGGAGAGCAGTTCTCCGTTCGGCACCCGCCATATCGCTGTCAGAGGATTGATGACGGCGTTGAACAAAAGTTTCCGGTAGATGCTTTTTTCAATGTTCTCGGAGAGTCGGGTTTCAAAGCCCGCCTCTGTAAGCTTGTCCGCAAGCAGCTTCTCCCTGCCGGCCGTTGAGAAAGGCTGTACCGAGCCCGAGTCGCCACGAAGTGCACCCCCCAGTTCCGTTACCCCCTTCCCCGCATGCTCAACAACAACCTCACCGCTTCGCCTGGCCCCTTCGGTAGTAACAGCGGGATATATACTCGCGTAAGGAAGATATTTCGCGATAGTGTCAGTATGCCCAATTCCGTTTTGCATACTCACAATATGCAGATTTTTTCCCGCTCCCTTGGCCATGCACTCGACCGCTTCACGAACCCCGTTCTGCTTGGTCATCAGAAACACCCAGTCGCCTGTCTGAACGGCGGGCGGCCAGTTCTTCATCAGTTGAACATCAAACCCAGGATACTTCATATGCAGGCTCTCACCGTTCTGTTCTTTCACGGTAATCCCCTTCCGTCTAAGTATGTCCGCGCTCTCCGGCCTTCGTACCCATAAGCGGATTTTCACACCCGCGGCGGCCAATTTACCGGCATAGAGGAGTCCGAGCGCACCGGCCCCGATGATATCAATCCGCATGATGGTTCCCCCATTGTCTTTTTTTGCTACTATTATTATATACCATAGTCAAAAGACAAAAAGCCGTCAATCTGCTGTTGCAGTCTGACGGCTTTTGAAACGGTTTTATTCAATACGCTCAAGATTTCCGTTGGCATCCATTTTAAATCTGGACTTCAGTTCCTCGTCCTCTTCACTCAGGACAGCCAAACGTCGCGCCCGGTCCATAATCTGAATCAGCGCCTTGTAGTCATCGTTGACGACCCGGTAATCGGTTTGCACCTCGTTCACTTCCTTGGATAACCGCTCATTCTCCAGACGGAACTCATTCAGTTCTTCTTCTTTTTCACGAAGCTCTTTTTCAAGCATCTTCATCTGGCGGCGGGTTTCCTGTATGGTGCCTTTCCACTGGCGCAGAAAACGGATAACTGCATCGATGGACAAAGAATCCTCGCTTGCCGAATCTTCCTGATACACGCTTTCCTCTTGATCAAGCCCCGAAAATGCCGTAACCTGGGACATACTTACAGGATTTTGCTTCCGGATATAGCTCCGCTTTTGCCGCTGGGCTTTTGCGATACTAATCGCTTCTTCATATCTTTTCCGGACACAGCTGTTCCAGCGAAATCCGCATGCTGCGGCGGTGCGGGAAATTTTTTGACCTACTTCTTCAAATGCTGCAAGCTGTGTCCCCCCTTCACGGATGTGGCGGAGCGTGACTTCCGCCAAGATGAGGTCATCCTCCGCGCTCCATGCATCCTGTCTTACTGCTGTCATGCCAAAGCCCTCCTAACAACATCCTAAATTACCGTCTTCATGAACCGGAAAGCCGGTAGTGAATAAGGTATAAAAGCTCCTCATTTCATTCCTATGCCTCTCGTAGAGTTCATAGAATCTATTGATACTAAAATGTATTCCCTAAATTTCATGGGCTCATACCTGAGTTCCAGAGTTTTAAGTTTTAAGTCTTCCGCTCCTGTTTTACAATGGAGGAAGGCTAGAAACACAGGCGGCAGCATATACATGAATAAACGCGCAGGTGGAGTTTGTATTTGAGGAACAATGAAGACGCTAAAGGAGTTTTTCGTATTGAGAAGACAGCACATAAGCATAAAACTGGCTGCAGCCCTTCTGTGCCTGTCCTTATGGACAAGCCTTCCCGTAAAAGCAGCCGCTATAGATGAACAAACCAGAAAAATTTTGGAGGACAGCCTTTCCATCGTCGAAATTGATCAAGAAATTGAACGGATCGGACTGCAGCAAGCAGAGACGCATCGCAGGCAGCAGGAGCTGCAGAAGCAGCTCGGTATTCAGCGGGAGCAGATTCACGTGCAGCAGGAGCGGGCCGGCGCCGTTGTGCGTGCATATTACATGGGGGAAAGAGATCAGTTGCTCAGCATTCTGCTGGGTGCGAAAAATCTCGGACAAGCGCTGACCCTTATCGATTATTATGAGATCATTATAAGCAATGATAAGGATATATTGAGCGCTTATCAGGAAAGATATGCCTCTATTAGCAAGCTTGAGCGGCAGACCTCTGCAACAGCGTCGGAACTGCAGGATATCAAAAACAGACTGCTCGCCCAGCGGACCCGCGTTACAACGCTTCAGGAACGGGTGAACAAGCAGGTTAACGGAAGCAGCGATTCCGAAACGATGAGGCGGCTGATCGAGGAAATGACATCTTATTGGGAAAATGTCGGGTTGTACGAGGTTAGACGGCACTTTAAAGCGCTGGCCGGAGCGATGGAAGGATTACCCCAGTTTATCAAGGGACAGAAAGGGGCTATCGTGACCAACGGCAAAACGTATACCATCACCATTCAAGAAGAAGAATTTAACCGCTTCCTGCAGTCGAGAGACGAGCTGTTCAAGCAATTTGGCTTCACCTTTGAGCAAGACGGCATTACCGTGCAAGGAAAAAGCGGAACGATGGATTTATTGATCAAGGGCCATTATACACTCGAAAATACTCCGAAAAATGCTATCGTCTTTCATGTGGACAGACTTGTATTTAATGGGCTGGAGCTGCCCGATACGACCCGCAGCAATCTGGAAAAGCAGTTTGATCTCGGCTTTTACCCGCAAATGCTGCTGCCGTACGTCAAAGCTACTGGCGTAGAAATACTCTCCCGGCAGCTTAAGGTTCAGTTGGAGCTCAAGCTGTAGATCCTGTGTAAAAAAATGTATGCTACATAAAGAGCGAGTGCTGAACGGATATTTTACCGTCGGCACTCGCTCTTTTCCTATTATTTCTTGGGCAATAATACAACCTGTAGCCGGTCCTGCTATAGCAAATTCGCTGCCAGTTGGGCCAACATGGAGCGTTCTCCCTTTTCAAGCGTTATATGACCGCTGATGTTCTCCTGCTTGAACTTCTCCACCACATAGCTTAATCCGTTGCTTGTGGCGTCCAGATACGGATGATCGATTTGCTCCGGATCGCCAAGCAATACAATCTTGCTGCCTTCCCCTACGCGTGAAACGATAGTTTTCACTTCGTGGCGTGACAGGTTTTGCGCCTCATCAATGATGATAAATTGGCCGGGAATGGATCTGCCACGGATGTAGGTCAGCGCCTCGACCTGTAAACTCCCGAGCCCCATTAAAATTTTGTCGATATCCCCGGCTTTTTTTACATCAAATAAATACTCAAGGTTATCATAAATCGGCTGCATCCATGGGCGCAGTTTTTCTTCCTTTTCACCGGGAAGATAACCGATGTCCTTCCCCATAGGCACCACCGGTCTGGCAATCAGCAGCTTTTTGTACTTCCGTTCATCCTCCACCTTCATTAATCCTGCGGCAAGCGTGAGCAAGGTTTTGCCCGTTCCGGCCTTGCCGGTAATCGTTACAAGCGGTATATCGTCATTCAGCAGCAGTTCAAGTGCCATTCTTTGCTGGGCGTTGCGGGCGCTGATCCCCCACACGGCATCATTGCTCATGTAGAGCGGCTCCAGCCTGCTGCCTTCCTTATTTACCTTCAGCAGTGCTGATTTATTAGTCCCCATCTCATCTTTCAGGATGACGAATTCATTCGGATACAGCTCATAAGGCAGATGAAGGGGTTTCACAGCCAAATAACGGAAGGAGTAAAATTCATCAATCACGGACGGGTGAACCTTTAGTGTGGAACAGCCGTGATACAGCTCATCCGGCTGTGCAATGCGGTCAGATAAATAATCCTCCGTCATCAGTCCAAGCACATCCGCCTTGATCCGCACAAGCACATCCTTGCTGACTAAAACGACTGTGGCCGGATCTTCCATTTCCTGCTCTTCCAGCTGATAATTCAAAGCCACCGCAAGAATCCGGTTATCGTTCGTGATTTCCCCGAACATCTCCTGCAGCTTGAGAAAACTTCGATGGTTCAGTTCAACTGTAAGCCTCCCCCCTTGAGGAAGGGGAACACCGCTGTGCAAATGTCCATGTTCGCGCAGCCCGTCAAGCAAACGCGACACATTGCGGGCATTGCGGCCGATCTCATCCGCATTTCTTTTTTTCGAATCGATTTCCTCCAACACGACAGCCGGGATTACGACATCATGTTCATGGAAGGCAAATATCGATTTCGGATCATGCAGCAGCACATTGGTATCCAGAACAAATACTTTCTTCATTCCAATCCCCTCCAAAACGGCATCATCGATGTGCGATTGTTATGTCTTCGCCACAGCTGCATCCTGCGGCCGGAAAAAGGGATGCGGTGTTTGCTCCATAAATGCTGATTTCTTTACAGCCCACATAATACGAACCGCGCAGGACACAATAAGATTAAAGCAACTGTAATGGTTCACTACAGATTTTACGCAGGCATATTCCTCATGAAAGGATGATTTGAGATGAACAAATGGATTGCGGCATCAGCCGTATCCATACTTCTGTTGAGCGGATGTGGTGTTTCCGGTGACCGAAGCGCAAGAAACGCTGCCACTGGCCAACCGACTGCCAAGCAGGCCGCCAATCATACTGCCCGTCAGCTGAATGCGGCTGCACCGAAGACAAATGCAACGGTACAAGCAGATCATCTGGCCAATCTCGCCCGGCGTGTACAAGGCGTAAAAGATGCCAACTGTGTCGTGCTCGGGAACACAGCGATTGTTGGCATCAATGTCGACGGAAAGCTGGACCGCTCGCGGGTCGGGACCATTAAATATTCGGTCGCCGAAGCCTTGGACAAAGATCCACATGGCTTGCGTACCCTCGTAACAGCCGATGCAGACATCAATAACCGGCTGGCCGAAATGGCTCACGATATCCGTAGCGGGTCCCCCGTGCAGGGATTCGGCAATGAGCTGGCAGACATCATGGGCCGCATTATTCCGCAAATATCAACAGGTAAAAAAGCTTCCCAGGCACCAGCTCCCTCCGGACATGGCCATCAGCAGAACGGACAAACAAAACAAAAAGCCCAGTGATTATTCACTAGGCTTTTTTTATGGCAGCAAAAATTTGGCTGTCCGGTTTCGGTACAGCTCGCAGGGCCAGAAGCCCGGCGCATTGCGAAATTGAAAACAGTGACCCGGTTACATGTCTTACGGATTTGGACATACATCTGCCTCCTTCAACACCCTAGAGTCTTGCTTGATTGGTTCTACTGAATTATATCATATGCAGACTGCACCTTCCAAGATTACGGTTTTTCGGTTGGTTCCGCCGATGTCGTGCCGCTCTCCGTGGAAGGAGCCGGGACACCGGCTTCTTCATCCCTCAAAGCCTGTCTTGCCTCATCCAGTTCATCTTCATTTATATAGACATAAGGGCTGCGCCAGGTCCCTCCTACCGGCTGGTATTTCACCTCATCCTTGGAGATGTTCCAGTAGGTCGAAAGCATATTTTTCATTTGCTGGGATTCAATGTCTGTGGTCAAATTGTTATCCACCGCTTTAATCACATTGCCAAGCTTCGCAATGCCGCCAAATGATTGCATTTGGTCGATCAGAGAGCGCAGTACCTGATTTTGTCTTTTGTTACGGTCAAAATCATCGGAAGGCGCAGTTTTGGGGCTGCAGTTGGATTTGCGATAGCGCACAAAATCCAGCGCCTCGTCCCCGCTCAGGTGTTTGTCTCCTGCCGTCAGATTAATATTGGTGCCGTCGGCGCTGTCCCTGTAGCACATATTTTTGTCAACAGTAACGTTCACTCCACCCAGCTCGTCCACAATATCGCGAAATCCCTGGAAATTTATTGCAGACACATAATCAATATCGATATTCATATATTTGCTGATCATGGTTTTCATTTCATCTTCAGCCGAAATATCGCTTGACTTCTCCCTGGATTTGAAAATCGGATAATACTCGTTCAGCTTGCGGGAATGATAGCCGTCAAGCTCAATCTTTGTATCCCTGGGCAAAGAAACCAGCGTGGCCGATTTGGTGTTCGGGTTCAAGGTTGCGATCATAACTACGTCCGACAGATACGTTTGGTGTTCAGGACGGTAATCCGTTCCCAGCAGCAGCATCGTCAACGGTTTGGCCTCGGCAAGCTCCGTTTTCGGAACTTCCTTGTCGATCCCTGTATCCAGTACCGCTTCAACCTGTCTGCCAATGTAATAGGCGTACAACCCTCCTGCAACCAAGCCGACAATCAGCAAAAACAATACAAACACCATAAATGATTTCAGGAAGCTTCTCTTCTTTTTCGCTTTTTGCTTTTTAACGGGCTTTTTCCCGGAGGAGCTCCGCGGAGGCAGCCCTTGTTGGGGATTGCTCATGGTTCCACACCTTTTTCACATAAAATTTTAGCAGACAGTCTGGTTGCCATTAAACCAGGCGATCAATAAGTCAGTGCAGGGCATACATTCCCCTGCCACAACAATAAGCAGGGCGGCGCAGCCCCCGAAAGGACCCGCCGCCCCTTGTTTCAAGCTAATAAACAGCCGCTTACTGCCAGGCGGTCTGGTGTTCAGCGATTACGAATTAGCCTGAGCCATTTTGCGTTGCTTCTCCGCACGCTCGCGTTCGCTCTTGTTCAAAATTTTCTTGCGCAGGCGAATCGATTTCGGCGTAATTTCACAGTATTCATCATCATTCAAATATTCCAGTGCCTGCTCAAGAGAGAAGATCACCGGGGTTTTCAGCTTAACCGTTTCATCCTTGGTAGCCGAACGGACGTTGGTTAGCTGTTTTTCTTTGCAAATATTTACAACAATATCGTTGTCACGGGTATGCTCACCAACGATCATACCTTCATAAATTTCAGTTCCCGGCTCTACAAACAGCGTGCCACGGTCTTCCACGCCCAGCATTCCGTAGAAGGTGGAGTTTCCGGTTTCGGTCGAAATCAGCACGCCCTGATGGCGGCCACCCACCTGTCCGCCGATCACAGGTCCGTAGCTGTCAAACGCATGGTTCATCACCCCGTAGCCACGGGTCAAGGTCAGGAAGTGCGTGCTGTAGCCGATCAGTCCGCGGGCGGGAATCAGGAACTCCAGACGGACCTGGCCTGTTCCGTTATTGATCATATTGACCATTTCCGCTTTGCGGCTGCCCAGGCTTTCCATAACAGCGCCCATGCTCTCTTCAGGCACGTCGATCAGCAGGCGTTCAATCGGCTCCATGCGCTGGCCGTCAATTTCCTTCACGATAACCTCGGGCTTGGACACCTGCATCTCGTATCCTTCCCGGCGCATGTTCTCAATCAGAATGCCGAGATGCAGTTCACCGCGTCCTGATACGATAAAGGCATCCGGGCTGTCCGTATCCTCGACCCGAAGGCTGACGTCCGTTTCAAGCTCTTTATGCAGACGTTCACGCAGCTTGCGGGAGGTGACCCACTTGCCTTCGCGTCCCGCAAACGGGCTGTTGTTCACCAGGAATGTCATTTGCAGCGTCGGCTCGTCAATTTTGAGAACAGGCAGGGCTTCCGGCTTGTTCGGATCGGCAATCGTTTCACCGATATTGATATCCTTGATACCGGCAATCGCCACAATATCGCCCGCTCCTGCTTCTTCCGTCTCAATCCGCTTCAGCCCCTGAAACCCGAAAAGCTTCTCAACACGGGCCGTTTTGGTTGATCCGTCACGCGTCATAACCGCAACCGGCTGACCTTGACGAACAATCCCGCGGTTCACGCGTCCTACAGCTATTCTGCCCAGATATTCGTTATAATCCATCAAGGTAACGAGGAACTGCAGCGGCTCGTTGACATTCTCGGTTGGTGCCGGAATGTGCTCTACAATCGTATTGTACAATGCCTCCATGTTGCTATCCTGCTTGTCGGGATCCATACTGGATGTACCATTCAATGCGGAAGCATAGACAACCGGGAAGTCGAGCTGGTTGTCATTGGCGCCAAGCTCAATGAACAGATCCAGCACTTCATCGATAACCTCCGCCGGGCGGGCCGCCGGACGGTCAATTTTATTAACCACAACGATCGGTGTGAGATTCTGTTCCAGCGCTTTGCGCAGCACGAATTTGGTCTGCGGCATGCAGCCTTCATAGGCATCAACAACGAGCAGCACCCCGTCAACCATTTTCATAATCCGTTCCACTTCACCGCCGAAGTCGGCATGTCCTGGTGTATCCACGATATTAATCAGAAAGTCCTTGTACGTGATGGCTGTATTTTTAGCCAAAATGGTAATCCCGCGCTCGCGTTCCAGATCGTTGGAATCCATCGCGCGCTCCTGAACCGCTTCATTTTCACGAAATGTCCCGGATTGCTGAAGCAGTTTGTCAACCAGGGTCGTTTTGCCGTGGTCAACGTGGGCAATAATCGCAATATTGCGAATGTTCTCTCTTGCATGCATGATTTGCTCTTATCCTTTCCGTATGTCAAATAGTTTCTCTCTAAATAAGCCATAAAATAAGCGCCGGGAAACACTCCGACGCTGTACCGTATCCCTTATATTATAGTTTAAATATCACATAAATCAAGAGTCTGGAGCTAAATGTTCACCACTCCCGGCCGGAGCGGGGGCGGCTCATATGCCATATCCCTGCCGCTATCACCCCTCCACACAGAGCGGCAGGCAGCAAGGGATGCGTTTTATAGGAAAAAACGTCCAGAATTCCGCGCAATAGCGGATCATTCATCATCATTTCACCGGCCGTAAAAGCCAGAATGGCGGAGCCTGCCAATATAAGCACAGGAAAGCGCTGCAGCAGGGCAGCGATCAATGTGCTTCCCCATACGACGATAGGAATGCTCAGTACGATACCGATCACCATAATGGCCAGATCCCCTTCCGCCAGGGCAGCGATAGCCAGTACATTATCAAGGCTCATGACAAGATCCGCCGCAAGTATGATTTGCACCGCTTTGCCTACCGTTGCTGCCTCCTTGCTCCCATTTCCCTCCCCATTGTCAAAAAGCAGCTTAAATGCGATCCATAAGAGCAACAGCCCTCCAGCTCCCTGTATAAAAGGAATTCCCAGGAGCAGAACGGCCCCGAACGTTAACACACAGCGCAGCAGGACAGCCCCGAAGGATCCCCACCAAATGGCCTGACGCCGCTGCTTCAAAGGAAGATTTTTACTTGCAAGGGCTATTACGACCGCATTATCACCGCTCAGTACAAGATTGACCATCAAAATCTGCATCAGCAGCCAAATATGCTCCATATGTACAAACACCTCCATCCTAGCTGTATGCTTGAACAAGCCGGGGTATGCTTGACTCTCCGATTTTTGGGCACTATAATGAACTGATTTGTTTTCACTAAGTCGTGGTCCGGCTTCTTTGAAGCACATTGATAGACGTTGTTACAGGTAAAAGGAGTGACAAATATCGTGGATTATTTTAGCCTGGAGTTTTTCCTGCTGCTGCTGAACGTTGTGTTCATCGACCTTATGCTGGCCGGGGATAATGCAATTGTCATCGGGCTGGCCGCGCGGAGGCTACCGCCGCAGACGCAAAAGAAGGCTATCCTGTACGGAACCGGTGGAGCTGTGCTGGTCCGGATTGTAGCAACTATCGTTGTGCTGTGGCTGCTGCAGATTCCTTGGCTGCTGCTGGCCGGAGGGCTGATGCTGATCTGGATCGCCTACAAGCTGCTGGTGGATCAGGAGGAGGAACACACGGAGATTGCTGCCGGAGCCACGCTCGGACAGGCTGTGCGCACGATTGTCATTGCCGATGCCGCGATGGGGCTGGATAATGTGATTGCAGTGGCGGGCGCAGCCCAGCAGCATCTGGTGCTCGTAGTTATCGGATTGCTGATCAGCGTGCCGATTGTAGTGTGGGGAAGCACCCTGTTTATCAAGCTGATCAACCGCTTCCCGTGGATTGTATATGTGGGGTCTGCCGTTCTCGGATATACCGCTTCCCATATGATTACAGAGGAAGCCAGAATCGAGCCTTATTTTACAGAGCATCCCGCACTGCGCATCCTGTTTATGGTAGCCGTCGTCGTCGGTATCCTCATCGCCGGTTATCTTGCCAACCGCAGAGCTGCGCAAAAAAAAGGCAGTCAGAAACGTTCTTATTCTTAATCAGGAGAAATAAAAAAAGCTTTCGGCCATACGCCGAAGCTTTTTTTATACTCTAAATCTAAACCCAGTCTTTCAATGATACGGGTTTCTCTTTTTTTGCATGATGGGTACGCACGCAGCAGCGGAGAGGACGAAGCAATCCCGAAAAAGCGGAGCGTCCGCCTTTGGCCCGAAGGGTCAACAGCGGTTGGAGGGATGCTTCGTTCTCGGAGCGCCTTCAGAGCGCCAACAACATGCGTGAAGGAGGAGTCCCGTGTCATTAAAACCATTCTTCTCGGACAACCGGCTTCTCCTTGCGTCCCAACACCTTACCGCCAGCCTCCAGGACAAGCGTTTCTGTCGCCTCCACCGCCTGGTCAATCATGGCTGGAAGTTCCCGCAGGGATGCCTCCACCCTTTCCACAACCCCCAAATTCGGATTGGTCGTCGGCGACTTGGGCACGAACAGGGTGCAACAGTCCTCATAAGGCAAAATGGACAGCTCGTAGGTCCCGATTTTGTGCGCAATATCAATAATTTCGCTCTTATCCATCATCACAAGCGGACGCAGCAGCGGCAGCTCCGTAGCACGCCCGATGACATTCATGCTTGACAGCGTCTGGCTCGCCACCTGGCCGAGGCTATCTCCCGTAACGATCGCCTGCGCGCCTGCACGCTCAGCGAGCTTTGTCGCAATCCGCAGCATGGATCTGCGCATGAGTGTGATGATCATATTATCCTGGCCCGTACGGGTAAACGAGGTCTGAATCTCCGTAAAAGGCACCAGATGAAGCTTGATCCGCCCCGCATACCCGGCCAGTACTTTAGCCAAATCGATGACCTTTTCCTTGGCCAGCTCACTGGTGTAGGGATAACTGTAAAAATGGACGCATTCCACCTCCAGGCCTCTGCGCATGGATGACCATGCCGCGACCGGACTGTCAATGCCTCCCGACAGCAGCAGCATCGCCTTGCCATTTGTGCCATACGGAAATCCGCCCGCTGCCGGGATTACTTCGCTGAACACATAGACCCCCTGCTGGCGCACCTCCACCCGCAGCTCCAGCTTTGGATGCCTCATATCAACCTTGAGCGCCGAGAAAGCCTGCAGTACAGGCGAGCCGATCAGATGATTCATCTCCTGCGAGGAATGGGGGAAGTCCTTCCACACGCGGCGCGCGCTCACCTTGAAGGTTGTCCCTTCAGCGGGCGCAAGCTCCTGAATAAGAGCTGTCGCCGTAGCAGCGATCTCCCCGATATCCAGCGGGGCAACCTTTACAGGGCTGATGGAGATGATGCCAAACACCCTCTGCAATGTGGCAATCATCTGCTCATACGGTTCGCCGTTTAATGCAATATATAATCGCCCAAACTCATGGTTCATCTCTGCTCTTGGAAAACTCTGAAGCAGCGCCCTTACCTGGGACAACGCCGCTCTTTCAAACCGCCCCCGGTTTCTCCCCTTCAGGGTAAATTCTCCGAAGCGCAGCAGTAGCATATCATAATTCAATTTACGATTCCCACCTTTCAAGAGGTTGTTCAAAAAGTCGTCTTTCAACGGTTTTCAGCCGTGTTGTCATTTCCTGTATGGCCAGGGCAAGCTGCCTGATTTCATCTGCTGTATGGCTGTCTCCGAAGCTGATGCGGATGCCGCCTGAAGCGGCATTTCCGCTTCTGCCCATGGCGAGCAGCACCCGGCTTGGCTCAGCGAGCCTGGAGGAACAGGCCGATTTGGTCGATACAGCCGCACCAAGTAACTCCAGCGTATGCAGCATAACCTCCGCCTTCATGGCCGGATGGGAAAAGTTCACGATATGCGGAGCTTCAGTTCCGCTGTTCAGCTCCAGCGCCGGATTTTGACGCACGGCCTCCATAATGATGTCACGCCATCCGGATACTGCGGCCGCAAACCGCTCACGTCCTTCCGCGGCCATCCGTACCGCCTTGGCCAAGCCTACGATCAGGGGTACGTTCTCTGTGCCCGCCCGCAGGTCAAACTCCTGTCCTCCCCCGGTCAACAGCGGGGAGAGCTTTACCCCTTCCCTTACATAAAGCAGCCCCGTACCCTTCGTTCCACGGATTTTATGGCCGGAGAGGCTAAACAGGTCAATGCCCCAATCTTTAAGCTTGACTGGCAGTTTGCCGAAGCTCTGTACCCCGTCTACATGAAAAAGAACCTTGGGAAATTCCGCCTTCAAACGCGCTCCGATTTCATGAATCGGCTGAATGCGCCCGGTTTCATTGTTGACATGCATAATGCTGACCAGCACCGTGTCTTTACGAATGGCGGCTGCAACCTGTTCGGCACTGACATGCCCTTCTTCATCCACAGGCAGCACGGTCAGTTCATAGCCCATTTGCTCCAGCTGCCGGCAGCTCTCGAATACGGAGGGATGCTCAGTGACCGCTGTAACAAGATGCCGGCCTCTTGATGCGTATTGCAGTGCCGCACCCTTCACAGCCAGATTATTGCTTTCTGTCGCTCCTGACGTAAAAATAATTTCCCCTGGCTTGACCGCCAGCGCGGCGGCACATACTTCACGGGCCCGCTTTAGCAATTGGCCGGCTTCCTCGCCGTATTTATGCAGGGAAGACGGGTTCCCATAGTGCCTTCTCATCAACTCTGCGACCGTTTCCACAACCTCCTCATAAGGAGGGGTCGTTGCCGCGTGATCAAAATATAACAACTGATTGCCTCCTTTGCTTGCGCCCAAAACAAAAAGACCAATAGAGGAGCGCTCGTCCAAGCAGGCTTCCCCGTATTGATCCTTTAGCAGACCCACATCCGGTTCAGAAACATTCATTCACTGCAGCATTCTAGCCAGAAAATTTCGCACGGGCGTTTTGAATTTTGGACACATAATTCTGTGTCTCAACCGGCAGCTGATCCAGCACGGACATCAATTCCGCGTCACTGGATATTCCAAGCCGCTCTACCTTGGACGGGCCTGCATTATAAGCTGCAAGCGCCATATTCTCCTGACCGCCAAAGCGCTTCAGCTGATAGGACAAATAACGGACACCTGCGTCAATATTCTCAGCGGGATCAAAAGCATCGCTGACTCCAAGTCCCTGGGCCGTCGCATCCATCAACTGCATCAGCCCTTTTGCCCCTGCTGATGAAACGGCATACGGGTTAAAAGAGGACTCGGTATCGATGACAGCCTTGATCAGGGATTCAGGTACGCCGTATTTTCTGCTGGCCGCCGCAATCAACGAATCGAATGCTGTAGGAGGGCTGAATGTTTCTCCTGAAGATGCTGCACCGTCCAGTGAAGCCGTATAGGAAGGTGATCCTATAGCAGAGCCAAGCTGCAGCCACAACAGACCGTTTTCCCTTGTCACTGCGCTTTGAGGTGCACTCTCCCCCGGCTGCTGTTCAACCTGAGCGATCAAACTGGCAAAGTCGGAACCGCTGTCCCGTGCTTCGCTTGGATTTGCGTTATTCACCAATGGCATATCGACAGCCTGCTTCGACACACGCGGATCTATTTGCATGTATAATTCCCAACTTTCTTGACAGGTATTAAACGATATTCCTGAGCTGACGGCATTATTGCTTATGATACAACTTTTTGTTAGCGTCTGCCAGAGGTTTTGTCGAAAAAAAGAGCCCCGTCCCTTTTCAGGGAGGAGCTGCTTCGTTTGAAATCCTCTGCACTGCAGCTATCGGACGAACGGAATAAATACGAAATAACTGATCGTCGCCACCAGCCCAAGACCGATAGCCCATCCGCCCAAGGTTCTCTTGCCGTTGGCGAAGGAATAGAAGCCAAGAATCGCTGCGATTGGACCAAGCACAATAGACCACATGAACAACGCCAGAATGCCCAATGCAATGCCTGCATAACCTGCCGTTTTGCCCTTTGTGCCGCTTTCCTCCACTTCTCTTCTGTCTTCTGCCGGCCTAATGGGCGCCACTTCGGCCGCATATTCCTCCCGGTGATCCTTTCGCGGATAGTCCACACGGTCACGCACGACAAGAGCTCTGGGCGGCGGGTTATCCGAAATTTTACCCTTTCGGTTATTGTCATCCATAAGATTGCTGCACCTCCGCATTTTGTGTGAGGACTAACAGAATGGCCTGACTACTTTCATTTTTTTGGTTTAAAGGTGTGGCAGCAGGTAGCCGCAGAATTTTCAGCGTACTCGTGTTCGCTGGTGCTGAACATCTCCCCCGCGTATTCCTCCTGCAGCTTTCTGCCTGCATGGCGGTCAACGTCAATCATGATGACATCCGCCTTGCAGATGTTGTTTTGTCCCCAATAATGACAATTAGATACACTGCACCGGACTGATGGATTGTCCTGATGGCTCATATTTATCACCTCAAGGCTCATTATGTCCCTTCCCGCTTGCCCGTATGCCGCATACCGCATGGGAGTTGATAACAAACATGCACCAAAAAAGCCGCCGACAGTTTACCAGGTTCAGTCCGGTATAACCATCAACGGCTTTACATTTGTTATTATGCGTGAGTGCGCCGGCTCTGCATCCGGCGTTGGGTCAGGTAGTCGCTTTCGTAATAGGCAAGATCGTCGCGAAGCTCCTCATAGGTTCTGGTAATGTCCATAATAACCGTCCGCACTTCAGGAAGAACGGTTCTGCGGAAGCGTATGGCATCCTGACCTGTATAAGCATAACGACCATCTTCTACATAGGATTCGTTCTTGGGATAGAAGAAGCTGTTCACACAGTCATGGTACACATTATACAGAGCCTTTTCGGCAAAATCGACATCAAAATTGGCACGCCGTAAAGCGATGCCCAGCTTTTCATAAGAAACTTCGGAGAAAACGAGCAGGTGGCGGAGATCCGAAAGAAATCCCCTGTAATACTGCACCGTCTCTTCCTCCTGTCCCCCACTCATCTGTGGCAAGGCATGCTCATTTAGAAACAATTCAATCCGCCCGACGGCAAATGTTAGCTTCTCCCGAGTGGACTCACATAATTTTTGTACATTGACTGCTGACATAGATGCAGCTCTCCCCCTCTAATCAATTCCTTCAATAATGGTTTACCCGGTATCATCCCGTTTAAACGTCAACCCTAAATTCAGTAATAATCCTACCATAAACGACGGACAAACGGTATAAAAAACTGCGAAGTTTCCAACGCTAAGCGTACCCAAATTTCGATTTACAGGAGGACCTGATATGTCCCGTCACAGATGGATCAAAACAACCTTAGGGGTTGCCGCCGCCCTGCTGGTTGTTGGCGTGCTTCTACCCTGGAACGGCAGCAGGCAGAAGCAGCCTCAAGCTCCTCAGACTCTTTCCGTGCGGACACCGGACAGGCGGGATACGGAAATGGAAATGAAAAAGACGCTGCTGTCCGGGGATATCAACACGACCAGGAAACTGCTCAGACACGATGCAAAAGGCCATCTTCATGCCATGATGGGTGTTCTAAACAGCAGCAGCGACGGCAGCATTTCCACATATGGGGAGGACATGAAAAAAAGCCACCATCAGTTGCACGCGCTGATTTGGCTGGACAGACATAACAGCCGCTCCCGTCAGATTGCCGGACCCGAGCTCGACCGGGATGCGGCGGGACAGGCTCAGCCTGTCCGCTCGGGTATTCAGGCCGCCAAAGAAGCGGTAAAACGGGGCAAATCCTATGAATCCCCGTCGCTTCTGGCCGGAAAGGACCGCTACTTCATCCTGGCCGAGCCTTCGAATGATGGCAGACATGCCGTGATCGGCGTCTTCAACGAGCAGGTTCTTAATGCCGTCGAGGAGCACCAGCGGCGCAATCTCCGGATGATTCCCTATCCCCGTGAAGGGCGCTTCAAGGTTGAGTCTGTTTATCCGAACACGCTGCAGGACATCACCGTCAAAACCGGGCATGACAACGAAAATGCCAGCCATTTTTATGAAAATGAAATCGTCGTCCGCTTCCGGAGCCAGCCGGGAAAGGAGCGGCTGAAACAAATCCGACGTGACCTGCACAGCAAACAGGAGGGACAAAAGCTTGGGGATACCTATATCTTTCGTTCCGGCAATATGAATTACCAGCAATTGAAGCAGTATTTTGATAAGAAGTGGAGTCCGCTCTACAGCGAGCCGCATTACATGTATTTAACCAATGATGAAACAGTAAAGGAAACCAAGGCCGTATCGGTTCCCAATGACATCCTTTTCTCACAGTACCAATGGAATTTACCGGCAGTTGAAGCGAACCGCAGCTGGAATTTGTCCAGAGGCAACAAGGACGTCATGGTAGCTGTCGTGGATACCGGCGCGGATTTGGATCATCCGGATCTGAAAGGACAGTTTGTCAAGGGCTACAACATTATTGATCCTGCCAGCAAGCCCTATGATGATGTCGGTCACGGCACCCATGTATCAGGCATCATATCCGCGCTGGTCAACAACAATGAAGGTGTGGCAGGCATGACCTGGTATAACAAGATAATGCCTGTCAAGGTTTTGGACAATTCCGGCTCAGGCACGACCTATTCTGTGGCACAGGGCATCATTTGGGCCGCAGATCACGGCGCCAAGGTCATTAATTTAAGCCTGGGCAATTATGCAGACTCGCAATTTCTGCATGAAGCCATCAAATATGCTTATAACAAGGATGTCGTGCTTATATCGGCAGCAGGCAATGATAACACGGAGCGACCCGGCTATCCGGCGGCATACCCTGAGGTATTGGCCGTTGCCGCTACAGATTCATCCATGAAACGGGCCTCCTATTCCAACTACGGGGATTACATCGATGTGGCCGCGCCCGGAACGAACATCGCCAGCACCTTTCCGGGCAGTCAATACGCCGCCTTGTCCGGAACTTCCATGGCCAGCCCTCACGTGGCTGCAGTGGCTGCACTGATCCGCTCGCAAAATCCGGAGCTGCAAAATACCGAGGTTATGGATATTTTGCGCAATAACGTGATTGATTTGGGTGCGGCAGGACATGATAAGTATTTCGGGTATGGGCAAATCGACTCGTACAAGGCGCTCAGCGCAGCACAAGGCGAGGGCGCTCCGCTGCAGCTGTGGCCGCAGCATCTGCGCAGCAGGCTGGAATCAATACTGAGCAGATTCAATCCATGACCGACAAAAGGCAGATCCGAAGCATTCGGGTCTGCCTTTTGCGATGCTTTACAGGACGGGTTTGCGATCCGGAGAAGCCGTACGGCTTTCAGCAACGAGGCTGCACAGCAGCTTTAATCCCTCCTGAAGCTTGTCTTCTGCCGTATATATACCTTATACTATACGGAAAATCAGTACAGTACATGACACTTGTTTCATAACCCGTTCAGGAGATGATGAAGTTGACACAGCGTTTTTCAACCATGACCCGGCATTTGGGTTCGTCAGCAGTAAGAGACATTCTGAAAGTAACTCAGGGCAAGGATATCTTGTCTCTGGCTGGCGGACTTCCTGCCGAGGCCTTTTTTCCTGTCGCTGCGATCCGCGAGGCGTACGACCGGGCGTTAAGCGGGGGCGGGACGGCACTGCAGTATGGCTTGACCGAAGGCTTTCTCCCGCTGCGCGAGCGTCTCTGCGAACAGATGGCTGCTGACGGCTGCCGGGTACAACCCGACGAAATGCTGATGACGACAGGCTCCCAGCAATCCATTGATCTGATTGCCCGTATTTTTCTGGACCCGGAAGATGTAATTCTTGTAGAGGCGCCTACGTACTTGTCCGCCTTGCAGGTATTTCAGTCGTACCAGGCTGTCCCTGTCGCCGTGGAGACGGATGAACACGGTATGCTGCCTGACGATTTGGAAGCCAAGCTGCTCCGTCACCATCCGAAATTTGTCTATGTCATCCCTACTTTCTCCAATCCGGGGGGCAATGTATGGAGTCTGGAACGCCGTAACGCTGTGGTCGAACTGTGCCGCAAGCACAGGGTGCTCATTTTTGAGGACGATCCATACGGAAAAGTGAAGTTCAATCCAGATGTTAATTTTCCGTCCTTGTACTCTATCGATCAGCAGTACGGAGACAACGGCAATGTAATCTACACCAGCACATTTTCCAAAACGGTAGCTCCTGGCGTCCGTTCCGGATGGGTAATGGCCGATGCGTCGATTATCCGCATGGCTGCCAAAGCAAAGCAGGCCTCGGACCTGCACTCCAGTCTTATCGATCAGCGCGCGCTTCATGAACTGCTCGGTTTCTTTGATCTACAGGGCCACATCCGGACTGTGTCGGCCGAATACTATGCCCGCATGATTAAAATGACCTCTCTAATGCAAGAGCGCAAGTGGGAAGGCGTCTCCTGGATAGAGCCGCAGGGAGGCATGTTCCTGTGGGTACAGATGCCTGAGCATGTCAAAGCTGACGTTCTGCTGCAGCATGCTGTCCGCGAAGGGGTGGCATTCGTGCCTGGCCAGGTGTTTTATAGCGACGGTTCAGGCTATAACCGGATGCGGGTTAACTTCACACATACGGACCCGCATCTGCTGCCCGAGGCCATCGAACGTATGGATCGCGCTTTTCGGAGCTATGCGGCCGCTGCTGTATCTGTTTAAAACCGCAAACCAAAAAACAAGGCCGTGCCAACCGGAATTCCGGGGCACGGCCTTGTTTGATATAGGTTGCTCATCAGTTAGAAGGTATTTCAAAGGTTGCAGTTTGGAAAGTTTTCCGTAAGCCGGGTTCTGTACTCTTCGTGGTCCAAACGGGAACTACCCTCCCACCACAAGTGACAATCATCTATCTAGGCCGTACATTACTGTACAGCTCCAGCGACCAACCCGGACACGCCTCGGGCTAAGGCTGCTTCTCGAAGAAGCTGTGTCCCATTAGGTCTTGCTCCAGATGGGGTTTACCAGGAACGAAGTCACCAGCGTTCCTCGGGGTCTCTTACACCTCGGTTCCATCCTTGCCTGTGCCGCATAGCGGCCATCGGCGGTCCATTTCTGTGGCACTATCCTTCAACTCGCGCTGACTGGACGTTATCCAGCATCCTGCCCTGTGGAGCCCGGACTTTCCTCTCGCGGCTTGCGCCGCCAGCGATTGTCTGTCAAACTTTCGCACAACATTGTATAGTATACAGGTTTTGGGCAAAGGGCACAAGATTATTTTACCTGGAAATCCGCCCTTTGTCTGGCAATGGCTGATTACATAAAACGGAACGGCTCCGTATCCACTGCCGATGCCTGCACCCTGGTTTCGTAACGGCTTTCCTCCAGCTTGACGCGAAGCCAGCCTGCGGTTTGCTCCTTCATAATCTTCTCGGCGTTATGGCCGGGATCAATGATCGCAATCCCGGCCATAAGCGCATCATGTGCTGTATGATAGTCAATATCTCCGGTAACGATGACATCGGCGCCTTTATACAGTGCCTTGTTCACATAACGGCTGCCGGAGCCGCCAAGGACAGCCGCTTTCTTAACCACCCGGTCAAGGTCTCCGACAACACGAACATGGGGAACCTTCAGCCCTTTTTTGACCATGTCCACAAATTCGCGCAACGTGCAGGACTGCTTCAATTTGCCGACACGGCCCAATCCGAAGGTCCGTCCTTTCAGATCCATAGGATACAGGTCATAGGCGACCTCTTCATACGGGTGCGTTTTCAGCATCGCCTGAATCACCTTACTTCGTATGCCTGCCGGAACCACGGTCTCCAGCCGGATCTCCTCCGCCCGCTCCATTTTGCCCTGCTGCCCCACAAACGGATTGGTGCCCTCCTGCGGGACAAAAGTGCCAATGCCTTCTATATTAAAGCTGCAGTGGCTGTAATTGCCGATATGGCCTGCCCCGGCTCCAAGAACGGCGTCCAGAACCTGCTGATGATGGGTTTTGGGTACAAACACAACCAGCTTGAACAATTGGTCTGTGTGCACATCCTCCAGCGTACTCGAGCTTTCAATCCCCAGCGCTGCAGCCATCCAGTCATTCATGCCCCCCTCGGCCGTATCCAGGTTCGTATGACTGATATAAACAGCGATATCGTTTTTAATCAGCTTCTCATACAGCTTGCCAGCTGGCTGGTCGGTGTTCAAGGTTTTCAGCGGCCGGAAAATAATCGCATGATGTGCGATGATCAAATCAGCCCCAAGGCTGATCGCCTCTTCCACCACTTCGTCGTTTACATCCAGGGCAATCAGCACCTGCTTGATCTCCTTCTGCAGGCTGCCGAACTGAAGCCCGATTCGGTCGTCCGGCACGGCCAAATGCTTGGGAGCCAGCTGTTCCATATATTGAATTACGGTCTGTCCTTTTGCAAACATGCAAGCACCTCCTCCAATTGTTCGATCTGCCGTTGCAGCTCTTCCCTTTTCTCCCGCGCGGATTCCAGCTCTGACCGTTCCACCTGCTTCAGCACCGATTGAAGCTTGGCAATCTCCCCCTGCCATTTTTTGAAAAACACCTCATTTGGCGCCTTTACCAGATGGGGGCCCATGCGCAGAAGCAGAGCGGATGTAAGAGTACAGCCTCCTGCAAGCTGAACCTGCGCATACAGGTCCTCCTGCGACAACGGACTTTGCGACTCAGGGAGCGCAGTCAGAATCTCGTATATTTTCCCGTCTTCCTCCAGAATATGCTCACATGTGACCACCCAACCGGAGTGAAGCAGCCATTTTCGCAGCATATCTTCTCCAACATTCGGCTGAAGCACCAGTTGGCGAACACCGCGCAGTTTGTCCGTCCCTTCATCCAGAATAGTCGCTATAAGCGCACCACCCATGCCTGCTATCGTAATGACGTCAGCCTCGCCGTCGTCCAGCACCTGCAGACCGTTACCGTGCCTCACGTCGATCCTGTCCGCAAGGCCTGCATCCGCCACCTGCTTCCTGGCCGCACGCAACGGGCCTTCATTAACCTCGCCCGCGACGGCCTTGGATGCTCTTCCGCTCTCTACAGCCGCCACCGGCAGAAGCGCATGATCTGAGCCGATATCGGCCAGCACGCTGCCGGGCGGGATTTGTTCCAATATATACTGCAAACGCTGTGATAATTTCATGAAGCCACCCACACAATCCACTTTTTTCTATACAGTAAAGACATAGCATTTCCTTGTCGCCAGAACGTCAAAGATGATTTGCATTACGGATGCAAAAGAGCTAAAATAAAACCCAATAAAACAAATCAAGGAAAATATGACAAAAGAAAACAGGTGACTCTCCTTTGCCCTGCCAGCAGTGAAATGCAAAAGGACCCTCTGCACTTAAGCCGCAGAAGGTCCGCTTATCACGCTATTCGAGAAAATCCTTGAGACGTTTGCTCCGGCTTGGATGACGAAGCTTGCGCAGGGCCTTGGCTTCAATCTGCCGAATCCGTTCGCGCGTGACGCCGAATACTTTGCCGACTTCCTCCAGTGTTCTGGTACGGCCGTCATCAAGACCGAAACGAAGGCGAAGCACGTTCTCTTCCCGTTCAGTTAGCGTATCCAGCACATCTTCAAGCTGCTCCTTAAGCAATTCATAGGCGGCAGCATCCGCAGGCGCCAGCGCCTCCTGATCCTCAATGAAGTCTCCAAGATGCGAGTCGTCCTCTTCCCCGATCGGTGTTTCAAGCGACACCGGCTCCTGGGCGATCTTCATAATTTCCCGCACTTTTTCTACACTAAGCTCCATCTCAGCCGCCACTTCTTCAGGCGATGGCTCACGGCCGAGCTCCTGCAGCAGCTGGCGTGACACGCGTATCAGCTTATTGATCGTTTCCACCATATGAACAGGTATCCGGATCGTTCTGGCCTGGTCGGCAATCGCACGTGTAATGGCCTGACGAATCCACCAGGTCGCATAGGTACTGAATTTGTAGCCTTTGCTGTGGTCAAATTTCTCGACAGCTTTGATCAAGCCCATGTTGCCTTCCTGAATCAAGTCCAGAAACAGCATACCTCTGCCCACATAACGTTTGGCAATGCTGACCACGAGACGCAGGTTGGCTTCCGCCAGACGACGCTTCGCTTCTTCGTCGCCTTTCTCAATCCGTTTCGCCAGCTCCACCTCATCATCCGCAGACAGGAGTGGTACACGACCGATCTCCTTCAGGTACATACGGACAGGATCATTGATTTTGATGCCCGGCGGCAAGCTCAAATCATCGTCAAAATTGAAATCGTCGCTGTCATTACTTCTATCCGGATCATCACCTTGGCGTATGGTTGCAAGATCCTCATCGCTGTCGTTGACAACCTCAATTCCCATGTCGCCAAGCTGCTCGTAAAACTCATCCATTTGTTCGGGATCTTGGTCAAATGGCGACAGTTTTTCCATGATGTCTTTGTAATTCAGAGAAGATCTCTTTTTGCCCACTTCAATTAACTGATCTTTCACCTGATCCAGCGTTAATTCCGTTTCTAGTTCAGTATGCTGATCATTCGCCATAATTCGACTCCCTCCTCCCTAGAAACATCCGACCTACCTTTTATTGTCTCTCTAGGGCTATAATCTCACTTGCAATTTTGGCCGCCCCCAGAACATCACCGGAACGTTCGGCCGCAACCATTTCTTCCCTCTTCCGATCCAGCAGCTGCTGCAGCGGGTATTTCCTCACTTCCCGGATACAGTCATCCAAAATTTCCGGCGACCACATTCCCGGTGTATCCATCATGACGATGGAGCTGACCGTTTTTTCAAGACGGTCATCATGGAGGGAAGCTATAAACCGGCTGGAGTCCGGCGGTTTGCCTTGTGCATAATATGCATATAGATATGCAGCTATTGCCGCATAATCCTCAATATTAAAGGCATCCTCCAGGTGATCCTCAACGTATCGGGCGGCTTCGGTATCCTGAAGCATCCAGGACAGCAGCCTCCGTTCAGCCGCATGGTAGGCGGGGAGCAAATTTGGTGTCGGAATGTGGCCCTTTTTATGCCTACCATTATTCCACCTTTTCTCGTTATTATCCCCAGCCTGCTGTTTTTTTTGCAGCGACTGCCTGAGCAAATTACACTCCTGCTTCAGCGTTTCGTAATCCACCTTGACTTCCGAGGATACCTCGCGAAGGTAAACCTCACGCTCTGTCGGAGAAGATAAGGGCGCAATAATCTTCAACGCTTCACGGGAATATGCGATCCTTCCTTCTTCTTCTAGCAGTATATGGTTTTTCCTCAGATATATAAGCTTAAATTTAACCGTTGAAACGGCGCCGTCAATGATTTGCCGTTTAAAGCGGTCACTCCCGTACTGGCGAATGAAATCATCCGGATCCATCCCTTCATTCAACAGTCCGACCTTCACATGCAGCCCCGCATTCTCCAGTATAGGGAAGTTCTTCAGCGCGGCGGCTTGTCCTGCAGCGTCGCCATCGTAACAGATGATGACTTCATCGCACAGCCCTTTCAGCATCAGGGCCTGATGCTCGGTTAACGCCGTGCCCATTCCAGCCGTCGCATTCTGAACCCCGGCTTCCCAGGCCGCGATCACATCACCGTACCCTTCAAAAAGAACCGCCTGCCTCAGCTTGCGGATGGCCGGCTTGGCCTGATGAAGATTGTACAGCGTGCGGCTTTTGTTAAACAAACGGGTCTCCGGCGAATTGAGATATTTCGGCTGCCCTTCCCCGATGATCCGGCCCGCGAAGGCAATCACCTTGCCGTTCCGGTTCCAGATGGGGAATATAACACGATCACGGAAACGGTCCACATAGCCATCCTGTTCATGACGGGCCGACAGCAGTCCGCCCTTCTCCATTTCCGCAAAATCAAAGGAACGTTTCTCCAAAAATTGAACAAGCGTATCCCAACGGTTGGGAGCATAACCGATTTGAAACTGGTCGATGATCTTGTCGGTAAATCCCCGTGACCGAAGGTATTCCATTGCGGCTTTGCCATACTCCGTATTTTTAAGCAGAAAATGATACAGCTTTGCAGTTACCTCGTATGCCTGCAGCAGCCGTTCCACCTCGGGATGCTGGTGGGTTGATTCGCGGCTCTGCCAATCTCCGAGCGGAATGTGACTTTCTTCCGCCATCGACCTGACGGCCTCGGGAAAGGTTAATCCTTCGATTTCCATCGTAAATTTGATGGCATTTCCTCCCTTGCCGCAGCCGTAGCAGTAGAAGATCTGGCGCTCGGGCGTCACCGTGAAAGAAGGAGTTTTCTCAGAATGAAAAGGGCAGAGGCCTTTCATATACTTCCCCTGTTTGGTCAAATGCACGTACTTGCTTACCGTATCCACGATATCATGCTGCTGCAGCACCGATTCAATGATATGCTCCGGGATGTTGCCATGTCCGGCACTCATTTCAACCACCTTCATCTCTTTAAGCACGTAAATATATTCGCTATTCCAACTCATTCTCCTGCAAGTCTGTTAAAAGTTTTGTCAATTTATGTTGAAACATTATACGGTCCTCTTCTGTGAAGACTTTAGGGCCTTTGCCATACCTCCCGCGCCGCCTCTCCTTGGCGGAAATATGGCGCCGGTCAAGCATAAAATCAATCGATTCATCACTGTACGGCGTCCCCCGGAAAGAAATCACGCTGCAGCCTTTGGCCAGCGCCAGCGCGGCCAACCCGTAATCATTCGTTGCCACCACATCTCCACGACGGACATGATTGGCAATATACAGATCCGCGCTCTGATCACTGCGGTCGACAGTGACAACCGTTATGCCTGTGCCGCCTTGTAAAAGATGATCAAAGGAAGATACCAGTATAACCTCCATCTGAAACCGGGCTGCCGCTGCCGCAATTTCAGTTTTGACCGGACAGGCATCTCCATCCACGACAATACGCCGGTCGCCCAGCTTCATAGCCCTCACCGCCGCTTTCCCTGAAGAAAGTCTAACTATAGAATGGTTCAGCTCCGCTGAAAATTTATAATTCTATAACCATAAATACGGAACGATGCGTAAGCAGCATCGTTCCGTATTTTATTTATCCCTCTATCTTCCTAAGCGGGTTACATTTGGGCCAGCAGATACTTATCTCTACCAGACCAGCTTCGAGAAATCGGCAAACCGTTTAAGGTCCCCATGAATGACAGCCAGCAGCGCCAGCCGGTTATTACGGACTCCTTCATCATCAGCCATCACCATGACGGAATCAAAGAATGAGGTTACGGCAGCGGTCAGCTGACCGGCGAGAGCCAGCGCTTCTGCAGTCTTACGCTGACCGAGCGCCTCGAGATAAGGCTGATGCACGCCCTGCCAGGCGGCATACAGGTTCTTCTCCCCGGCATCCGCAAACACTTCAGGATTAACGGATGCATGCACGGCCTTGGCTGCCAGATTGCCGACTCGGTTAAAGGATTCCACCGTATTCTTGAAAGCCTCGCCTGACTGCATTGCATCCATTAATGCAGCACCACGCCCCACGACGGAAGCAACATCATCATAACCGGCGCTGAACACCGCGTCGACCACATCATAACGCAGCGTTTCAGACAGCAATTTTTTCACTCTAAGTCCGAAAAACTCATGCAAATCTTTACGCACTTCGTCGGCCGAGCGTTTCATGCTGCCGAAATTCTGATGAATGTCCAGCGCAATTGTGAACAGCTCCGGCAATCCGACAGACAGCTCGCGTTCCAGCACAATCTGTACGATTCCCGCCGCCTGACGCCGCAATGCGTAAGGGTCCTGGGAACCGGTCGGAATAATGCCGATCGAGAAGCAGCCGGTGATGGTATCCAGCTTATCCGCAATGCTGACAATCGCACCCGCCAGCGTTGAAGGAACGTCATCACCAGCAAACCGCGGCTGGTAATGCTCGAATACCGCTTTCGCCACCTCTTCTTTTTCTCCGGCCTTGCGGGCATAATCCTCACCCATAACCCCCTGCAGCTCGGGAAATTCATATACCATTTGGGTTACGAGGTCGAATTTACAAATATCGGCGGCACGGCTAACAGATTCCCCCGTATCAGCAGAAGCGCCCAATTGCTGGGCAAGCATATCGGCAATACGACGCACCCGGCGTACCTTATCGCCGACCGTTCCCAGCTCTTCATGGAATACAATACTCTCCAGCTTGGAGACCGCATCCTTGATTTCCAGTCTCTGATCTTCCTCATAAAAGAACTTCGCATCCGACAGACGTGCGCGCAGCACCTTCTCGTTCCCTCTCGCAATCACATCCAGCGAGTCTTTGCCGCCGTTGCGTACAGTCACGAAATAAGGAAGCAGTTCTCCTTTATCATCCAGCACAGGGAAGTAACGCTGATGCTCTCGCATCGACGTAATCAGCACTTCCTGCGGAATGTTCAGGAAGGAAGAATCGAATGTGCCGAACAGCACTGTCGGCGTTTCAACCAGGAAGAGCACTTCCGCGAGCAGATCATCCTTTACCGCGATTTTCCAGTTTTTCTCCGCTACAAGGGCTTCAATCTGCTCCAGGATCATGCGCTGACGCTCTTCGATATCGACGATGACCTGCTGACCGCGCAGTGTCTCCACATAAGCGGCGGGCTGGGCGATTTCCGCATCCTGGCCGAGAAAACGATGGCCGCGGGTGACATTCCCTGCTTTGACGCCGGTGATTTCCACACCGATGACATCGGTTCCGTACATGGCCACAAGCCAGCGGATCGGTCTTACAAATTTGAAATCATAAGATGCCCAGCGCATAAATTTCGGGAACGTCATGGCATGCAGAATGCCCGTCAACCCTTCCGCCAGCACCTCTGACGTTGGAACACCGATGCTGCTCTTGGTTGCGTAAATGTATTCTACTCCGCCCAGTTCTTTAAAGGTGAACAGCTCCGGGTCAACGCCCTGGCTGCGGGCAAAACCGAGCGCGGCCTTGCTCCAGTTCCCCTGCTCATCCTGTGCGATCTTGCGCGAAGGCCCTTTGACTTCCTCCTGCACATCCTCCTGCTTCTCCGCCACCTCGCGAACAAGAACGGCCAATCTGCGCGGCGTCGCGTATCCCTCAACAGCGCCATGCGCTATCCGGGAACTGTCCAGCCACTGAGTCATTCTTTCCTTCAATTGGGCAATGGCAGCAGGGATAAAGCGGGCCGGCACTTCTTCAAGGCCGATTTCAAACAGCAAATCTTTAGACATGCTCCGCACCTCTCTTCTTCATCAGCGGGAAGCCGAGCTTCTCGCGCTCCTCTAAATACGTTGCCGCGACCTGGCGGGCCAGGTTGCGCACGCGCATAATATAACCGGTACGCTCGGTCACACTGATCGCACCACGCGCATCGAGAAGGTTGAAGGCATGGGAGCATTTCAGCACATAATCATACGCCGGGAACACCAGATGCTGAGCCATCGCCTTGTTCGCCTCTTCCTCATACATATTGAAGAGTGTAAACAGCATTTTCACGTCCGACACCTCGAAGGTGTATTTGGAATGCTCGTATTCAGGCTGATGGAATACGTCGCCATAGGTTACCCCGTCAACCCACTCCAGGTCGAATACGTTCTCTTTCTCCTGAATATAGGATGCGAGCCGTTCCATTCCGTAAGTGATCTCAACCGCTACCGGACTGGCGTCAATGCCGCCGACCTGCTGGAAGTACGTAAACTGGGTAATTTCCATGCCGTCCAGCCATACTTCCCAGCCGAGTCCCCATGCGCCAAGCGTCGGAGCTTCCCAGTTGTCTTCCACAAAGCGGATGTCATGCTCAAGCGGATTGATGCCAAGGCGCTGCAGGCTTTCGAGATACAGCTCCTGGATATTGTCCGGTGAAGGTTTCAAAATAACTTGAAACTGATGATGCTGGTACAGCCGGTTCGGATTCTCGCCATAGCGCCCGTCAGTAGGACGGCGGGAAGGCTCCACATAAGCGACATTCCACGGCTCGGGCCCGATGGAACGGAGGTAGGTCATCGGATTCATCGTACCAGCGCCTTTTTCCGTGTCATAAGGCTGCACGATGATGCAGTTTTGTTCAGACCAGAACTGCTGAAGCGTAAGAATCATCTGCTGAAAATTCATGAATACATGCCTCTTTTCCTAAAATAGTTGCGGAGCATGTACAGGGAGTTACGGCACGGACGCATGTGAAAAAGCCCCCGTCCCTCTACGCCTGTACAGACGTAGGGACGAGAGCTCACTCCCGCGGTTCCACCCTACTTGACTGCTGCTCCTATAAAGGAGCCTGCAATCCGCTTTCCGTGTCATTCATGCTCCCGGGTGCCGTTTCACTGATATTTCCCGCCAGGCTTTCACCATCCCTGACTCGCTTGAAGAGAAGATCAACAGTTACTTTCCCGATCTTTGCATGTCTCATTATAAGAGATAATTACAATACATAGTACACAATAATAACATATTAGTCAAACACAAAAATTATTAGAGGTTGTTCAGTTACTGAATATCATACCTGTCCAACTGTTCAAGAAAATTGCGGGATTTGAGCTGCATTCCGAGCTGTGCATCCATAAATCGCCGCATCATGCCTTTAATCTCATCCCGCGTCGCTTCGCTGACATTCACATTGCCCAGCCGGGTCAAATCCAGACGGGCGAACAGCCGCAGCAGCTTCATCGCACGGGGAGTTGCAAGGACGGCAGCAGGATCGAAATGCTTGCAGGCTCTGCAGAGCACGCCCCCCAGACTTGGGCTGATCCATTCCTCCGTCTCTTGCTGACCGCACTCTCTTCCGCAGGAAATACAGTTATCCAATTGCGGGGCATAACCTGCAGCCTGCAGAATCTTGAGTTCATATATGCTGATGATGACCTGCGGGTCCTTGCCGCTTTCCAGCGCTTCCAGGCAGGCCTTGATCTGCCTGAACCAGAAGGCTCCCGTATCCTCGTCCTGCAGCACCCTGTCCAGCAGCTCGCAGGCATAGGATGCATAGGCCGCCTTGAAGATGTCCTCCCGAAGTCCATGATGGGAGTCGATCAGTTCACCGGCGTTCAGCGTTCCCAGCCCGGTATTGCGAAAAAAAACATATTGGCCGTATGTAAACGGCTGGGCCAGAGCGCCATGGCGGCTCTTTGGCTTTTTCGCGCCGCGTATGAGCACTCCAACCTTGCCGCCGTGTTCGGTGCACAATGTTATGATTTTATTCCCCTCGCCGTAGTCCATGCTGCGGATGACGATGCCTTCCAATTTATAAAGCATTTCCCCATCCCCCATGAGCTTTTGCATATTGCAAAAGCCATTATACCGAAAGCCTATTCTGCGGCTTCCTCCTGTTCGTCCGGTTCTGTTCCTGCCACTGTCTGCTCTCCCCGTGCAGCAGCTTCTTTGTACAGCAAATACGCATCGACATCTCCAGTCATCATAAAATACTTCCACGAAAAATCTCGCATTCGTATTCATCCTTTCCTTCGGAAATGACGCTCGCATTTACGAGATAGGATGCTCGATGACCGGGAAACTATGCCAAGCAATAAATGGCTATGATCAGGCGTCGCGATGGAAGCCAAGGTCGCGCAGTACGCGCTCCTGATTGCGCCAGTCCTTCTTCACCTTGACCCAAAGCTCCAGGAAAATTTTCGACCCCAGCAGCTTCTCAATATCCTGACGCGCCTGCTTGCCTACCTCTTTAAGCATAGCGCCCTGCTTGCCGATAATAATGCCTTTCTGCGAATCCCGTTCCACGTAGATGACAGCCGAGATATGGACAACACCATTGCTCTCAGCCCGCATATCTTCGATCATGACGGCTATGGAGTGAGGAATCTCCTCACGGGTCATGTGCAAAATCTTCTCCCTGACCAGTTCGGCAATAACAAACTGCTCAGGATGATCCGTTACCTGGTCTTCCGGATAATACTGCGGACCTTCGGGCAAATATTTGTCGATCTGCTCCAGCAGGCGGTTCACATTGTTACCCATTTTGGCCGAGATCGGCACGATTTCCGCAAAATCATACAGCTTCCGGTATTCTTCAATCAGCGGCAGCAGCGCTTCCGGCTCAATTTTATCTATTTTGTTCATCACCAGAATGACAGGAGTAGACACTCTGTTAAGCTGTTCGGCGATAAAGCGGTCTCCTCCCCCCATGCCCTCCGATGCGTCCACCAGGAACAGTACGGCTTCCACTTCGCCCAGAGTGTTGAGAGCAGTCTGGTTCATAAAATCACCCAGCCTGGATTGCCGTTTATGAATGCCAGGCGTATCCAGAAACACGATCTGCATTTCCGGCGTTGTGTACACCCCATGTATTTTATTGCGGGTTGTTTGCGGCTTATCCGACATGATCGCGATTTTCTGGCCGATCACATGGTTCATCAAGGTGGATTTGCCGACATTCGGCCTGCCGACGATCGCGACAAAGCCTGATCTGAATTTAGCTTTACTCATATTCGTTCCTCCGACGCCCAGCGTCCGTGTGTTCTTGTTTATTTTCGATATCGTGCCCGGTTACGGCCGCTCTTTGCCCAGATCGGATGGCCCGAATGCTCCCGGCAGCAGCTCGGCAAGGGTCGTCTCCTGCATGTCCCCTTTTAAATTGCCCAAATAAACCGGCATGTCAGGGGGACAGAGCTCTGCTATAACCTGCCTGCATACACCGCACGGGGAAATAGGACCCTCCGTATCTCCGACCACGGCCAGCGCTTTGAAGCTCCCGGGCTTTTGCCCCTGGGCCACCGCGCTGAACAGTGCTGTTCGTTCGGCACAGTTGCTCGGCCCGTAGGCAGCATTTTCAATATTGCATCCGTAGTGGACTTTGCCATCGGCATCCAGCAGCGCGGCGCCCACACTGAAACCGGAATAAGGCACATAAGCCTTCAAGCGTGCTTTGACCGCTTCCTGCATTAACAACATTGGATCCATTCCAACCGACTCCCCACCATTTAAAATAAATATTCTCGCTGTGAAGCAATTTACAGCAAATGCCTTAGCATGGTCAACACAGGTTGATAAAACACAACCCCCCCTGTAATGACAGCAAAAACCGCAGCCAGCAGCACAGCTCCGGCGGCGGCGTCTTTAGCGGCCTTGGCTAGCGGATGAACTTTGGGGCTGACAAGATCAACGACAGCCTCAACGGCGGTGTTGAATAGCTCCGCCGCTATGACGAAAGCGCAAGCCGCCAGAATAAACAGCCATTCCATCCGGGAGATACGGAACACGATACCCGCCGCAATAACACCCAGAGCGATGACTGCGTGCACCCTCATATTTATCTGCGTGCGAAGGGTGTAGCCGATCCCTTCCAGGGCATAACGAAATGTCGATCTCCACGAATGGGCCGGTTTCATCAGCGAGTTAACCCCACTTCTGCGAGCACAACCTCCTGCTTGCCCATCATCTCCGCTTCGCTGTCATCATCCTGATGATCATAGCCTAGAAGGTGCAGAAAGCCGTGAACAAACAGAAAACCAAGCTCTCTTTCCAACGAATGGCCATATTCCTCGCTTTGCCTTTTCGCCATCTCCACGGAAATAATAATATCGCCAAGCACCTCGGGAAGATCCGGCTCAGCGTCTCCTTCCCCGATCTCATAGACGATCTCCGGTTCATCCTCCAGCCCTTCATTCATGGCAAAGGAAAGCACATCCGTCGGGCGGTCGATGCCGCGATACTGCTTGTTCAGCTCGTGAATATGCTCATCTGTGACAAAGGTCAGAGCCACTTCGCCATCATGCACTCCTTCAGCTTCCCCCGCTTTACGCAGGATCACCTCCAGGGTGGAAATCAGCGATTCACTGATATTCAAAACTTCCTGTTCATTGCTCCATACCAATTGAAGGCTCATACTTTACGCTCCTTTTTTTGCGTGCCAATCTTTCCTGTTACTGCAGCTTTTCATTAGCTTCCTTCGGTTTTTCTTCCGGATATTCGATCCGGGAATGGAAGATGCCCATCACAGTTTCTTTCAGCGTCTGCGAGATGATGTCCAGCTCACGCATCGTCAGATCGCATTCGTTGAACTGTTGATCATCCAGTTTGCTTTTCATAATTTTCCCGATCATCGTTTCGATCTGCTCCACCGTTGGCTTGCGCAGCGACCGCACCGCAGCCTCAACACTGTCGGCAATGCCTACCACGGCCGCTTCCTTGGATTGGGCTTTGGGCCCTGGATAGCGGAAATCATCCTCAGTGAAATCCGGCTCAACTCCCCGCTCTTCCGCCTGTCTTAATGCCTTGTGATAGAAAAAGTGCAGGAAAGAGGTCCCGTGATGCTGTTCTGCGATATCCCTGATCGGCTTTGGCAGCTTGTATTCCTTCTGCATTTCCACACCGTCCCGGGCATGGGCAATGATGATCGACTTGCTGAGCTTGGGATCGATCGAATCATGAGGATTGTCCATCCCGTTCTGATTTTCGATAAAATACGAAGGGCGTTTCGTTTTCCCTACATCATGATAGTATGAACCGACACGGCACAATAATCCATTGGCTCCGATCGCTTCCGCAGCCGCCTCGGACAGGTTGCCGACCATAACGCTGTGATGGTAGGTGCCAGGCGTTTCGGTCAACAGCTTCCGCAGCAGCGGATGATTCGGATTGGACAGCTCCACCAGCTTGAGTGCCGACAAAATGCCAAACGTCGACTCGAAGAAAGGCATCAGCCCGATGACCAGTATGGCTGTAAGCATCCCGCCGACAACGGCTCCTACGACCGAATAGAGCGTGGTTAGCTGGTTCCAGCTTCCCTGACCAATTAACACGAGAGAGAGCACAGACAGCGCCCCGAAAATGCATACCATAATCGCTCCCTTGAACAGGGTGGATCGCTGGCTGGCACGGTGAATGGTGAAAATGGCAGTAAGGGACACCACAAACGTAAAAAAACCGTAATTAAAATCAAAAATTTGTCCCTGCCGTACATTAAGAATGATGCTGGACAGTATACTGATGATGATTGTGCATATAAACGCCAGCGATCTGTCCAGCAGCAGCGTAACCAGCATCGCACCGATCGCTACCGGGGCAAAATACCCGGTATAATACCGTTCACTCGTCTGCAACGTATTGGCGAGGAGCAGGACGACGATGGTAATGATGAAAATGAGTACAAGCATAAGAAGCTGCGCATTATTATATTTGAACTGGCGGGAATCCGACTGCCGGATGAATACAAGCAGCCCGAGCGCCGGCAGACAGGAAAGCATCAACAGTCCGAACTGCGGCCAATAGTTGATCTCGTCCTTGAGCAAATTGTTCTCATCAAGCAGTGTATAAATATCCTGGGTAATGATCTCGCCTTTGTGGACAAGAATCTCCCCCTGATCGATATATACGGTGGGCGTATTTTCACGCGCCTCGACCTTGGCTGCTTTCGTCGCCTCATCATCGTAGAACTTGTTCGCCGTGACAGCAAGCCTTGCCAGCTCCTGCACGACTTCACGGGAGATGCGGTCGCTGAGCGAGCTGGTGCTCACCAGCTCGGCTACCTTGGCTCTCGCCGTCGTTGCATCCGTAATCTGGTCATTCATGAGCCTGGTGACGATCTCACGGGCCACCAGCTTCATCTCCGTAATGTTGTCAGAAGACAAACGCGGAATTTTGATAAAGGTTTCCTCGGGAATTCTGTAGGTTTGCTCTCTCGTCTTTTCAAGCACCTCATCCAGAAGCTTGTCCGGGTAAGCATCCGCCTTTTTGCTGTTGTTCACGAAATTATTCACAAAATCCGCTGCCCGCTGCGGGATTTCCTCTTTATAAATCGCTGCCTTGTCATCATCCGAGATCTGGTCATCCTGATTCAGACGGTCGATCCGGTCCAAAATGGATGTCACCAGGTTGTCGTTACGCATCGGCACAATGGTATAAATGTCCTGCACTCTTTCGGCAGCCTGCTCCTGTGCCTGCAGTGTAGCCTTGTTGTTGGGCAGCTGCATCGGAGCCACGATGTTCTTCTCGCTCGGCGTATTTACCCGGATGTCATAACGTTCGGGCAGCAGGCCCGGAGCAAGACTGACATAGAAAAGAATCACCAAAAACAAAAACAGAAGATAGCGTGTAGCCACGCTATACTTCCATCCGTTCATTCTATACTGGGTCATTTTGCTGGTGCCTTTCGACAGTTCTTTCGGAGCCATAGAGACAATCCCTCTCTATACTTGATTTTCGGCAGCACGGTCATAGGCTACAATGATTTTTTGAACCAGGGAATGGCGCACGACGTCTTCATCCGCAAACTGCACGAACCCGATCTCCTCAATGGAATTCAAAATGGTTTTCGCTTCGATCAATCCCGATTTCTTGCCACGGGGCAGGTCAATCTGGGTGACATCGCCTGTAATGACCATTTTCGAGCCGAAACCAAGGCGCGTCAAAAACATTTTCATCTGCTCTGGTGTCGTATTCTGGGCCTCATCCAAAATAATGAACGCATCATCCAGCGTACGCCCCCTCATATAGGCAAGAGGAGCAATTTCAATCAGTCCGCGCTCCAGCGCCTTGGCTGTCTGGTCCGGTCCCATAACATCATACAGAGCGTCATAGAGCGGCCGCAAATAGGGATCGACCTTCTCCTGCAGATCCCCTGGCAGGAAGCCCAGATTTTCGCCCGCCTCCACGGCAGGCCGGGTAAGAATAATCCGCTTGACAGAGCCTTCCTTAAGTGCGGCAACGGCCAGCACCACGGCCAAATATGTCTTGCCTGTCCCCGCCGGACCGATGCCAAAGACGACATCCCGCTTTTTGATCGTTGTCACATAGTGCTTCTGGCCAATCGTTTTCACCCGGATCGGTTTGCCGCGGAAGGTGGTGGTAATCTCGCCCTTGAACAGGTCAAGCAGTTGATCTGCTCTCAGATCCTTCGCCAGATCTATAGCATAATGGATATCCCGCTCACTAAGAACAAACCCGTTGCGGATCAGCTGCAAGAGCACGTCAAACAACTGTTCCAGAACCTCAACCGCGCGCGGCGCGCCATAAATGGCGATCTCCTCCGCCCGGGAATCGATCTTGGCCGGAATCTCCGTTTCAATTAATTTCAAGAAAGAATCCTGCGGGCCGAAAAGAGCCTGTCCCTCTCCCGCATTGTGCAATGCAATTCGTATGCTGTGATTTTGTTCAGCCAAATAGCCTCAATCTCCTCGGTTATAAACTAATGGAAGCTCTTCCACAATATCTTGCTCTACCTCGAACAGCACTTTCATATAAACTTTACCATTCTCTTTGTTCTCATGCAAAATTTTTTGTGCTAAAATTTTTGTTCCCTTCCCGTATTTCGCCAAAATATGGGCCTTCGCCCTTTCCAAACCCATCTCCTTGGCAGCCTGTTCAGATACTGCGTGCTTCTGTTCGCGGGTCTCCATCACCCTTTCCGTCATCCAGCCGACAGGAAGCTTCAAGGAGCGCCAGGTCAAAGGATCGTATTCGGTCACGGTATCCGATGTCGAATAGGGTTCTTGGCCGTATCCCCAGAGCTGGATGGCCCGCTTGCCCAGCACAAGGTACAGCCGCTCCCTGCTCTCACCGGTGTAGGCCGAGCTTCGCTGAACCAAAGGGGTGGAAATCTCATATTCATGCCAGACGAGTCCACGAACCTGCCCCTTGGCCACAACCTGCTCCTGATTCACTTCATCCCCGAGCGTGCCGGAAATGAGAATGTCGCCTCTTTTGACTCTTTTATTTTTTTGTACGACAGGTCTTCCCTGCTCGGCATAAATTTCGGTAATGACCGCATCTGCGTTGCTGATCAGATGGCGCGGATTAAGCAACGGCCTGGGTGCCGCCCTTGATGCTTCAACCACCTGAATCGTAATGACGGTCCCCTGCTTTTCCAATCCGATCCACGAAGCATCCGGCAGCCTGCGCAACATATTTTTGGCCAGCTTGTCCTGTCCCGGCAACCGAAAGCTCCACTGCATAGGATAGATTCCTTCTTCGCGGGCGGCCTGCAGCACTTCCTCCGTTGTCAGGCTCTCGTTCCCCTTTACCTGCACCGTCCATACCAGTGAGGACATCATATAGATGCCCAGAAAAAAAAGCAGGACGCCTGCGGCAAAAAACTTCCGCCGTCCAAGACGCGCAAGCGTAAAGGGAAATCCTGACCTGCGGGTAACATGCATCCGGCAGCCTGTCCGCCGCAGCAGCGGACGCAGGGAGAATACATCCGGAAGCAGGAGCTTCATTTCCGCCCGGTTCCCGCCCAGCGGCCTGACGTCCCACACCGGGATTTTCCGCTCTGACAGCAGATTTACAAAGCTTTCTACTTGACCGCCTGTCACTTCCATAACGACCGTACCGCGCAGGCGGGATAAAGCCGGTTGTCTCACAGCTCCTCCCCCGTTCTTTCAATGTGGACCGACATAATCTCGCCTTCCACGCTGATTTCTTCAGGCAATATGCTCCTGATCACAAGGCCGCTGCCCCCTATCCGGAGTCTTCCGCGGGAGAGGGCAAGCAGCAGCTCTTCCGGAGTAAAATTCAGGACACCCCGATGATTTTCGATATACAACTGCCTGCTGCCGATCAAAGTCAAGCGCGGCATATCCAAAAGAATATCCTGTGGCAAGTCCAGCGCCTCACTGGTCCATTTGCGCAGCTTGCGGCTGATCCGGGTCATTCGGGTAAGTCCCCCTTCCTGTACTAAACAACTTATGCTTGATCCGTGTTAAATATGAAGCTGTATCCAGCATCTTCTGAGACGCTCCGAGAACGAAGCATTCCTACAATCGCTGTTGACCCTTCGGGCCAAAGGCGAACGCTGCGCTTTTCCGGAATTGCTTCGTCCTCTCCGCTGTTCCGTGCATAGACACCTACGTACAAAAAATAGGCCAACCAGAAATTCTGGCTGACCTATTAATTACACGCCTCTTCTCCGGCGTTTCGCTTTGGGAGGAGACAATATTTCCGACCAGATCATTCCGCTGCGGATATCAGATGTCCGAAAGCGGGAACGACCCTCGGTTCCCCGGTCATCCTCACCGTATACGGCCATATCACCGCCGGAAATGCGGTCCAGTCTTTGCAGTACCCGCTGCCGTTCCTCTTCCATGGCACGGATTCGTCCTTCAAGCGTCGACTCCGCGTCGGCATATTCCACGGACACCCCTTCATCAAGGTCATCCCTGGCAGCGTTTCTTGCCATTCCTCGGGCCGGCTCAATCTCATCATATCCTTGCTCGCTGAAGTCTTTGTCCGGAACCGTATATTGCGGCTGCGGTTTGTCCCCATCGTTCCGCTTTTTGCCTCTGCTCGGAAAACCTTCAGCAGGGCCACCGAACGTCGGCATTCCACCACTGCCCCGTCTTTTATTTTCTTTGCCCTGACTTGCTTTGCCCAAAAACGACAGCAGGGCAAAAACGATGACGGCTACCAGATACAGGTGTTGCACTATCCATTCAATCATTCTGCATCACCGCTTTCCTACGGACTCTGCCTGTTTAACCACGCTCATTCGGATGGTTCGGTCCGGTGCTGTCATTCGGCTTGCCAAGCGACTCTCTCATCTGTGTATCTGCTTCGATATTCTGCATGTTGATATAGTCCATGACACCCAGATTTCCGCTCCGCAGCGCCTCTGCCATGGCAAGCGGCACCTGGGATTCGGATTCCACCACACGTGCGCGCATTTCAACGACACGCGCCTTCATTTCCTGCTCCTGCGCGACCGCCATGGCGCGACGCTCTTCAGCCTTCGCCTGCGCAATCCGCTTATCCGCTTCCGCCTGCTCCGTCTGCAGGAAGGCGCCGATATTTTTGCCTACATCCACATCGGCGATATCAATGGACAAAATTTCAAATGCCGTGCCGGCATCAAGTCCCTTGGACAGCACCGTCCGGGAAATCGAATCGGGATTTTCCAGCACATCTTTATGTGTCGCACTGGAACCAACCGTGGTAACGATGCCTTCGCCTACACGGGCAATAATCGTTTCTTCGCCGGCTCCCCCGACCAGCCGGTCGATGTTCGCGCGTACGGTAACACGCGCTTTAACCTTGACCTCAATACCGTCCTTGGCCACCGCAGCAACAACAGGCGTCTCAATGACACGCGGGTTGACGCTCATCTGCACCGCCTGCAACACATCACGTCCCGCCAGATCGATGGCAGCGGCTCGTTCAAATTCCAGCGGAATGTTGGCGCGCTGGGCCGCAATCAGGGCATTCACGACACGGTCGACATTACCCCCGGCAAGAAAGTGGCTTTCCAGCTGATTAATCGTCAGACCCAGCCCGGCCTTGGTCGCTTTAATCAGCGGGTTTACGATTCTGCTTGGGGTTACCCGGCGCAAGCGCATCGCAACAAGGGTAATGATTCCGATCCGCACCCCCGAGGCAAGTGCGGAAATCCACAGCATGACCGGAAAAAAGCTAAAAAAAACGCTAAGCACAATGACTGCCACGACGGCAATCAGCAAAAAACTAACCAAACCTGAACCCATTCTCATCACCCTCCAATTTATTTAGGTATCTTTAAGTGCGTGTTCAAAACTAACATGGTCTGACGACCACCACCAAAGATGAAAATGGTGTGTTGTGCGTTTGAAGTCTTGCTCTGCCATCAATACTGGTAATGGACAGGTCTAAGGTCGAAACTTTTTTGGTGG